>NZ_JBBCGP010000001.1:3064327-3399631 GCF_037200945.1 Methylovirgula sp.
GATGACACAGGCGCAGGCCGAGGCCTTTTATGCGGTTCACAAGGCGCGGCCGTTTTTCGGCGAACTGGTCGAAACCATGACCGCCGGTCCGGTCGTCGTGCAGGTTCTCGAAGGCGAGGACGCGATCAAGAAATATCGCGAAGTGCTTGGTGCGACCGATCCCTCGAAGGCTGCGGATGGCACAGTGCGCAAGCAGTTCGCGCTCTCGGTCGGCGAAAATTCGGCGCATGGATCGGACGCGACCGAGACTGCCGCGATTGAGATCGCGCAGTTCTTTGCCGGCAACGAGATCGTCGGCTGACCGGCCCTATTCCGGCCGGAGTTTGATGCTCCTGTCGCCGCCCACCAAAACGACAATCGCGCGGCGGACCGAGATCCCTATGCAAAGAAGAGCGCGCGGCGTCTCGGCGTCATTTCTGAGCCTTGGGCTCGCGCTCGCGATCTCGGGGCCTGCCGCGGCGGACAAAATCAAGCATTCGATCGCGGTCTTTTCCGGCCTCGATAAAATCACCGGCCGCATCATCTCGTTTGAGGTCAGTGCCAACGAAACGGTGCAGTTCGGCTCGCTGCTTGTCACCGATCGCGTCTGCTACACCCGGCCGCCGACCGAAGCGCCACAGACGGATACGTTCGTTCAAGTCGATGAGGTCGATGCCAACAAAAACACCAACCGCATCTTTTCCGGCTGGATGTTTGCGGCGAGCCCGGGTCTCAACGCACTCGACCATCCGATCTATGATATCTGGCTGACGGATTGCAAAGGCACAGCTCAGGTCATTGCATCACCGCCGACGACGGCTGCGACGCCGGAGCCGGAGGCCGCGCCGGCGCCACAGCAAACGCCGCAAAATTCCGACGCTGAGCCCGCGCCAGCACCCGTACCGGCCAAGCCGCCGCGGCACGTCCGGCATAGCGCGCAGCAAACGCCGCAGGACATGCAAAACGGGCCGGTCGATGTCAGCCCGCCGCCCGGGTTTCAGGCGCCCCCGGACAATGGCGGCGATAATCAGGACAGGCTTGGTCCCGGCACACCCAGACCATCGCCTGACAATGGCGGTGATGACGACCAGGCCCCGCCGCCGCAAGTGCCCGGCATGCTGCCGCCCGACAATAATAACAATAACTAGATTTCGGACGCCGGATTGCCGGCGCCCTCAAGGGCTGCAAGGACCTCGCGACCCATGACCGGCTGGTTTTTAGGCCAAACCAGGAAATCGCCTTCGTGCGCGACCGCGTCTGCCAGGGCGAGACGGTACGTCTCCTTGGAAACCTCGATTGCACCAAGCGATTGCAGATGCGGCGTCACGAATTGCGTGTCGAGCAGGCGGAAGCCGCCGGCGGCCAACCGTCCGGCCAAATGGATCAATGCGACTTTCGACGCATCAGTCTGCCGATGGAACATGCTCTCGCCGAAAAAGGCTGCGCCGAGCGCAACGCCGTAAAGTCCGCCTGCCAGGACCCCGTCGCGCCACGCCTCGACCGTGTGGACGCGGCCAAGATCGAAGAGCTGGCGGTAAAGCTTCTTGATCCGTTGATTGATCCAGGTCTTCTCGCGCCCTTCGCCGACGCCCGCGCAGGCATCGATCACGGCCTCGAAATCATAATCGATCCGAACCTCGAAGCGGTCTGAGCGCACCAGACGCGCCAGCTTCCTGGAGATGATCATCTTATCGAGCGGGAAGACGCCGCGCGCCTCTGGATCGATCCAGAAGAGGTTCTGATCTTCCGCGCTCTCGGCCATCGGAAAAAGGCCGATCGAATAGGCGCGCATCAAGATGTCAGGGGTAATCTCAAATTCCTGGCGTGGCCGGCTCATGCCTAAAAGATGTGTTCAGGCCAGCGGCCGCGTCAAGCGCCGGACGGCCGGGTTCACCAAAATCGCGCAGCCTTTCATAGCCGCTCCGAGCATTGCCAAAAATTCCCGTATAAAGTTTCATATTTGGCACATTCGGCTAGAAACGTGGGGAGAGACGGCTCGGATCATTTCCCGAAATTCCTTGAGACTATAACAATCTAATAGCCACGTTCAGTCGCCAGCAGAGGCGCCACACGCGGCAGGGAACCGGGATGACATGTGTGCGCAGGCTTTCGATGGCAGCTTTGGCCGGCATTCTTGCCTCTAGCTGCGTGCGCGATCAGCCCGTTCCGCTTTCCCCAGCCGTGACGGCTGCCTCGCTGGAAAGCCGTAGTCTCGGCGATCCTCGCCTGCGCCAATTCGTTCTGGCGACGACACGGCCGGACTCTGGGCCCGATGCACGAATTCGCTGGGATCTGGCCAGTCTCACGGCGGCGGCGCTCTATTACCATCCGGATATTGCGCTCGCCGAGGCCAAACTGGCCGGCGCAAAGGCGGCGGTCATTACGGCCAACGAACATCCCAATCCGGTCCTGAACTTCACCAACATCGTCGGGCAGGGGCTTGTGCCGGAGGCGATTCCGATCGGCGCCGCGCCCTTGACCATCGGGCCGGCGATCGACTTCATGATCGACGCCTTCGGCCGGCGGGAGGCGCGCACGGCGGAGGCGCAACGGCTGGAGCAGGCAGCCCGCTGGGATATTGCGGCGGCGGCCTGGCAGGTGCGCAGCCGCGTCCGCACCGCGCTCCTGGCGCTTTGGGCGGCTCAGCGCCGGCTGGCTCTGACCCAGCGCCGGCTTGCGCTGCAAAATCAGCTCGTGGAATTGCTGGAGCATCGTCAGACAGCCGGCGAAGCGTCTGCGCTCGACGTCTCACGCGAGCGCGTCAATCGTGCCGAGGTCACGTTGGCGATGCACGACCTCGATCTGGCTGTGGCCGAGGCCCGCGTTCAGGTCGCAACGGCCATTGGCGTTCCCGATCAGGCGCTGGACGGTATCGCACTCGAAACCGGCGACTTCAACAGGCCGCCGGCTTTGACCGCGGCCGCGACTTCCGACGCGTGGCGGCGCGAGGCCCTCACACGGCGTGCCGATATTCAGGCGAGCCTCGCGACATATTCGGCGAGCCAGTCGGCGCTTAAATTGGCGATCGTCGGGCAATATCCCGATATCACGCTGAGCCCTGGCTACAGTTACGAATACGGGATCAATCAATATCAGCTCAACGTCGTCTCGACGCTACCGATCTTCAATCAGAATCAGGGCGCGATCGCCGAGGCTATTGCCAAGCGGCGCGAGGCGGCAGCGCGTTTTATCGCCTTGCAGGCGCAGATTATCGGCGAGCTTGATTACGCGACTGTCGCCTATCGTAAATCAACGCAATCCCTGACGAGTGCCGAGGCGATGCAGGCGGATGAGGCGCACCGTGCGCGTCAGTCGAAAAATCCTTTGGCGCGGGGCAGGCGGATCGCCCGACACTCGTTTCGACACAAATGGAGGCCGCGATTACAGCGCTCACCGATTTCGACGCCATGCTGCAGCAACGCGAGGCTTTGGGGTCGCTGGAAGATGCGTTGGAGCGACCGCTCTACGGTCCGGATATCCTGCTGATATTGCCGGAGACGCAATTGCCGCCGAGGTCTTCGTCATGAATGCTGTCAGAAGATTTCGCCTCGCGGCGTTGCTGTTGCTCGCATTTGCGATCGGCGGCGTGCTTGGCTCGTTTTATCTCATCCCCTCGCACGCGGATGAAGACAGCGACAATGACAATCCCAATCCAGTGAGGCTCACGATCAAGGATGGCGTGCCGACTCTGACGCTGACGGCGCAAGAACAGCAGAATGCCGGCATCGTTGCCGCGAAACTCGATACCGCGCCGCCGCGGAATTACATGCGCGGCTTCGGCACTGTGCTCGATCCCGCCGGACTTGCCGATTTCGAAAATCAATATCTCGAGGCCGAAACCCAGGTCGCAGCGGCAAAATCGCGTCTCGGGAGCTCGCAGGCTGCCTATCAGCGCGCGCAGGTTCTGAACAAAGATCAACAGAATGTTTCGACCGCGCAATTGCAGACCGCGCGCAGCGGATTCGATGTCGATGCCAATGCGCTTGCAGCGGCGCGGGCGCGTACCGCCGCCATTATCGCCAACACACGGCAGGCCTGGGGTGAGGCGATCGCCAACGCTTTGGCAAGCGGCGGCCCGGAGATCAACGATCTGCTTGCGCGCAATCATTATCTGGTGCGCGTGACGTTGCCGCCCGATGTGGCCATCTCGACGCCGCCGGCAATTGCGAGCGCGCTCTACGGCACGACCGATGTGCGGCTTCGTTTCGTGTCGCTGGCGAGCACGGCTGACCCGAAATTGCAGGGGATAAGCTACCTTTATGAGGCGCCGGCGCAAAATCTGCTGCCGGGTCTCGCGCTCGAAGTCACGCTGGCTGTTGCGAGCGGGCAGCCTGGACTTATCGTGCCGGATTCGGCGGTGGTTTGGCTCGAAGGCAAAGCCTGGATTTACATCCGCACGCAGCCGACGACTTTCATTCGCCAGGGCATCAATCCGGCGAGCTCGGCCCCGCGCGACGGATTTGTCGTCTCCGGCCTTCCGGCTGACGCCCGGATCGTTATCCAGGGCGCGCAGATGTTGCTTTCGGAAGAATTCCGCGCCTCGGTCCCGGTCGAGGATTGATGATGCGCATCGCCGGTTTGCAGGCCTCGATCATCCGCTTTGCGCTGCGCTTTCGCGTCATCGTCGTCGTGCTTGCTTGTCTGCTGGTGGCTTACGGCATTTATGTGCTCGACCACGCGAGCTACGATGCATTTCCTGAATTTGCACCGCCGCAAGTCGATATCCAGACTGAAGCGCCGGGCTTTTCAGCAGAGCAGGTCGAGACTCTCGTCACGCGGCCTATCGAGGAAGCCGTCAACGGAATCGGCAATCTGCAACGCATCGAGTCGAGCTCGATTCAAGGCCTTTCCGACATCAAGGTCTATTTCGATGTGACGACGGACCGTTATCTGGCTCGCCAGCAGGTGGCCGAGCGGCTCGCGACACTTGCCAATCAGCTTCCGCCTGGCGTCCAGGCACCCGGAATGACACCGATGACGTCGTCTGGCGCCACGATCATGGTCCTCGGTATCACATCCGACCGGCAATCGCTGATGAAGCTGCGGACGATTGCCAAATGGACGATCCGGCCGAGCCTTTTGTCCGTGCCAGGCGTCGCTGGCGCGGAAGTCTTTGGCGGCGAGGAAAAGTCGACACAAATCCTCGTCCATCCGGATCGGCTGATCCGTTATGGCCTCGGTATGGAGGAAGTGCTTGCAGCGGCGCGCAGCGCGACCGGCGTCGGTGGTGCGGGCTTTATCAGCACCCCAAACCAGCGCATCACTCTGCAGACGGACACGTCGGGTCTAGATTCCCAAGATATCGCCCGCACGATCGTACCCGATCGTACCATTGCCCAATGGCGGCCGCGTCACGCTCGGCGACGTCGCCGATGTGATCGAGGCGCCGGAACCTTCGATGGTGCCGGCTGCGATCATGGCCAGCCCGGCGTCGTGATGAATATCGACGAGCAATATGGTGCAAACACACTTGAGGTCACAAACGCCATTGAGGCCGCACTTGCCGATCTCAACCCCAGTCTGAAGGCCGAAGGCGTCACGCTTCATACGGGTCTATTCCGGCCGGCGAACTTCATCGTCGCGGCGACCAACAATTTGCGCTCGTCATTGTTGATCGGCGGCGTGCTGGTGATCGCCGTTCTCATTCTCTTTCTTTCGATCTCCGCGCCGCAGCCATCTGCTGCACGGCCATCCCGATTTCTCTGCTTGCGGCTGTCGTTATCTTGCAGCGATCTGGCATTACGTTGAACACAATGACGCTCGGCGGTCTGGCGATCGCGCTCGGCGAGGTAGTAGACGATGCGGTGATCGGCATCGAAAACATCACCCGCAGATTGCGCGAGAACGAACTCTTGCCACAGCCGCGTCCTGCCGCGCGCGTGGTCCTGGAAGCTACCTTTGAAGTGCGCAGTGCCGTCGTCTATGCGACCTTCGCGGTGCTGCTCGTCTTTCTGCGGTCGTGACCCTGTCAGGTGTTGCCGGGCGGCTCTTCGCGCCGCTTGGGCTTACTTATATTTACGCGGTCGTTGCTTCGCTGATCGTGGCGCTGACCGTTACGCCCGCGCTCTCCTTGCTGCTGCTTCCCCACCACGCCAAGGCGCATGTGCCGCCCGTCGTCAGATGGACCCGCGGCGGTTACGAACGGCTTCTGCGCATCATCGTCGGCGCGCCGCGCGTCGCGATTTTCTTTGCCGCCGTCCTGACCATCGGCCGGCCTCGCATTGCTGCCGCTTTTCGGCGAAACATTTTTACCTGATTTGCAGGAAGGCCATTTCATCGTCCACATGACGTCGATGCCCGGCACGTCGACTGCCGAGGGCTTGCGGATGGGCGCGCGGATCGCCGACGCCATGCTGAAATTGCCGATGGTGAAAACCGTCGCGCAGCGCGTGGGGCGCGTCGAGCAGGCGGCGGCGGGCGATACGCACGGCACGCATCAGAGCGAATTCGAGGTCGAGCTTAACCCGATCTCCGGCAGTGCCGCGATGAATGCCAAACAGGCGTTGCTCAATCACCTGTTGGATTTTCCCGGCGTCAACATTTCCGCCAATACGTTCCTGACCGAGCGCGTCAACGAAACGTTTTCCGGCTATTCGACACCAGTTGCGGTCAACGTCTATGGCAGCGATCTTGGCGCGATCAATGACACGGCCAAGCGCGTCGTGACGATCCTTCGCAGAGTCCAGGGGGCGGCCTCGGTGGAGCTGGAATCTCCGCTCGGCCTGCCACAGGTCTCGATCAGGCTTCGGTCGACCGATCTGCGCCGCTTTGGCATCGCGCCCACTAACGTCCTCGATGTCGTGCGCACCGCATATCAAGGCGATGTTGTCGGCCAGACTTATGAGGCCGACCGCGTGTTCAATGTCATCGTTCGGCTCGCGGAGCGTCGCTGGTGGCAATGTGATGGGGATTGGCGACCTCACGCTTCGCGCGCCCGACGGCACCTATGTGCGGCTGGCGCAAGTCGCCGACATAGAGCCGACGTCAGGCCTTTACCTTATCGAGCATCAAGGCGGCCGGCGATTGCAATCCATTACGCTCGACGTCCAGGGCAGGGATCCGGCTTCCTTCGTGAAGGACGCACGCGCCGCACTCGCCAAGCTCAAATTGCCGCCAGATACTTACATCGTCTTCACCGGCGCCGCGGAAGGTCAGGCGCAAGCGCAGCAAGATCTCATGCTGAAATCGATCTTCGCCGGCGTCGGGATTGTTCTTTTATTGTCGATCGTCACGCGCAATTGGCGCAATCTACTCGTGACGCTCGCGAACCTGCCTTTTGCGCTCGTGGGCGGCGTTGTGGCCGTCTATTTTTCTGGCGCGGTGCTTTCGCTCGGCTCGCTGGTCGGATTCGTCACCTTGTTCGGCATCACCCTGCGCAATTCGATGATGATGATCTCGCATTACGAGCATGCTGGTCTCGGTCGACGCGAGGGCGTGGGATAGAGACACGGCGGTTCACGGCGCCGGCGATCGGCTGGCGGCTGTCTTGATGACATCGCTCGTAACCGGGCTTGGTCTTCTGCCATTGGCGATCGGCATGAATACGCCGGGCCGCGAAATCGAAGGCCCGATGGCGCTCGTCATTCTCGGTGGCCTGTTCACCTCGACGGCGCTCAATCTGTTTATCTTGCCGCCGCTATCGCTGCGTTTCGGCCGGTTCGTCGGCACGCCCGAGGACGAACTGGCCGACGCGCCGCAAGCCAAGGACGCCGTCACAGTGCTCTAAGTCGCTTCAGGCCTTATCCATCCCGCCTTTTTCGAGAAAAATGCTCGAGCCAGTGGATGTTGTATTCGCCATTTTGTACATCCGCATTGCGCACCAGCGCGCGGAACAGCGGAATTGTCGTCTCAATTCCATCGACGATAAATTCATCGAGCGCTCGCTTCAGCCGCAACATCGCCTCGTCACGCGTGCGGCCATGTACGATCAGTTTGCCGATGAGAGAATCGTAATAGGGCGGGATCGTATAACCGGCGTAGGCGGCGCTATCGACACGCACGCCGAGGCCACCTGGCGGGTGATAATAGGCGATCTTGCCAGGCGATGGCCGGAAGGTTTTCGGATCTTCCGCGTTGATCCGGCATTCGATCGCGTGGCCCAGCATCGTCACATCGCTTTGCGAGATGCTCAGCGGTGAGCCGGCGGCGATCTTGATCTGCTCGTTCACGAGATCAAGGCCGGTGACCATCTCGGTTACTGGATGCTCGACCTGGATGCGGGTGTTCATTTCGATGAAGTAGAACTTACCCTCATCGTAGAGGAATTCGATCGTCCCAGCGCTTTTGTAATTCATCTCGCGCATGGCGTTGGCGCAGATCTCGCCGATCTCAAGCCGCTGAGCGAGATTGAGCGCGGGTGAGGGGCTTTCCTCGAAGACCTTCTGATGGCGCCGTTGCAGCGAACAATCGCGTTCACCGAGATGGATCGCATGGCCTTGGCCGTCGCCCAAAATCTGAACTTCGATATGGCGCGGATTGTCGAGGAATTTTTCGAGATAGACGGCGTCGTCGCCGAAAGCCGCCTTGGCTTCGCTGCGCGCAGTCGCGAGCGCATTCGAAAGTTCTTTCGCCGAACGCGCGACCTTCATGCCGCGCCCGCCACCGCCAGCGGACGCCTTGACGATGACCGGATAGCCGATCTCCTTGGCGATTCGCATAGCTTCGTCGGGTTCTACCGCGCCATCGGAGCCGGGCACGCAGGGGATGCCGAGCTTTTTCGCCGTGCGTTTGGCCTCGATCTTGTCGCCCATTAGTTTGATGTGTTCGGCACTCGGGCCGATGAAATCAATCTGATGTTCCTCGAGAATTTCAGCAAAGCGGGCGTTTTCGGCGAGGAAGCCGTAGCCCGGATGCACCGCCTCGGCGCCGGTGATTTCGCACGCCGAAAGCAGCGCGGGGATATTGAGATAGGATTCGCGCGCCGGCGGCGGCCCGATACAGACCGATTCATCCGCGAGCTTGACGTGCATCGCTTCCGCATCGGCGGTTGAATGCACGGCGACGGTCGCAATGCCGAGCTCTTTCGCCGCGCGAAGAATACGCAGTGCGATCTCGCCGCGATTGGCAATCAGTATCTTGTCAAACATGCGCGCTCACGGGGCGCCTCTCATTCAACAACGACGAGAGGCTGGCCAAACTCGACGGGTTGACCGTCTTCCACAAGGATCGACGTCACAGTTCCGCCCTGGGGCGCGACGATCTCGTTAAAAGTCTTCATCGCTTCGATCAACAGCAGCTTCTCGCCGGCCTTGACCTGCATGCCGATGGTGATGAAGGGCGCCGATTCCGGCGACGGCCGCAGATAGGCGGTGCCGACCATCGGGGATTTGACCGCGTTGGCAGCGATCGCCAGGGCGGCCTCATTCGCGGCCGGTGCAAGAGCGTGGGCCTGAATGGTCGACAACGCCGGTACGGCAACCGCGATGGGTGCGGCCGCGGCGTTTGCGCTTTGGCGTTTGACCTTGATCTTCAATTCGCCTTGGGCGACCTCGATTTCACTGAGGTCGAGCCGATTGGCGATTTCGCCGAGAGTCTCGACGAGTTGCGGATCGATTGGGGAGGGCGGGGCCGGTATGACCGGTTTCTTCTCTGTCATGTTTTTAACTCTCGCCGGTCGTTGGGGCGAACAGGAGGGCTTGCAGGGCAAGGTCATAAGACCGCGAGCCAAATCCCACGATCACGCCGCGGGCGGCCGCGGATAGGCGGGAATGATGGCGAAAATGTTCGCGCGCGTGGATATTCGACAGATGTACCTCGATGACATGGGCGTTTGAGCCTTTGATCGCATCGAAAATAGCGATCGACGTGTGGCTGTAGGCGCCCGCGTTGAGGATCACCGGCTCGCCGGCGCGCCCCGCATCCTGGATCCAGGTGACGAGATCGCCCTCGTGATTGGACTGGCGGAAGTGCAGCGTGACATTTTGTAGAGCCGCCACCGCCGAAAGACGTGCCTCGATATCGGCGAGCGTTTCGTGGCCGTAAACATCCGGCTCTCGGGTTCCGAGCAAATTGAGGTTGGGTCCGTTGAGGACGTGAATCGCCTTGATCATTGAGCTTTATTGAGGGGGCCAGCGCGAAGCTTCCTTAACCGGCTTCCCGCAGCAAAGAAAGCCCGAGATGCACGCGGACAGCCTTCAAAGAAGCTGTCTGGCGAACAGGTTAGGAACAAATGGCCTTGCCGCACTTCCTGATGTTGTCGACTTTGGTTTGCAGCTCGGCATAGCCGACGGCGCCGTCGACGACGGTATCGCCGACGATATAGGACGGCGTGCCCTCAATCTGCAGCACATGGCCGAGCTTGAACCCTTCCTCAAGGCCCGCCTTGGCCGCCGGCGCCTGCGCATCGCGCACAAGCTGCGGCATGTCGGCGCCCATCTCTTCGGCCAGATCAACTGCCTGCTGCTTGCCAACCAAGCCATGCATACCCAGAAGCCGCTGGTGATATTCCCAGAATTTGTCGCCCTTGAATTGACCCCGTACGCCAGCCGCAATGGTCGCCGCATCGACGGAGGCATCCGAAAGGATCGGGAAATCGCGCAGGACGACCTTGAGGTCCGGATTGGCTTTGATCAGCCGGGCGAGATCGGGCAGCATTTTTTTGCAATAGCCGCAATTGTAGTCGAAGAACTCGACCAGCGTGATCTTGCCTTGCGGATTGCCGACGATCGATTCATTTGGCGAGCTGTAGAGCGCACCCTTTACGTCGCTGAGGCTCTTGCTGCGCGCGGCGGCCTCTTTAGCCTTTTCGCGATCAGTCAATTCCTCGATCGCCTGTTGGACGACCTCCGGGTTTTTCAGGATATAGGCCTTCACGACCGCTTCAATCTGGCTTGTCTGCGGGTCGGATAACTCGCCGGCCTTGATGGGGGCGCCGAACAGGGCGAAGGCCACCGCGATGGCCGCGAGACGCGCGCCTCGAGCAAGAAAACCGGCCATTCCTATATCTCCTTGGTAAGAAATCTCGAAGGACGCTCGCCGAAGCGGCTGCGAAGCCGCACGGGGCATAATTTCCACAGGTTATCGCTCAGGCGGCTCGCGCTTTCAATTCAGAGTTTCGCGAAGCAAATGGTGATCCACCGTGGCAAAAATGTGCTTTCCAGGCAACAGTTTGATCCATAAAAGCCGGTCTCCGCGCCCGCAGCGCAGGTATTCAGGCCGTGTTCATTCGCTTTGACCCACGCCTAAACTGAAATCTAGTTCTCGGAATCCCTCGAAATGCGGTCCAAGCCTGTCTTTTTTGATCCCACCGGCAAGCGCGCGGTGCGCCTCTCGTGGACTGTGCGAATCGCGGCCGCGGCGGTCGTGATCATCGGCGTTGTCTTCGTCGTTATGCTGCTCGGCAACAATGCGCCTTTGAGCACAAATCTCGAAGGCTCGGCTGAAACGCTCTTCCGGCCTCCGGTTCCAGCGACGGTCACCCGGCATTCGCTGCAGAAATCCACCCGGCGCGTCGCCATCGAATTGCGCGGCAAGGAGCGCGATCTCGCGCGCATGGCTTATCTCAAGGCTCGGCCCGCGGATGCTTCCGGACCAGTCTCGGGCCGTAGCCTGGCAATCGGCTTCTATGCCAACTGGGACCAGACCAGCTTTTCGGCTCTGAAGAAGGATTTGCCGCATCTCGACTGGGTGATTCCGACGTGGCTGAGCGTTCAGGGCGATGAAGTTGGCATCCGCAACGATCTCGATCACCGCGCGCTGGAGGCGATTCGAGATCAGGATCCGACGAAGCCGATCTTTCCGCTCTTGCAGAATTCCGTCGAAGGCAAATGGGACAGCATCGGGCTTGCCAAATGGCTCGCCGATCCGGCGAAGCGGGCCGCACGCCTGAAAGAAATCATCGATTTTCTCGATTTCAATCAGTGCCGGGGACTGACGGTCGACTTTGAAGAGGTGCCGGACGGCGCCCAGGCGAATCTACGGACTTTTCTCAGTGAGATGTCGGCCGCGTTCAAACCGCACGGCTGGAAAATTCTGCTCTCAGTCCCGTTTGACGACGATTCCTGGGACTACGTCGCCTATTCCAAGATCGTCGATTACACGATCCTGATGGCTTACGACGAGCATTGGGAAACCGGTGCGGCGGGCCCGATCGCCAGCCAGAGCTGGTTTGAAAAATTGCTCGACGACCGGATGAAACAACTCGATCCGGATCATACGATCATTGCGCTCGGAAGCTACGGCTACGATTGGCCGAATACGGGCAAGCCTGCGGAAGATGTGACCTTCCAGGACGTGGCGCGAATCGCCCACATGCGCGCGAGCGACATCGATTTCGATGCCGACGCCGAGAATCCGCATCTCGCGTACAAGGACGATGCCGGCCACGCGCACGACATATGGTTCCTCGATGGCGCCTCGACCTTCAACGAGGTCCATGCCTCGGACGTTTATCGGCCCGCCGGCTATGCGGTGTGGCGCCTCGGCGCTGAGGACCCCTCCGTCTGGTCGGTGCTTGGGCGCCCCTATGATTCCGCCGCGCCGGACGGCCTCAAGACCATTCCCGCTACGCAGGAAGTCTATTTCCAGAATCAGGGCGAAATCCTGCATGTCGCAGCGCAGCCGTCGACCGGCCAGCGCGTCTTCGAGCTCGACCCGGAGACAGGTGATATCGTCGATGAGAATTACGAAGTCCTGCCGACCTCGTTCATCATCCAGCGTTTCGGTACCGCGCCAAAAAAGTTGGTGCTCACCTTCGACGACGGTCCAGATCCGACCTGGACGCCGCAAATCCTCAACATTCTGAAGGAAAAGCACGTCCACGCCACCTTCTTCATCATCGGTGAGAACGCGGGCGCGCACCCCGACCTCGTCGAGCGCGAATATGAGGAAGGACAGGATGTCGGTGATCATACGTTCACGCATCCGAACATCGTCGAACTGCCGCAAGGCATGGCGAAACTCGAAATCAATTCCACGCGTCGGCTGTTCGAGGCCATCACCGGCCATTCGATGCGGCTGTTCCGGGCGCCATTCCTTGGCGATTCCGACCCGACGACGTGGGATGAGCTGGAGCCGGTCGCACTCGCCCAAAGCATGGGGTTCGTGACAGTCGGCCTGCGTATCGATCCTGATGATTGGCTGCGCCCACCGGCGCAGGCGATCGTCGATCGCATCCTGAAACAGGTCGCTGACCAGGACCCCGACAACGCCGGTAACGTCATCCTGCTGCATGATGCCGGCGGCGATCGCGCCGAGACGATCAAGGCTCTGCCGCAATTGATCGACGCCCTGCGGGCGCGCGGCTACGAATTCATCACCGCCTCGCAACTCGCCGGCCTCACGCGCGAACAGGCAATGCCGACGCTGCCACCCGGTATGTTCGAGCCCTTCATCAACCGCTCGGTCTTCTACACGCTCGGCTGGTCGCAGCACTTGCTGCAGGCGATGTTCATGGGCGCGATCTGGCTTGGTTTCGCCCGCGTCCTGTTTCTTTGCGTCCTTGGCCTCGTCCACCGCATCCGTGAGAAACGTCTGACGAAGCCTGTCATCGCCGGAACGCCGCCTGAAGTCAGCGTGATCATCCCTGCGCATAACGAGGCCGCGGTGATCGTCCAATCGGTTGAGCGCATTCTGGGAAGCTCTTATCCCGACCTGCAGGTCATCGTCGTCGATGACGGCTCGACTGACGGAACAGCCGCCGTGCTCGATCACGCGTATGGTGATCATCCTTCCGTCAGGATCATCTCCATCCCGAACGGCGGCAAGGCGAATGCGATCAACGTCGGCCTCGCCAGTGCCAGAGGCAGTATCGTCGTGGCACTCGACGCCGACACGTTGTTCGAGAAAGATACGATCACGAATTTGACGCGATGGTTCGTCGATCCGTCCGTCGGCGCCGTGGCTGGCAATGCCAAAGTTGGCAATCGGATCAACACGATCACCAAATGGCAGGCGCTTGAATATATCAGCGCGCAGAATCTTGAGCGCCGCGCCCTTGTGACCCTTGGCTGCATGACCGTTGTTCCGGGAGCCGTCGGCGCCTGGCGGCGCGAAGCTTTGGAGAAGCTCGGACGCTTCCCGACCAACACGCTTGCCGAAGATCAGGATCTCACGATCTCCGTCCAAAAGGCCGGCTATCGCGTCGTCTTCGACAGCGAGGCGGTTGCGTGGACGGAGGCACCAGATACGTTCAAAGGCCTCATGCGTCAGCGTTTCCGCTGGGCATACGGAACGCTGCAATGCTTGTGGAAACACCGCGACGTGACGTTCCGGCCGCGATTTGGCACTCTCGGCCTCATCGCGATGCCGCAGGTCTGGCTATTCCAAGTGCTGCTGACCGTCATGGCGCCGCTCGTCGATTTCATGCTGCTCTGGCAGATCTTGCACACAGGGCTCGACTATCTGCAGCACAGGGATCAGTTCAATCCCGATAATCTCGGGATCACGTTCGTCTATTTCCTGATTTTCATGCTGACGGACTTCCTTGCGGTCGCGATCGCATTCGTAATCGAGGGCGATGAGAACTGGCGGCTGATGCTCTGGCTTGGATTCCAGCGCGTCGGTTATCGTCAGATTCTCTATTACGTCGTGGTGAAATCGGTGATCGCCGCGGCGCTTGGGCCGCTGGTGGGCTGGGGCAAACTCGACCGCAAGGCGACCGTCTCGGTGCCGGCCGAATAGGGGGATCAGGCCGGCGCCTCATCGGCCGATGAGGCGCGCCTCTTGCACGTAGCCGAAGCTGCCCTTGCCGGGCCAGGCTCGGCCGTCAGGATAGCGCAATTCTATTCCGGCGAGATCCCTCTCATCCGCCAGACGCATATTGACGCCCATCTGGACGTTTCCGAACTTTGATATGGCGCTGGCGGTCAGAGTAAAATGCGTGGTCGAACCGCAATTTTGACAAAAGTGGATTTCGGCAGCCGGCTCGTCCTTGTCTTCCCGGCTATATCCCTTCGTCGTTCCCTCAATGCTAACTTTCGAGGGATGGAAATAGGCCCAGCGAGCGCCTGACTTACTGCAGAGCGTGCAATTACACTCGTTGATGAAGTCTGGCCGCTTTGGGATTTCGATACAGACTTTGCCGCAGAGACAGGAGAGCTTCAGCATTCCGTTGTCATATCAGGCGAACGAGTCGCCTGATAGCGACGTCCCGATCTTACGGCTTAGGAAATGGGTTACTTCTGCTCGGTGCAGGGATTGAGCGCCGGCGGATTGTGCACGACGCCAACGCTGCCGGTGGACGTATAGTCGATGTCGCCGCGCAGAGGCGTATCGTTGCCAAAGACGCGCGCCATCTCCTGATGTCCAGCACGGATAATCTGGGCGAGTTCGCCGTCCTTGCGCGCGGCATAGTGCAGAAAGTTGGCCGCGGCGACGCAAAGCACGGCGATGACCGATAACGCCAAAGCCAGGCTTTCAAAGCTGCTCGCGCGCTCGTCGCGCAAGAAAGAACGCAAATTCATAGCCTCTGAACCTCTAACCGCCGCAAGTCCAAGATGCGGGGGCAGGGTTAAGAGAGCGTTGACGAATTGCGTTAAAAGCGTGGTTTTAAATTAACGTTCCAATGCACTTTCCAATCGCATCGGAACCGCCCGAAAACCGCTTCACGCTTTTCGGTCCGATGCTCTAAACGACCACGAGATCGTTGGCGAAAGCGGCTCGCTCCTGAATGAAGGCAAAACGCGCTTCCGGCTTGTTGCCCATCAGGCGTTCAACGGAATCCGCTGTCTCTTCCTGATCGGCAGGGACGACGACAACTCGCAGCAACGTGCGGCTCCTCGGATCCATCGTTGTTTCTTTCAATTGCGCCGCTGGCATTTCGCCGAGGCCTTTGAAGCGGCTGACTTCGACCTTGGCTTTGCCTGTCAGCACCGTTTTCATCAGTTCTTCGCGATGGGCATCGTCACGCGCGTAGACGTGGTTCGAACCCTGCGTCAGCCGGTAAAGCGGCGGCACGCTGAGAAGGAGGTGTCCGTGCTCGATGAGCTTCGGCATCTGGCGGAAGAAAAACGTGATGAGCAGCGAAGCGATATGGGCGCCATCAACATCGGCGTCCGTCATGATGATGATCTTTTCGTAGCGAAGATCGTCGTCCTTATAGTGGGCACCGGTGCCACAGCCGAGCGCCTGGATCAGGTCGGCCAATTGCTGGTTGGCGGTGACCTTGTCCTTGGTGGCATTCGCGACGTTGAGAATCTTGCCCCGCAGCGGCAGCACCGCCTGATTGATGCGGTCGCGCGCCTGCTTCGCAGAACCACCGGCTGAATCGCCCTCAACGATAAATAATTCAGAGCCTTGTGCCGCGTTGTTCGAGCAATCTGCGAGTTTGCCCGGCAGCCGCAGTTTGCGTGTCGCGGTCTTGCGCGCGACATCCTTTTCCGCCTTCCGTCGTAGTCGTTCCTCGGCGCGCTCGATGGTGAAATCGAGCAGTTTGGTCGCCGCCGAGGGTGACGCCGCGAGCCAGTGGTCAAAGGCGTCGCGCAGTGTCGTTTCGACGATGCGGGTCGCCTCGGCCGTCATCAGCCGGCCCTTGTTCTGCCCCTGGAATTCGGGTTCGCGCAGAAAGACGGAGATCAGCGCGGCGCAGGAGGCCATCACGTCGTCGCTGGTGAGCACGGCGGCGCGTTTTGCCTGACCGATGCGCTCAGCATGGTCCTTTAAGCCACGCAGCAGCGCGCCGCGCAGGCCAGCCTCATGCGTGCCGCCATCGGGTGTCGGGATTGTGTTGCAATAAGAATGAACAAAGCCGTCGTCTTCCGAAAGCCACGTCACCGCCCATTCGAGCGAGCCGTGGCCGCCGGGCTTTTCGACCTTGCCAGTGAAGCTCTGGTCGGCGACTGTTTCCTTGTCCTTGATGTCCTGGGCGAGATAGTCCTTGAGACCGCCGGGGAAGTGGAACACCGCCTCTGCCGGAATGTCGCCGCCCGCTTCGAGCAATTGCGGTGCGCAGTGCCAGCGGATTTCGACGCCGCCGAAGAGATAGGCTTTCGCCCGCGCCATGCGGAAAAGGCGGCTGGGCTTGAACTTGGCCCCCTTGCCGAAAATCTGCTCGTCCACCTTGAAGCGCACTTTGGTGCCGCGGCGGTTGGCGATCTTCCCGACTTGCTCAAGCTTGCTTTTGGGCTCACCACGCTCGAAGACCTGACGATAGAGCATCTGGCCACGGGCGACCTCGACCTCCAACCGTTCCGAGAGCGCGTTGACGACCGAGACACCGACGCCATGCAGGCCGCCGGATGTCTGATAAGCACCGGAATCGAACTTACCGCCGGCATGCAGCGTCGTCATGATGACTTCGAGCGCCGATTTCTTGGGGAATTTCGGATGCGGATCGACCGGGATGCCGCGGCCGTTATCCGAGACGCTGAGATAGCCGTCGGCCTCGACCGTCACGTCGATGAAGGTGGCATGGCCTGCGACCGCCTCATCCATCGAATTGTCGAGCACTTCGGCGAAGAGGTGATGCAACGCGGCTTCGTCCGTGCCGCCGATATACATGCCGGGGCGACGGCGCACTGGCTCCAGCCCCTCTAGCACCTCGATCGACGCGGCGGTGTAGCCGGCCTCGCCGGGCGTGCCGCTCGCGCGAGGCGCCACCGCCTTACTCGGAGGCTGCTTGCGGGGAGCCGCGCCAAACAAATCGCCATTATGGGCCATCGGGGTGTCTCGTAGCCTTCCATTCGTGAATGAGTGATTCGCGCATCAGTTTAGCGCAAAGCCGGGCAGGGCGGGTTTCGGGCTTCCGGCGAAAGGCCAGGTTCGGCGTCGGCGGAGGCGCTTTATAGAGCCTCGCCGGGGCGTCGCGCCATAAAATCCGCGTGGTGTCGCGCCCAGACTTTGAAATCCCGGATGAATTCCTTTTGCAGATCAGTGTTTTCGGAAAAATCTGCCAGTTCAGATAGATGGTGATAGCCGGTCAGGATGTCGATCCGCCGCCGGTCGAGCGTGCGATCGGTCAGGCTTTCGTATACCGCGACGATCCTCCCGGTGAGATCGGGCGAGATCATACCCGCGTAGATGAAATCCTGATGTAGCGGGCCGAAGCCGGAATCGGCGAAATCGTAGATGCCTCTCAGGCGCTGCTTCTTTCCGTCGAAGGCCATGTTCCAGCCATGGCCGTCAAAAAAACCGAAGATCATTCCGTATGGGTCTGGCGGGAGGGCCTTATAGGCCTCGATGACGGTCTTGGCCAAAGGGACAAGCTTGCCCGGCAGAAGCGGCAGGGCGCGCGCGCGCACCGCGTTCGGTCTATGCCATGGCGCAATCGGGCCGGCGCCGGCGGATCGCATCAGCTCCGGATCGAGGCTGTGCAATTCGGCATAAAAGCGCGCGAGATCTTTCCCGAGTCTCTCTCGCGCGGCCTCGGGCAGGTCGTCATAATCCTCCGTCTCGAGCTGCTGCCCTTTCAGCTTGAGATGGCTGGAGAAAAGCGGCGGCCCTTCGTGTAGCCGCAAATCGGGGACGGTAACCGAGAGAGCTGGCCGCACGATTGCGAGAATGCCCGCCTCACGCCGGAGAGATTCGCGCGCCGCCTTCTTGCGCGGAAATTTGAAGATCAGCTTTCGATCGACATCGACGGCGGCCGAATCCCAGCCATCGCCGATCAGTTTGAATTTTGCCGCGAAAAGGCTGGGGAAGTCGCGCAGGATCGCGACGCGGAATTTCTTGAGTTTTGTTTTGGCCATGGGCGTCTTCACAAAGCGGCCGGCTGCACCGCTTCCTCGTCAGAGACCACTCCTGATCGTGCTGCGAAGCAGCTCGCGATAGGGATAGCGATCGTAAGGAGCAATTGGCAAATCGGAGTATCGGAGCCGGTCGAGCGTCGCCATAAATTCTGTCGGGGCTTTATAAAGATAGACATCTTCATCGCGCAGTTCGGCAAATTCCGGAATATCGCTGCAGATCACGCGGCGGTGTGCCAGACGGCCCTCCACCACACAACGGCCAAATCCCTCGCGCAGCGAATGGACCCAGACGATATTGTGATTCTCATATTCGGCGACGACGTCTCCGTCGGAAAGCTGGCCGCAGAGCCGCAATTGGCCCGAGTTTATGAAATTGTCGAGAGCTGAAAGTCGCGGCGCATCTGTCGTTTTATGCAGCCCGAGAATCGACACGGGAAAGCCGCTCGCCAACACTTTCGGCAGATAATCGCGCACAACGGATTCGAGATCCTTGTTTGCGGTCGAGCCGGTGCACAGCAATATCGAGGCTTTGTCGCCGGGTGCCTGCGTCTCGCTCCTAAGAAGCCGTTCGAACGCATAGAATGTATTCGGCAGAATCGTAATTGGGCCATCGCCGAAACGGCCGCTTGCTCGCAATCTTTGCTGGCTCAGTTTCGAGATCGTGAAGACAGGCGAATTGCGCCATTTGAGCGCGCGATAGCAAGCGAGATAGTAGGATTTTGAAAGCGATGCCGGCCGGTTAAGTTGTTCCAGATCATGCACGACGATCCGTCCGCGCCGGGTAAATATATCGATCACTGCGATCGAATTATACGGGTATAGGGTCAGTTCCGCGCGTTGGAGAAATCCGATTGTCGGAACAATCACCTGTTCCACAAAGACCGCAAGCATATAGAACACATTGCGCGGCAAACGGCGGCAAATGCGCGGCGCGCGCACGATGCTGACGCGAAACCCTTCCGCCTTCAGGCCATCAATGAGATTGCGGACGTAAAGCGGCATGCCGCGATCCAGCACGCCCCCGATGAAATCGTTAATGAGGATATGCAAACCCGGTCCCTGGTCGCGCGGAAAAGCTCAGGACGCCTAACTTAAGCGGTTAATCTTGAGAAGTTTTTGAGGTAACTGCAGGAAAAGTCTTAATACGGCGGGTGCGAATAAAAAAGGCGCCCCAAAGGGCGCCTTTCGTTTGTCCGACTTGCTGCTTACAGCGAGTAATACATTTCGAATTCGACCGGATGCGGCGTCATTTCGTAACGCTGCACCTCGGCCATCTTCAGTTCGATATAGGAATCGATGAAGTCGTCGTCGAAGACGCCGCCGGCCTTGAGGAAGGCACGGTCCTTGTCGAGGTTCTGCAAGGCCTCGCGCAGGCTGCCGCAGACCGTCGGGATTTTCTTCAGTTCCTTCGGCGGCAGATCGTAGAGATCCTTATCCATCGCCGGACCGGGATCGATCTTGTTGGCGATGCCGTCGAGGCCAGCGAGCAGCAGCGAGGCGAAGGCGAGATAGGGATTGGCCATCGGATCGGGGAAGCGTGTCTCGACGCGCTTGGCCTTCGGGTTCGACGTATAGGGGATGCGGCAGGAGGCGGAACGGTTGCGCGCCGAATAGGCGAGCAGAACCGGCGCCTCAAAGCCCGGAACGAGACGCTTGTAGCTGTTCGTCGACGGATTGGTGAAGGCGTTCAGCGTCCGCGCATGGCGGATGATGCCGCCGATGTAATACAGACATTCGTCCGAGAGGTCGGCGTATTTATTGCCGGCGAACAGCGGCTTGCCGCCCTTCCAGATCGACTGATGCACATGCATGCCCGAGCCGTTGTCGCCGTAGACGGGCTTCGGCATGAAAGTCGCTGTCTTGCCATAGCTCTGCGCGACCTGATGAATACAATATTTATAGATTTGCAGATGGTCGGCCATTTGCGTCAGCGGGCCGAACTTGAGGCCGAGTTCGTGCTGCGCCGAGGCGACTTCGTGATGGTGCTTTTCGACCTTGGCGCCCATTGCTGCCATTGCGGCCAGCATTTCGCCGCGCATGTCCTGCGCCGAATCCTGCGGCGGCACCGGGAAATAACCGCCCTTCGTCCGCACGCGGTGGCCGAGGTTGCCGCCTTCGTATGGCGTGTCCGAGTTCGACGGAAATTCGATCGAATCGAGCTCAAAGCCAGTGTTGTAGGGCTCGGCGGCGAAACGCACGTCGTCGAACACGAAAAATTCCGCTTCCGGTCCGAAGTAGACCGTATCGCCAACGCCGGTCGTGGCGAGATAGGCCTCGGCCTTCTTGGCGATGCCGCGTGGATCGCGGTTATAGGGCTGGCCTGTCGTCGGCTCGAGAACATCGCAGACGATCGACAGAGTCGGAGCGGCGAAGAAGGGATCGACCGCCGCGGAGTTTGGATCGGGCAGGAGGCACATGTCCGATTCATTGATCGCCTTCCAGCCGGCGATCGACGAACCGTCGAACATCTGACCTTCGGTGAAAGTGTCAGCGCCGATCAGCGAAATGTCGAACGTCACATGCTGCCACTTGCCGCGCGGATCCGTGAAACGGAAATCCACATATTTAATATCCCGGTCTTTGATCAACTTCAGCACTTCATTGGCTGTCGTCATGTTACGCCCTCACAGGTGCTCAGCTCAGAGTTGGAAAGTCAGCTATCGAGATTACGACACGATGCGATCAAATCGCATCAAGCCCTTTTTCGCCGGTGCGGATGCGAACCGCACTCTCGATGTTGGAGACGAAAATCTTGCCGTCGCCGATGCGGCCGGTCAGCGCCGCTTTGCGGATCGCCTCGACCGCGAGGTCGACGATAGTATCGGGAAGCACCACTTCGATTTTTACCTTTGGCAGAAAATCGACAAAATATTCGGCGCCGCGATAAAGCTCGGTGTGGCCTTTCTGCCGGCCGAAGCCCTTGGCTTCGGTAACGGTGATACCGGAGACGCCGGCGTCGTGAAGCGCCTCCTTCACGTCATCCAGTTTGAATGGTTTGATGATCGCTTCGATCTTCTTCATTGAGGCCTTGCGTGTGCAAAGAGCTTAAACCGCGCGCCAGCGGCACGTCCGGCCTCATTAGCATCCCAATCGCCCAGCCGCCATGCAAAAAACGCGCAGATTTGCGCGGTTGGTTGACCGAAATGCTAAAAGAAAACCGGCAGGGGCGAGCCACTGCCGGTTTCCGATCTGTCGATTAATGCGACGCGTCGTTCAGTCGACGTGCTCCAGGATATCGGAGCGGACTTCTGTTTCCACTGCCGCGGCGGCAGGCTTGGCTACTGCCGTCAACGTCGCGCCGACGCCCGACCCGAGCAATTGAAGCGAGACTTCCTTGCCGTTTGTAAAGCGTACGCCGTCGCGATAGGCACCATGTTCAAGACGGGCGAAAACGACATCCTCCTCAGCCTTCACACCCAGGCGCGTTTGCAGATCGCCCGATATGTTCTCAAGCCTTAAATGTGTGTCGTATTGGACGCAGACGGCCGTCGTGCAATCGCCCGGCGCCGAAAGACCTACGCTGCCTGATGGGAAACGCGTCGTAACATATCTCTCGCTTTCGCGGGCGGGCCGAGAAGCATACATTTCAAGCGAATAGTCACACATAGCAGTCACTCCTGAGCTCTCGAAGGTTGATCTTTCCAAGCGAAGCCGGCCGCGTCTCACGGCGAGAAATTCGTTGGATTGTGCGATCAGGATTCCCCATGCGGGGGAGATCGGGGACGGACTAAAACCCGGTTCGATTCCTCAGGAGAGTTGCGGCCTTGCGCCGCGTGAAGGAACCAAACAACGCCCGACGACCATCGGGCGATCCCATGGGCAAGCATCAAAAACCATCAATGGTTTCAAATGACTCGCCGTAGCTGATGCATGGTAGCGCGACTGCGAAGTACGTCAAGTTCTTTGCGAATGACTTCACGAGATTGCGCTATGACGCTAACCGGAAGCGTTACAAAGCGTTCCCTGGCCGTGACAATCGATAGGCCGACTCATAATAAATCGGTGCACCGCAAAGCTCGCGGCGGGGCTGACCTAGCCCTTTTCGACGGGTGCATCGGGCCGGGCGCCCCATTCGCTCCATGAGCCGTCGTAGAGGCGCACGTCGTGCTTGCCGAGGGTCGCAAGACCAAGCAACAGGATCGCCGCCGTCACGCCCGAACCGCATGTCGTGAGCACCGGCCGCGAGAGATCGACGCCGGCCTTGGTGAATGCGGCTGCGACCTCTTGCGGCGATTTCATCTCGCCGTCTTCGACGAGGTCGCGCGAAGGCACGCTGAAGCTGCCGGGGATATGGCCCGAGCTCAGGCCCGGACGCGGCTCCGGCGTTTCGCCGCGAAAACGCGCGGCCGGGCGGGCATCGACGATCTCGCGCGAATGATCCTGCATGATCTTGCGTACGTCTTCGAATCCCGCAACGCCCGCCGCGTCGAAGGTGACGTTGAAAGTTTGCGGCGAGGGCCTAGCCTCGCCCTGTTCGAGCGGTCGGCCTTCGGCCTTCCATCGCGCCAGACCGCCCGCAAGGTGCTTCACGTCCTTCGCGCCATAAAGGCGCAAGGTCCACCAGACGCGTGCTCCGCCCTGAAAATTGCTGGTGTCATAGACAACGATCCGCGACATGTCGTTGATGCCCAACGCGCTGGCCGCCTTTGCGAAGGCTTCGGGAGTCGGCAGCATATGCGGCAGGTCTGTGCTGTGGTCGGCAATCTCGTCGATATCGAAGAACACAGTGCCGGGAATATGCCCGGCGCGATATTCTTCGCGCGCATTGCGGCCTTCGCTCGGCAGCAAGAACGTACCGTCGATGATCACGAGATCTGGTTCGCCAAGATGCGCGGCAAGCCATTCCGTCGAGACAAACAGATTATCGCTCATCGTCGGACTTTCTTTAGAGGTACGGCGGTTTGATCTCGACGTGGCGTTCGAGCCATGGCGGCACGGGAAGATGCTTCTCGCGGAGAAACTCTGGATTGTAGAGCTTCGAGAGATAGCGCGCACCGGAATCGGCGAGGATCGTGACGATCGTATGGCCCGGCCCGAGTTCTTTCGCGAGTCGCAATGCACCGACGACGTTGATCGCAGACGAACCGCCGAGCAGCAGACCTTCATGCGCAGCAAGGTCGAACAGAACGGGCAGGGCCTCCGTGTCAGTGATCTGATACGCGATGTCGACCGGCGCGTCTTCGAGATTGGCGGTGATGCGTCCCTGGCCGATGCCTTCGGTGATCGACGAGCCTTCTGATTTCAGAACGCCGTTGGTGTAATATTCGTAAAGCGCGGCGCCGAGCGGATCTGCCAGTGCAATCTTGATCTTCGGATTTTTAGCCTTCAGTGCGATTGCGACGCCGGCAAGCGTGCCGCCCGTTCCGACGGAGCAGACAAAGCCATCGATTTTGCCATCTGTATCTGCCCAGATTTCCGGGCCGGTTGTTTCGATATGGCCTTGCCGGTTTGCCACATTATCGAATTGATTGGCCCAAATCGCGCCCTGGATATGATCGTGCGCAAGCTTTTCAGCAAGGCGGCCGGAAAGTTTCACGTAATTGTTGGGATCAGAATAAGCGACGGCCGGGACTTCAATAAGTTCCGCGCCCTGCAAACGCAGCATGTCCTTCTTTTCCTGGCTCTGCGTGTCCGGAATCACGATCACGGTGCGATAGCCGAGCGCATTGGCGACGAGGGCGAGGCCAATGCCGGTGTTGCCGGCTGTTCCCTCGACAATCATGCCACCTGGCTTCAATGCGCCGCGCGCCTCGGCGTCACGGACGATCGCCAGCGCGGCGCGGTCCTTGATGGAACCGCCAGGATTCATAAACTCGGCTTTGCCGTAAATCTCGCAGCCGGTGGCCTTCGAGGCGTGCTGCAATTTGATCAGCGGCGTGTGGCCGATAGTCTCGATAATGTTTTTCCGGAGCGGCATATTTCCATTCCTGAGTAAATTCGTGGGCTATATAAAGGCTCGCGACGCGGGCTGTCGAGCCGCCGCGCCGACGTGTCGCCATCCCCCTTAGGTCGGAGAAGAATATGAGCGCCAGCCCGTATCGCGCGAAGCCTGGTGACGGAATTGCCTTTGTCAGCGGTGCCAGCTCCGGCGTCGGCCGCGCGTGCGTCCTGGAATTGGCACGTCGTGGCTACGTCGTCGCGGCGACCGCTCGGCGCGCCGAAGAATTACATCAACTTGCCGCGACATTGCCGGAGCAAATTTTTCCCTATCCTGGCGATGTAACCGATGCCGCCGGCATGAAAACTCTGCTGGCGCAGATCGAGAGCGATCACGGCCCGATCGCGCTTGCATTTCTCAACGCCGGCGTCTCGCTGCATGTTGAGCGCGAAGGCTTTGACGCGGCGGTTGTCGCAAAGACTTACGCGGTCAATATCAACGGAGTCGCGAACTGCCTCGATCCGCTGCTCATCGCGATGTCGCAAAGGCACCGCGGCCAGATCGCGCTGAACGCTTCGCTCGCGGGCTATAATGGCCTCCCGACGTCAGCGGCTTATGGCTCCTCCAAGGCGGCGCTGATTTACATGGGGGAGGCGCTAAACCTGAGGTACCGCGCCGCCGGCCTCACCATCCAGGTTGTCAATCATGGATTCGTTCGCACCGCGATGACGGATCAGGAAAAGGATTTCAGTCAGCCATTCAAGATTGAGCCGGAGGAGGCGGCGAAGCTCATCTGTGACGGATTTGAGCGCGGTGGCTTCGAGATCGCCTTCCCTTGGCAATTGGCGATCCTGCAAAAGCTTGTGCGGGCTTTACCCTACGCCGCCAAATTCAATTTTATCGATTACGGAATGAAGCGCGCCAAGCAGGGTTGAAAAGCAGATTTGAGTGGACGCGCGTTGCCGTCGAACCGGCGCCGCCGAATTGGAGGCCTCGCCCGGAATCGAACCGGGATAGAAGGATTTGCAGTCCTCTGCGTAACCACTCCGCCACGAGGCCGTCGCGACAGGTTCCCCCGTCCACGGTGCGTCGCTATAGCAAGGCGAGCCGCTGGCGGCAACTCGGCGTCGCGGAAAACCGTCTGTCAGGCTCATTCGAGCTTTGCAAGCGCCGCGCAGCTTGCTATATGCGCGCTTCCGTGATCCCTGATAGCTCAGCTGGTAGAGCAATCGACTGTTAATCGATCGGTCGCAGGTTCGAGTCCTGCTCAGGGAGCCACGCTTCCGTCACGCCACTCCACGCCGCCGGGCATCGTTTAGGTTACGTCGCTGCACCAGGCGTTGCGAAATGTTGCCAAATTGGCCCTGTCGTGACCTCTCGTGCGCCAACGCACAGGAGAAGTGAAGTCATCCACAGGTTCACCTAATTTCCCGCTTTTGCGGCAACCGCCGGATGCTATCCTCGTTCATAAGATGGAATTGATTCGTAGTAATTGCACCTGTTAGCAGTGCTTCAGGCGCGGGTGGGGAGCTGGTCCTTTGAGCAGCAGCGATTTACTGTCGGCGCATGCGGGCATAGGCAGCCAACTTGAACACGAGATCGACGACGCCACGGCGCAAGATCTTGGTCTGGTCGAAATTGCAGGCCGGATAAAATGGTTCGACGCTTCTAAAGGTTACGGCTTCATCGTTCCTGATAACGGCATGGCTGATGTGCTGTTGCATGTGACGACGCTGCGGCGTGACGGTTTTCAAACAGCGCACGAAGGAACTCGCATCGTCTGCGAAGCGGCGACCCGCTCGAAGGGCCTGCAGGTTTTGCGTATCGTTTCGATGGATGAATCGACGGCGGTTCATCCGGCGCAATTGCAAGCGCGCACGCATGTGCAAGTCGTACCCACAAGCGGTTACGAGATATGCGTGGTCAAATGGTTCAACCGCGTGCGGGGCTTTGGCTTCGTCTCGCGCGGCGACGGGACCGAGGACATCTTCGTCCATATGGAGACATTGCGGCGCTACGGAATCGCCGAGCTGAAGCCGGGGGATAGCCTTCTCGTCCGTTTCGGCGACGGCCCGAAGGGCCTGATGGCGGCCGAGGTGCGGCCGCTGGAAGCCGCCTTGCCTTCGTCGCACTGATCCGGCATGAGAAGCGCGGCCGCAAGCTGCGCAACCGGATCGCGATATGACGTTTTCCTCTTTTTGCCGATTTCTCACGTTTTCGTTCGCGTTGATGACCGGGTTCGCGGCGTTCGCGCAATCCGGCCGCAACGTGCTCTCAATTGCCACCGCGAGCGGGACGCACAATTTCAACGTCGACGTGATGCAATCCGAAGCAGACCTCGAAAAAGGCCTGATGTTTCGCAAGTCGATCCCGGCCGATTACGGCATGCTGTTCGACTTCAAGCATGAGCAGACTGTGATGATGTGGATGAAAAACACCTTCATCCCGCTCGATATGCTGTTCATGGACAAGACCGGGAAGGTCGTCGGCATCGTCGCCAATGCGGAGCCGATGTCGGAAAAGATTTTGACGGTTGGCAAGCCGACCGACGCCGTGCTCGAACTCCGGGGCGGGACGGCGGCACGCATCGATCTCAAGGTGGGCGACCAGGTGCGCGATCCGATTTTCGCGCCGTAAAGCGTTTTCGAGCGAAGTGGAAACCGGTTCGCGCGGAGAAAACGCCTTAAAACAAAAACCTGGAACCTTGAAACCGAAAGGGTCCAAGCTCCCGCCTTGTCGGCCCTCCAGCCGCATGGTAGCTGAACGCGGAGCGGACGGGGCGGGCTTATCGCTCTTCGGGGTATAGCGCAGCCTGGTAGCGCGGAAGTTTTGGGTACTTCAGGTCGCAGGTTCGAATCCTGCTGCCCCGACCATTAATTTCGAAGATCGGATGTTCGAGATGACCGCACGGATTTACCGCCCCAGCAAAACCGCGACGCAATCGGGCCGGGCGAAAAGCAAACGCTGGGTTCTGGAATTTCCGCCGGAATTCGCGCCACAGATCGATTCTCTCATGGGCTGGACGGGAACGCAGGATATGCGCCGGCAAGTCCGGCTCTGGTTCGGCACGCAGGAGGAGGCGGTCGCCTACGCCGAGAAGAACGGCATTGTCTTCCTGCTTGAGGAGCCGAAGCCGGCGACGCGGAAGATCCAATCCTATTCCGATAATTTTAAGCCGACGCGCTTAGGCCAGTGGACGCACTAAACCGGCGCGGCCGAGCGAATGGCGCCGGGCAGGACCCCGTAGCTCAGCTGGATAGAGCAGCCGCCTTCTAAGCGGCAGGTCGCAGGTTCGAGCCCTGCCGGGGTCGCCACACACCGCAAACTATTCACCATTCAATTACCATTTTCAAAACAATCGTCGCCACTAACTTGCAGCGGATGATCAAAATAGCGGCTTTTTGTCTGGCTTTAGCCAAGCCGATCGAGACAAAATAGCCTTTTCGAAGATGCCGCTGATTGATATGGTCCGGAAGTCGCATGGGTTTGAGCTCGGGGGGAGTTCGCGATGCAGATCCCCAATTCGCTCGGATTTGACGTCAGCGTTGTTCAAAATATTCCCGTTGTGCTTACGGCACTCGACGTTATTTGCGATACCACGGGAATGGGATTTGCTGTCGTCGCGCGTGTGACCGAAGACCGTTGGGTCGCCTGCCAAGTCCGCGACAGGATAAATTTCGGCATAGAGCCGGGCGACGAACTCGTGATCGAGACCACCATTTGCCGCGATATAAGACAGAGTGGGCGGCCAGTTGCGATCGACGAGGTTGCGACCGATCGCATTTATTCGCAGCACCCGACGCCGAAACTTTATGGCTTCCAGAGTTATATTTCAGTGCCGTTGCTGCTGCCGGACGGCAGCTTCTTCGGCACCCTATGCGCCGTCGATACAAAGCCTGCGCGCGTGAACACGCCGGGCGCCGTTGGCATGTTCAAGCTTTTCGCCGAATTGATCGGCTTTCACCTCGCTGATCGTTACCGCGATATGGCAGTATCCCCATCTTGCGATAACGCCGGGTCGGGTTAAAAATATCATGCGGCGCAAAAATGCCTTTCCCATTGCTGTCCGGGAATTCGTTTATCGGCACTTTGGAATCCGCGCGCGCCAGCGCAAAGTGCTGGCTGGCAACGCGACCGACACGAGCCTCGAGCATTATCTCAAATCTCATGTCTGTCTTAAGCCGTTCGAGAATCTCGAAACGACAAATCGCGGCCTCGCGCACGTCTGTTGCCCGGATTGGCTGCCGACACCGATCGCCAATATGGACGGCGATCTCTTAAGCCAATGGGCTGGCCCGATGGCGCAGCGCATTCGCAAGTCGATCGTTGATGGAACGTACGAACTCTGCAGCCGCCGCTATTGCGAGCACATCACCGATCGGCGGCTTCTGCACCGGGATCATCCCGAGGTCCGCAAAGTCCTCGCGGCTTTTGCCGGCGAAGCCGTTCCTGCGCCTAAGCGAGTGGCGCTGTCGCACGATCGCTCCTGCAACCTGTCCTGTCCGTCATGCCGCACAGGGCGGATCGTGGCGGGCAAGGCCGAACAGGACAAGCTCGACAGGGTTTTTGAGCAAAGCGCGCTTCCACTCCTGCGCAGCGCGAAGATTGTTTACATCACCGGCTCCGGCGATCCGTTCGGCAGCAATCATTTCCGGCGCGTGATCAAGCGTCTCAACCGCCGAGACTTTGGCCATCTTCGCTTCGATCTGCACAGCAACGGCCAATTGTTCGATGCACGCGCCTGGAAAGACCTCGATCTCTCCGGCCGTGTTCGCGACGTCGAAATTTCGATCGATGCTGCCGATCCGAAGACCTACGCGATCGTCCGCAGGGGTGGCACTTTCGCGCAATTGCGCAAAAACCTTGCCTTCATTGCGGGCCTTCGGCGCAGCGGCGAAATCCGTACGCTGACTTTTTCAATGGTCGTGCAAGCGTGCAATTTCACCGAGATGCCCGACTTCGTCCGGCTGGGCGAGGAATTCGCGGCAGACCGCGTATCTTTTCAAATGATCCGCAACTGGGGAACGTTCGGTAAAGCCGAATTCGAGGCGGAATTCATCGGCGATCCGGCGCACCCGCAACATAAGGCTCTCGTCGCGCTGCTCGAAGCGCCAGAGTTTTCGCATCCGATCGCGCGGGTTGGCAATATCCTTGGCTATACCCAGGCGTTGCCAGCTATGTCGCGTGACGTCGCGTTCGATGATGGTGCGGACGCGATGACCGACGCCATTCTTGAAGTCGATTGACGACAGACGAAACGACATAGAATTCATACGAACGCGGCGCCTGAGATCACTCAAGCGCCGCGCCGTCAAAGATCGAGTTTGGTCTGCAGAGCCTCTGGCTCAGTATTTCGCCACGACCGGGGCGGGCACCGACGGCGCCCAGTTGAACTTATAGACGAGGCCCACCGTCGCCGCCTGTTCCTGCGGACGGAAGTGGATCTCGCTCGCAGGAGCGCCGGCTCCCAACTCGCTAATTTCATGCGAACCATATTGCGCGTAGCGGTAATCCGCCCGCCAGAACCAGCCCGGCGCGAATTCCGATTCGACACCGCCGCCGACGAACCAGCCGTTCGCCGTAAAGCCGGGCGTGAAGATGCCCGTACCGGCGCCGCCGAAAGTATCGAGGTTGCTGCCGCCGAAGCGCGCCTGGGTGAAGCCGGCCTTGGTGTAGGTCAACACCGCCGGAGAGACGAGATAGCCAAGCCGGGCGCCGGCGCCCCAAGCCCATTGTTGCGAGATCGAGCCGACGAGGCCAAAGCCCTGATCTTGGATCGTGCCGCGCAGATTGGACGGATCGTAATCGCCAAAGACACCGCCAACGAACTTGTTGGTAAGCTGATAATCGTAGCCCGCGCCGACGGTCCCGAAGACGCCGCGGCCGCCGAAGCGTTGCGTATTGCAGATAATGCAATTGCCGGTCGCCGGGTTTTCCGTCGCGCCATTCGCGCTCCACAGGCCATAACCGATGCCGGCGTTAGCGTAGAAGCCGGTCCAGTTCGTTTGTGCCGGCGCCGGGCTGAAGCCGTCCGTCAACAGAGCGAACGACGGAATGCCGGGCGCGCTGAACGTTGGCCAGCCAAACTTGTAGACGATACCCGACGTGATCGATTGTTCCACCGGATGGAAGCGGATCGAATCTAACGCGCCGAGGGCGCCGGTGTCAGCAAGAGTATGGGCGCCATAATCCGCGTAGCGATATTCGGTACGGAAGAACCAGCCCGGCGCAAACATCGTCTCAAAGCCAGCGCCGACGAACCAGCCGCTGGCGGTCAAGCCCGGCGTGCCGTTACCGCTGAAGGCGGCACTTGTCGAATCAAGCAGCGTTGCGCCGGTGAAATGCGCCTGCGTGAAGCCCGCCTCGCCATAGGCGAGAAGATCCGGCGTGAAGAGATAGCCGAGGCGGCCGCCGGCCGCCCAGGACCAGCTCTGGTCTGTGTTGCCTGACAGGGCGAGGCCGCCGGGAGTCGTCTGAACAATGCCGGTCTGACGGCCAATGCTGTAATCCGCGAGCACGCCAGCGACGAAGCGATCGCTGAACTGATAATCAAAGCCGCCGCCAACCCGGCCAAGGAAGCCGCTGCCGCCGTTGACTTGATTGACGCTGGCGCTGGGGCTCGACGTATTGGCGTTCCATCCGCCGTAGCCGCCCTGCGCATCGAGATAAAGGCCCGTCCATGAAAAGGCCGGCGGCGGGGGCACAAAAGCAGGCGCTGACTTATAGGAGGGCAGATCGGCCGCAAAGGCGGACGCCGAAGTCAGCAGGGCGATAACGAAGCCCATTGGAAATACCGACTTACTCATTTTGCCCCCTTTGACGCACCGCAGCGCCACACCAACCGATTCGACTGAACGTGAAACCACCCTACCGCAACCGCGTCCTCCAACCTGTCACCCCCAAGACACGATCGGGGGATTTCGCCCCGCATACGACCGCCCGCATGGGTGCGCAATAAATTCGGATTGTCGTTAACGAAGATTCGTGGATGTGAATTTTCCAAGATATCCCGCGCGGTTGCGGCCGCTTTGAAATGTGGCAACCCGCTGAACTTCCATGATTTTAAGTCCGACGCGCGATCAACATTGTCGGCGTTGCCGCAATTTTGTCTGAATCTCTAGGCCCATTTGTCAGACTGTTTACCGCGTTCGGACGCTTCGCCGGCAAAACATTTAAAGTTTTAGCAAGGCGAGCGGTGCAACTTCGTCTCTGGGCGGCGAGGTCTAAATCGGCAGCGGAGTACGGGGGATTTGCGGTTGAAAAGCTTATCGTTCTGGTCGCGCTTCGTCTGTGACGAAGTGCGGTCCGACGTTCAAGGCCGGGCAGGTTGCAAACCGGTGTTGCTGGCGCCTCTGGCCGCGGCCGGATTTGCCGCTCTTGGCCTCGGTGGCTGCGCGCAGCAGCAGCAGGTTGCTCATTCCTCGGAATATTTTCCGCAGTCCGTTTATGGCGAAGCGAGCCCGCGCGTCGTGGCTGACGGCCAAGACGTCCCGCGCGGCGGCGGCAAATATCTCGTCGGCCATCCCTATATGGTCGCGGGTCGGATGTATTATCCGAGCGAGCGCAAGCACTATACCGCTGTCGGTTACGCCTCTTGGTACGGCGACGCGTTCCACGGCCGCCGTACGGCGAACGGCGAAATCTTCGATCGCAATTCGATTTCGGCTGCCCATCCGACGATGCCGCTACCGAGCTATGCGCGCGTCACCAATCTGCGCAATCATCATTCGATGATCGTCCGCGTCAACGACCGTGGTCCCTTTGCGCCGGGCCGCATTATGGACGTTTCGCGCCGCGTCGCTGATCTGCTCGATTTCCGCCGCACCGGTACGACGATGGTGAAGGTGGAATATGTCGGCCGCGCAAGCCTTGAGGGTTCGAACGACGAGAAGCTTGCCTCGACGTTGCGCATCGATGACCAGTCGGCGCCCGCCGCGCCGCCCAGCATGCTTGCTGACGCAGATGCCGACGCCCCCGTCCAGACCGCTTCCGCCGATCCCAACGACGTGCCGCAGACCTCCGCGGCAGCGCCCGACGGCGGTTCTGAAACGGCAGACGCATCGCCCAGCCACGTTTTCATCGGCACGGCGCCACTGCCGCCCTCGCGCCCCTACGATCTCGATACGATCCCGGGTGCGGACGTTCCGATCGCCTCACAGTAATCGTCTAAAGCAGGCGGCCGTCGCGTTGATTTCTGGCGACGGCGGACGCATCTTGCATCCATGCATGCTGCGGCGCGGAATTCCTCAGAGATTAGCATGGGTGGCGACGGAGCTTTGCGCATCCGGCTCGCGAGATTGCCGGCACTGGTCCTTGCCGCGTTCGCGCTGACTCTGCTGGCTGTCACGCCGGGGCGAACAGAGCAGCCGTTCAGCACAAGTGTCCCCTCCGCAATCCTGATCGATGCTGATTCTGGGGCCGTCCTGTTCGAGAAGAACGCTGACAGCCCACAGATCCCGGCCTCGACCGCCAAAATCATGACGTTGGAGCTGATATTCGAGGCTCTGGGCAACGGCCATCTGAAGCTGACGGATACATTGAATGTCAGCGAAAATGCCTGGCGGACGGGCGGCGCGATGGCGCGAGGCTCGACCATGTTCGCGGCTCTCCACAGCAATGTCAGCATCGAAGATCTGATCCGCGGCATTGCCGTCGTGTCCGCCAACGATGCGTCGATCGTGCTTGCTGAAGGCACCGCTGGCTCGGAAGGCGCGTTCGCAACGCGGATGACCGAGCGCGCGCATGAGCTCGGCTTGGCGCACTCGACCTTCACAAATCCCTGGGGACAGGACGATCCTGATCAACGGACAACGGCGCGAGATATGGCGACGCTCGCGGCTTACATGATCGGCACCTACCCGCAATATTATCATTACTTCGCGGAGAAGGATTTCACCTGGAACAAGATCAAGCAACCAAATCGCAATCCGCTGCTGGAAATGGACCTTGGCGCGGACGGCTTGAAGACCGGAAATATCGGCGATAGCGGCTATGGCATCATTGCCTCGGCGGTCCAGAATGGACAGCGGCTTATCCTCGCGATCTACGGCGCCAAGACCGCGAAGGAGCGCGAGACCGAAGCCGCACGGATTTTCCAATGGGGCTTTCGGTCTTTTGCAGCGAAGACGCTGTTCAAGGCAGGAGAGGTCATCGGCTATGCCGATGTCTATGGCGGCAGCACCGGTTATGTGCCACTCGTTTCCGAGAAGCCGGTGCGGCTCCTCATCCCGCGCGAGTCGGACGAAAAGCTGCGCGGCCAGATCGTATATACAGGGCCGCTTGTTGCGCCCGTTGCGAGCGGCCGCGAAATCGCGCAATTGCGGGTTTTCCGCGGTGCCAGCGAGATTTTGGATACGCCTTTGAAGACGGCGGCAAATGTCGGCGTTGGCTCGTTGCAGCGGCGCGCGATGGATGCGGGAATTGAATATACCGAAGAGATATTCCGCAAATACGTTTTGAAAAAATGACCCTGGACATTCTGCACCCGGCCGTGCGCAAACGCGGCACGTTCATCACGTTGGAAGGCGGCGAGGGCGTCGGCAAGTCGACGCAAATGCGCCACCTGATCGCGCGGCTGCAGTCGCGCGGCATTGAGGCAATTTCGACGCGTGAGCCAGGCGGTTCACCGGGCGCCGAGATTCTGCGCGATCTTTTGCTATCAGGCATGATCAAGGACCTTGGTCCGAAGGCCGAGGCGATCATCTTCGCGGCCGCGCGGATCGACCATATCGACCATACGATCGCGCCGGCGCTTGCGGCCAACAAATGGGTCGTCTGCGACCGCTTCGCCGATTCGACGCGCGCCTATCAAGGCGCGCTCGGTGGCCTCGATCTGGGCTTTCTGCGCGCGCTCGAGCGCGTGACCGTCGGCGACACGCGCCCCGATCTGACGCTGATCTTCGATCTGCCGCCCGAGATCGGATTGGCACGGGCCGCCGCGCGGCGTGGCACGGGGCAGGCGTCCGACCGGTTTGAAGGCGAAGGGCTCGCCTTCCACGAAGCTTTGCGCAAGGCCTATCTCGCAATCGCCGCCGCGGAACCCGAGCGATGCGTCCTCGTGGATGCGGACCACAGTGAAGAGGAAGTTGCGCAGGCGATCTGGGATACGGTCAGCTACAGGCTGTTCGAATCCCAGCCCGAGCCCGAATCCGAGGCTCTGAATGGCGCGTAAGCCGCTGCTCGAAGCTGCGCCTGAAGCCGACCGCATCGAGGCGACACCACACCCGCGCGAAACTCTGGATTTTTTCGGCCACCACGACGCGGAGCAGGGCCTGCTTAACGCCTACCGCGCCGGCCGTCTGGCGCAGGCCTATGCCATTGGCGGCCAGCCGGGCATCGGCAAGGCGACGCTCGCCTGGCGCCTTGCCCGCTTCCTGCTTGCCCATCCGGACCCAACGGCCCGAGAGGTTCAGCAGGCCGATGATCTGAGCATCAACGCGGATGATCCGGTTATGCATAAGATCGCCGCGCTTTCGCACGGCGATGTCGTCCTGCTGCGGCGAGAGTGGAACGAAAAATCGAAACGCCATTACACCGAGATCCGCGTCGATGATGTCCGCCAGGCGTCGCATCTGTTTCGCTCCGCCTCTGCGGCGGGGGGCTATCGCATCTGCATTGTCGATTCTGCCGACGATCTGAATAATTCGGCCGCCAATGCGCTTCTGAAGCTCGTCGAGGAACCGCCGCCGCGCTCGCTCTTTCTCATCGTGTCGCATCGTCCAGCGCTGCTGCTGCCGACCTTACGCTCGCGCTCGCAGATGCTGATGCTGCGGCCGCTCGAAACCGAAGAGATTTTGCGCGTCATCGAATCGCTCGGTGAACCCTGGACGGACGCCGACGACACCGAACGCCGGACTGCGGCCGAACGCGCGCATGGCTCCGTCGGGACGGCGCTGAGCCTTCTCGCCGATGAAGGGATCGCGCTCGATAATCAAGTTCGGGCATTACTCGGCGCGTTGCCGGCGCTCGATTGGCGCGCGGTTCACGCGCTGGCCGACCGGATCACAGGCCGCGATCAGACGGCTGATTGCGACCGGGTCATGACCGCCGTCGTCGATTGGATCGACGAGAGGCTGCGTGCTGAGGCGTCGTCCGGGGCGGCTCGCCTTGCACCCTTGGCAGAGGTGTGGGAAAAAGCCGCCGACGCGGCGCGGGAAGCCGAGGCTCTCAATCTCGACAAGCGGCCCGTCATCCTGTCGATTTTTGCCGAACTCGCGGCGGCCAGGGCGCTTTCCGCCTAGGCCCCGTCGAAGCATGGCGAGAGTGGGATGCGAGAAAGTGGATACCGGTTTTTCGCGAGAATCCCACTCCAAATTATTAAAATCGATCACGTTTATTATTTCGGATCGCGTCGATCCGAAATCATCGTGATCTAATGAGTGAGCATGGCTGAGCGCCCAACCTTCTACATCACGACTGCGATCCCTTACGCCAATGGCGCGCCGCACATCGGCCACGCCTACGAGCGTATCGCGACCGACGCCATCCAGCGCTTCAAGCGTCTCGATGGTGAGGACGTCCTGTTCTGCACCGGCATGGACGAACACGGGCAGAAGATGCAGCAGACGGCGGCGCGCGAAGGCATCACACCGCTTCAGCTTGCCGACCGCACGGCGGCGCAATTCGCGGCAATGGGCGCAGCGCTCAATGCCGAGGCCGATGTCATCGTGCGGACGACCAGCGCGGCGCATCGTGAGGCTGCGCAGGACATCTGGCGCCGCATGGCCGCCAATGGCGATATCTACATCTCAAAATATCCCGGCTGGTATTCGGTCCGCGACGAAGCCTTTTTCGACGAATCCGAACTCACCAAAGGGGAGGGCGGCAAATATTTGGCGCCGAGCGGCGCGCCGGTCGAATGGGTTGAGGAAGAGAGCTATTACTTCAAGCTTTCCGCCTACCAGAAGCGGCTGCTCGCGCATTATCGCGACAATCCGAACTTCATCGTGCCGGAGACCTATCGCAACGAAATCGTCGCCTTTGTCGAACGCGGCCTGACCGATCTCTCGATCAGCCGTTCGACCTTCAACTGGGGCATTCCCGTGCCCGGCGATCCGAAGCATGTGATGTATGTCTGGGTCGATGCGTTGACAAATTACATCACGGGCACCGGCTATCCCTGGCAACAGGACACGTCGCGGAAAAAGTTCTGGCCGGCTGACGCACATGTCATCGGCAAGGACATCACCCGCTTTCACGCGATTTATTGGCCGGCTTTCCTGATGTCGGCCGGGATCGACGTGCCGAAGCAGATCGTCGTGCACGGCTTTCTGTTCAACCGCGGCGAGAAAATGTCGAAGTCTGTCGGCAATGTCATCAGCCCGGCCGATCTTATCGCGACCTATGGCGTCGATCCGTTGCGCTATTTCTTCCTGCGCGAAGTGCCGTTCGGCCAGGACGGCAATTATTCGCATGAATCGATCGTCAACCGCATCAACGCCGACCTCGCAAACGATCTCGGCAATCTGGCGCAGCGCTCACTGTCGATGATCGGCAAGAATTTCGGTGGCAAGCTGCCGGTGCTGGGCGCTTTCACTGAGGCAGACAAAGCGATCCTCGATTCGGCCGACGCGCTTTTGGGGAAGGCCCGCGAGGCGATGAAAGGCTTTGCGCTGCATACGATTCTTGCCGATATCTGGCGCGTCGTCGGCGATGCCAATCGCTATTTTGCCTCGGAAGAGCCCTGGACGAAAAAGAAGACCGATCCCGAACGGATGGGCACGATCCTTTACGTCACAGCACAGGTGCTGAGGATCGTTGCCATCCTCGCGCAGCCTTTCACGCCGCAGGGAGCCGAGCGGCTGCTCGATCTGCTCGCCGTGGCGCCGGAGCACCGCGGTTTCGTCTTTGCGCAACAAGCCGACAAGGATCCGCCTGGCCGCACGCTGCCTGAACCTTCGCCGGTCTTCCCGCGTTATGTCGAAGAACCAGCCCAGCCATGATGTTGATCGACTCGCATTGTCATCTCGATTTTCCTGACTTTGCCGCCGAGCGCGACAATGTCGTCGCACGCGCGCGGGCCGCGGGCGTCAAGCGCATGATCACCATTTCGACGCTGGTTTCGAAGTTCGCCGAAATCCGTGCGCTGGCCGAAACCTATGACGACGTCTATTGCACGGTCGGCACGCATCCGATGAATGCCAATGCCGAACAGGTTTCGGTCGAAGACCTCGTCGCGCTGGCGCAATATGAAAAATGCGTTGGCATCGGCGAAGCCGGGCTCGATTATCATTACGACGACACGCCGCGCGACCTCGCCGCGCAAGTTTTTCGCACGCATATCACCGCCGCGCGCGAGACCGGACTGCCGCTCATCATCCACGCGCGCGATGCCGACGCGGACATGGCCGCGATCCTAGAAGACGAAATGGGGAAGGGGCCGTTCAAGGCGGTCCTGCACTGCTTCACGTCGACCCGCACACTCGCCGAAACCGGTCTCGCGCTTGGGCTCTACGTGTCCTTTTCCGGCATCGTGACGTTCAAGAATTCGGACGAATTGCGCGCCATCGCCGGTGACGTGCCGGACGATCGTCTGCTCGTCGAAACCGACGCACCATTCCTTGCGCCCGTCCCTTATCGCGGCAAGCGTAACGAGCCGGCGTATGTCGCGGAAACCGCGAAAGTCATAGCCGGGGTTAGAGGCGTTACGCCGGCGGAGCTCGGTGCTCTGACCAGCGCCAATGTTCTGCGGCTGTTTTCAAAAATGCCGGCGCTCGCCGCCGCATCTGCCGCATGAGCCTGACGGTGACGATCCTCGGCTGCGGCTCGTCCGCCGGCGTTCCGCGCGTTGGGCAAGGCTGGGGCGCCTGCGATCCGAACAATCCGAAAAATCGCCGGCGCCGCTGCGCACTTTTTGTCGAGCAGACAAACGCCGAAGGCGCCAAAACGCAGGTCCTGATCGACATGGGACCGGATTTGCGCGCCCAATTGCTCGACCTCGGCGTTGATCGATTGGACGCCATTCTGCTCACTCATTCGCACGCCGACCATACGCACGGGATCGATGAAATCCGCCCGCTTGTCATCATGCACAAGCAACGCATCGATCTTCACATGGATGCCGAGACGTCCGCCGTCGTGCGCCGCCATTTTGGCTATATTTTCGAGACGCCGACCGGCAGTTATTATCCGCCGCTGCTAAATGACCTGCGGCTGACGCCCGGTGAAAGTGTGACGATCGCCGGTCCGGGCGGCGACATCACGTTTTTGCCGTTCCGGCTACATCATGGCGAGATCGATGCGCTCGGCTTTCGAATCGGCGATTTTGCCTATTCGCCGGATTTGAACGCCATACCGGCCGAAAGCGAAGACCACCTACATGGCCTGAAGATCTGGCTCGTCGATGCCTTGCGTTACAAGCCGCATCCGAGCCATTTCTCGGTGGCCGAGGCACTTGGTTGGATCGAGAAGCTAAAGCCGCAGCGCGCAATCCTCACGAACCTGCATACCGATCTCGACTTCGAGCAATTGCAGGCCAAACTGCCGCCGCATGTCGAGCCAGCCTTCGACGGGATGCGGATAGAGCTCTTGTGATGTCTAATTTTGACCGCACCGCACTCGTGGCGGCCACAATTTCTAGTTCCATAATATTGATTATGCGAATCACAGCTGTAGGCGCAATATAGAGATGACACCCCTGTGCAAGGTTCAAATGGCACTAGGCCGTCCATCAGGGTTGGCGGAGGTTGTGCCGGATGGCGGTGGTGTCGATGACCGGTCGAGAGTTTTCTCGTCTCGATGTTTTGCTGGATTTGAGAGCGGGCCGGATCTCGGCTGAGGATGCCGGCGCCATGATGGGGCTGCGGCGGCGCCAGGTTTTCCGCATTCTGGCGGGGTTTCGGAAGGATGGCGCAAGGAGTCTGGTCTCGAAGCGCCGCGGGAAGCCGAGCAATAATCGCTTGCCTACAGAGGTCCGTGATCTCGTCATGGCGGTCGTCACGGAGCGCTATGCCGACTTTGGGCCGACTTTGGCGGCCGAGAAGCTCTCAGAGCAGCACGGCTACAGGGTGTCTCGTGAGACCCTGCGTAAATGGATGATCGAAGACGGTCTGTGGCTTCGCCGCAAGGATCGGCGGAAGATTGTTCACCAGCCGCGGCACCGGCGTGATTGCCTCGGCGAGCTGGTTCAGATCGATGGGTGCGAGCATTGGTGGTTCGAAGAACGCGGGCCGCAATGCACCCTGCTCGTCTTTGTGGACGATGCCACGAGCCGGATCATGCAACTGAAGTTTGTGGCGAGCGAGAGCGCGTTTGCCTATTTCCAGGCGACTCGTGAGTATCTTGAGCGCCATGGGAAGCCGACCGCGTTCTACAGCGATAAGCATTCCGTGTTTCGGGTGTCGAAGACGCACGCCGCCGGCGGCGATGGCATGACGCAGTTCGGCCGGGCTTTGCACGAGTTGAACATCGATATTCTTTGCGCGAACTCGTCGCAGGCAAAGGGCCGAGTCGAGCGGGCTCATCAGACGCTGCAGGACCGCCTGGTGAAAGAGCTTCGATTGGCCCGCATCAGCGATATTGACGCTGCCAACGCCTTCCTGGACTGGTTTACAGCTGACTATAATGCCCGCTTTGGCAAGCTGCCACGCAACGACAAAAACCTTCATCGGCCGTTGGGTCCCGCGGATGACCTGGACGGCAGCTTTGCCTGGCGTGAGGAACGAACGGTCACTTTCAATCTGACGGTTCAATATGATCGTGTGATGTTTCTTCTGGAGCCAAACGAGGTTACGCGAGGGCTCGCGCGCAAGCGTGTCTGGATCTATGACTTCCCGGATGGGCGTGTTGAGGTTCGCCACAACGGCAAGTCCCTGCCCTATACGACGTTTGATCGTGTTGCGAGGATTGATCAAGGGCCGATCGTCGAGAACAAGCGGTTGAGTGAAGCCCTCAATATTTGCCGGGAGCTTCAAGCAAATATACCGCTAAAGACGCGTAGCCGTAGCGCGCCGAGGCGCAGCGGCCAGACGAACCATATGTTCGTGCCGGCGGAGGCAAAAGAGCCGGTCGTACCGAAAGTCGGGAGTCCGATCGGGCCGATCGGCGCCGGCGGGCGTCTTGATGCAGCAATGGCATTGGCTCAACAGATAGCGGCAAAACATTCCGCACAGGGCAAGCGACCACTGCAGGACCGGAGACTTTCGTCGTCTGAATAAGTGGTTTAGTCGGCGATTCCGCTACCTGCTTTTCGTTTGACTGTGTCTGTCCAATTACTTCTGGTTCGTCCTGTTCTGCCGATTAGAGCTGGTCTGTCGGCAGCGTAGCGGGCAACACGTCTGCCGCTCTTGGCCTCGATGTCGCTGATTATCGTTTGCGCAGAAGGGATGAGATTCATGTTTTCGAGGGTTTGCAGAAAAGGTCTCGTGGACAGGACATGGACACTGCGATCGAGCCTGGTATCTCCGAATGGGCCGTCTTCCGTTAGTATAAGGCTTATCGTTTCCGATCCGTAACGGCGCGGCGCTTGAACTATGAACCAGGAGATTGCTGCGTCTCCGAGGCCTTCCGTTGCATGGGGCTCGATGCCCGCAATTTCTCTTTCGACAGCTTCATGATAAGCGCCGATAATTGGGCTCTTGATGATATCTATCTTATCTTTGTTACCGGCGAACCAGTGTTTAAGTTCAGGCTCGCCGGGTGAGTCTGGTTTTCTAAGGCATTCTTCTCTAACGATGTCGAGAACGTGGATCGGTACTCCGAAAAGATTGAGGAGATCCGTCCGTTCAGCAATCGCGAGACTTATGAGCGGTCCACTGTCGGCAACGACGAGTGTGATTGGTTTAGGCACGTTGCGCCTCGGTTTGTCTTTTCGTGGCCAAAGTAAGTTTTTTGCGAATGGCCTTAGTTGCGGCATCTGACGCCGCTTGTTCGGCGGTCAGTAGATGTCTGCGCAAGCGCACGCCGCTGCTGGCTGCCGCCGCGTAAAGATCTCCGACTGTGTCCAGACCTGCCCGGCGCATGGCCCTTCTGGCTGTTAAGGAGCCCGACTGCCAGGCGGTCAGAATATCGTACAGGGACTCCGGCATGACCGGATCTGTCGCTTTGGATTCCATTTTTGCCTCGAAAGGTTGATTTTTTGGGGGCAGAGCGATTTTGCCCGCAGAAACTAGAACAATAATAGAACATCATCGATTTTTGGTCAATGAAGCTCTCTGGGGGAGATCGCACCAGTTCTGCCTTTAGGGAGGCTATCCCACCGCAAGGCGGCTCGCTCGCTGCGGCACTATATGGGGCGCGCTTCGCTCGCGGCCTGCTAGGTTTGTGCCTTATGAAGGTCTTCCAGTGCCATCTCTATTTTGCGCCCGGAGTGCCATTTTAAGATTGCTCCGACAACAGCTGTAGGCGCAATATAGAGATGACACCCCTGTGCAAGGTTCAAATGGCACTCACCCGCCGATTGGGGTTGGCGGAGGTGATGCCAGATTGTCAATCGTGTGTGGACGCCCCGTTGGATGCAAGGGTTTTTCTATGGGTAAGGGTGTGGTCAGGCGCTTTCGTGTGTCCGGCCTCATGATGCGGCTTTTCACACGCCGCGGGCCCGTATGGGAAGTCCGCGAGCCGAGTCCAAATCGGCGTTGCGCGCTCGAAGCGCTCCGATTGACGCTGGTTTTCTCGGCTCCGTCTCATTGACCGTTTGCCCTTACCCGTTGATCGACCTGCTCACATCTCCGACGTCTTCAGCTGCGGTCGACGCTCAGGCGCCGGCCAGCCGCGAAGCTTGATAAATTCCACCCTTAGTCATTAATGCCCACGCAATCCGCGCGGTGCGATTTGCAAGAGCCACCGCGACGACCAGCCGCGGCTTTCTCGCCATCATTCGTGCCAGCCACGATCCCTCTGGCGCGCCTTTTCGTGCAGCCCATCGCACCTGCGTTATCGCGCCGCTAACGAGCAGCCGACGCAAATCCCGCTGGCCCATCTTGGATGTTCCGCCTAACTTAGTCTTGCCTCCAGATGAGTTCTGCTTAGGCGTCAAGCCCAACCAGGCAGCAAAATCCCGCCCCTTGCCGAAGCTTTCGGGCGGAGGTGCCAGGGCTTCCATTGCGGTCGCGCAGATCACCCCAATTCCCGGGATGGTCATCAAGCGTCTTGCAGTCTCGTCAGCCCGCGCCCGCTCGCGCAATTCTTTTTCGAGCAATGCGATCTGTTCGGAAAGCTTCGTTATGTGGTCAAGAAGCAGTCGGCAGACCCCAAGGATGCAAGCCGGTAGGCCGCTGCTTTCCGGATCCTGAGTCGCTGCCGCAAGCCGCTCGACATGTGCCGGTCCATTGGGAGCAACTACGCCGTACTCGGCCATGTGTCCGCGAACAGCATTGATGGCTTGCGTGCGTTGACGGACGAGAAGATCACGGGTCTTGAACGCAACCCCGGCCGCCTGCTTCTCGACGGATTTCACCGCCACGAAACGCATAGTGGGTCGGGATGCGGCTTCAGCGATCGCTTCCGCATCAGCGGCGTCATTCTTGTTTCGCTTCACGAAAGGCTTCACGTAGATCGGCGCAATCAATCGCACGTCGTGTCCGAGCGCGCTGATTTGCCGGGCCCAATGGTGCGCGCTAGCGCAAGCCTCCATGGCAACAAGACATCTCGGCATGGCGGCGAAGAACGGGAGAAGTTTCGCTCGTGAGAGCGTCCGGCGGAACGCAACCGAGCCGTCCGATCCCGCTCCATGGAGCTGGAATACATTCTTCGCCAGATCAAGCCCGATGATGCTAACTTCTTTCATGGACGCCTCTCCTCTCCTCGCGGTCCTTCGACAACCGCGACCTTGGCACAAGATGCCGTCGGAGGGGCGTCCACCCCATCGGCGTTGAACTTTGACCCCCGATCGGCGCGCAAAAGTCACCCCGTTCATTTGCGCGTTGTGACGGAATGAGGGCGTAGCCCGACTGGAGTTACAACGCGCTTGGCTACCTGATCAGGCGCGGTTCTTGAAGCGCCAGCTTTCGTTGCCGGTCTCGACGATGTCGCAGTGATGGGTGAGACGATCGAGCAGCGCGGTGGTCATCTTCGGATCGCCGAAGACACTCGGCCATTCGCCGAAGGCGAGATTGGTCGTCACCAGGATCGAGGTACGCTCATAGAGCCTGCTGATCAGATGGAAGAGAAGCTGGCCGCCGGCCTGGGCGAAGGGCAGATAGCCAAGTTCATCGAGGATAATGAAGTCGAGGCGCGTCAGATAATCGGCAAGGCGCCCCTGGCGGCCGGCGCGTCCCTCGGCCTCGAGGCGGTTGACGAGATCGACGACGTTGAAGAACCGGCCGCGTGACCCGCCGCGGATGCAGGCGCGTGCAATGGCAATGGCGAGATGTGTCTTACCGGTTCCGGTACCGCCGACGAGAACGACGTTACGCTGTTCGACGATGAAGTTACCGCCGGCGAGATCGCGCACCAGGCTCTCGTTGATGGGTGTGTCGGCGAACAGGAAGTCATCGATATCCTTGGCGAGCGGCAGCTTGGCGACCGTCAGCTGGTATTTGATGGATCGGGCGTGCTTCTCGTTGATCTCGGCCTTGAGAAGATCGCCGACGAAGTGCTGCGGCTCATGCTGACGTTTGACAGCTGTTGCAAGGGTCTCGTCGTAGGCATTCCTCATGCCAAAGAGCTTGAGGTTGCTCATCATGTCGAGAACTTCGGTACGTTCCATGATCATGTGATCCTGAGCTGATCGTATCTGGCACAATCGGCGGCAGGCGCATGCCGCAACCTAAGCGCCTCCGGGGTAAGGATGATGGGCGAGGGACCGGGATCGCGGCGCCGCGCGAGGATATTGAGGATGACGTCAGCGCTATAAACACCCTCGGCCAGGGCCTCCGCGCAGGCGGCTTCGACCGCCGGCAAGCCGTCTGTCAGCACAGCCGCGAGAACTTTGACCATCTGCCGATCGCCATCATTGGACCCGGTGAGCTTGCGCCGGACACGCTCCAGGGCAGCTGGCAGCACCCAGTCCTTGAACGGGGCGCCATTGCGCAAGGCGCCGGGCTTGCGGGCGAGGATCGGGACATAATGCCAGGGATCGTAGATCGTCTCGCCGCGCCCATAGCAGCGCGCGTGTTCTGCAACGACGCGGCCCTCCTGACGGATCACGACCCGGTCGGCGTAGGCGAAGATCTCGACGGGCCGCCCGATGGCCGCGGCATTGACCGAGTATTTATTGTTGTCGAAGCGGACCAGGCAGGTCTTCGACACCGACGCCGGGAGCGCGTGGAATCCGTCGAACCGGCCGCGATAAGCAACAAGCTGCGGCCGCTCCTCTTCGAACATCTCCCAGATCGTACGCTCGGGACGTTCCGGGTGCGGATGCATCTTGGCATAGGCAATGATCTTGTCGGTCAGCCAAGCGTTCAACTCGTCATAGGTCTTGAACTTCAGCCGTGGCGTGAAGAAGCGCTCACGCACGAGACCAACCTGGTTCTCGACCTGACCCTTCTCCCAGCCGGACGCCGGCGTGCAAGCAACGGGCTCGACCAGATGATGTGCACACATCTGCAGGAAGCGGCGATTATATTGGCGGTCCTTGCCGAGGAAGATTGTCTCTACCGCCGTCTTCATATTGTCGTAGATGCCACGCGTGCAGGCACCCTTGAAGAAGGCAAAGGCCCGCTCATGCGCGTCGAACACCATCTCCTGCGTCTCACGCGGATAGGCTCGGACGAACATCATGCGGCTATGGCAGAGACGGACGTGCGCGACCTTCACGGTCGTCGTCACGCCATTGATCACCACGACATCGTGGCTCCAGTCGAACTGGTAGGCCTCGCCCGGCGCAAATGACAAAGGCACATAGGCCTCAGCCGTGACGCTTATTTGCTCCCGGCTCCAACTGCGGGCATAGCGCCTGACGGCATCATAGCCACCATCATAGCCTTTGGCTTGCAGCTCTTCGAAAAGCCGGATCAACGTCAACCGCTCGCGGGCCGGTTTGCCGACATTCCCCGTAAGCATCAAATCGAGCGCGGCTTTCCAGCGCCCCAGCTTCGGACGCGGCTGAACCTCCCGCTCATAAGAAAACGATGTCTCTTCCGACCGCAGCACCTTGCGGACGGTGTTGCGAGAGATCTTCAACTCGCGCGCGATCTCCTTGATCGACTTACCCTTGACTAGATGCTCCCGCCGTATCCGGCCAATCGTCTCCACAACCAGCATCCCCCACCGCCCGCTCAATCCAAAGCGGGCACACTGCAAACACTTCTCAGGGGGTCAATATTCCACGCCGATCCCCCTATCTACGGGGGTCAATATTCCACGCCGGATCACAGCCAGATGGCGGTGGTGTCGATGAGCGATCGAGAGTTTTCTCGTCTCGATGTTTTGCTGGATTTGAGAGCGGGCCGGATATCGGCTGAGGATGCCGGCGCCATGATGGGGCTGCGGCGGCGCCAGGTTTTCCGCATTCTGGCGGGTTTTCGGAAGGATGGCGCAAGGAGTCTGGTCTCGAAGCGCCGCGGGAAGCCGAGCAATAACCGCCTGCCGCCGGAAGTCCGCGATCTGGTCATGGAGGTCGTGAAGGAACGCTATTCTGATTTCGGGCCAACGCTGGCGGCCGAGAAGCTTTCTGAGGTGCACGGCTACAGGCTCTCCCGCGAGACGCTGCGCAAGTGGATGATTGAGGATAGCTTGTGGACGCGGCGGAAGGATCGTCGCAAGGACGTTCATCAGCCGAGGAATCGACGTGATTGCCTCGGCGAGCTGGTTCAGATCGATGGATCCGATCATTGGTGGTTTGAGGAGCGAGGGCCGCAATGCACCCTACTCGTGTTTGTTGACGATGCAACAAGCCGGCTGATGCATTTGAAGTTTGTCACGAGCGAAAGCGCCTTCGCTTATTTTCAGTCGACGCGTGAGTACCTTGAATGCCATGGCAAGCCGATCGCGTTTTACAGCGATAAGCACTCGGTGTTCCGGGTGTCGAAGACGCATGCCGTTGGCGGCGATGGCATGACGCAGTTTGGACGGGCGCTGCACGAGCTGAACATCGATATCTTGTGCGCGAACAGCTCGCAGGCCAAAGGCCGTGTCGAGCGGGCCAATCAGACGCTTCAGGACCGCCTGGTGAAGGAACTCCGGTTGGCTGGTATCAGCGACATGGATGCTGCGAACGGCTTCCTGGGCTGGTTTATGGCGGACTATAATGCGCGTTTCGGTAAGCCGCCGCGCAACGACAAGGATCTTCATCGGCCTTTGGGTCCTGCGGATGATTTGGACGGCAGTTTTGCCTGGCGCGAGGAAAGGACGGTCACTTATAATCCGACGGTTCAATACGATCGCGTCATGTTCCTTCTTGAACCGAACGAGGTGACCCGAGGCCTCGCGCGCAAGCGTGTCTGGATCTACGACCTCCCAGATGGACGCGTTGAGGTTCGGCACAATGGCAAGTCCCTGCCCTATACGACGTTTGATCGGGTCGCCAGGATTGATCAAGGGCCGATCGTCGAGAACAAGCGGTTGAGTGAAGCCCTCAATATTTGCCGGGAGCTTCAAGCGAATATACCGCCAAAGACGCGGAGCCGTAGCGCGCCGAGGCGCAGTGGCCAGACGAACCATATGTTCGTGCCGGTCGAGGCAAAAGAGCCGGTTTCTCCGAAAGTCGAGAGTCCGATCGAGGAGATCGGCGCCGGCGGTCGTCTGAACGCAGCGATGATGCTGGCACGGCAGATTGCGGGGAAGTTGCCGGCGCGAAAGCGTAAGAGAAGGCTCAAGCCGCGGGCGGGATTTCAGGAGGCTGCGGAATAGGTGATTGCGCGACCTTCTGGCTGGGGGTGTTTTGACGTAGTGTGCCCGTTAAAATGAAAAACGCCCCATCTGGGCGTTTTTCATCCAAAACTCAGCTTTGATATTAAGCGCAGCGAGCTTCTTGTTTTGCATCTTGCGATTTGAGCGGCCGCTTTTTATTGCGGAGAGCTTGCCCAAGTTTGGGTTCGCGCTTAACCCAAGCACGGAGATAGCCTTGGGTGCGCTCCTCGGCTGATAGCATCAGCTCCATTAGGCGTTCACGGTTCATAGCAACCTCCAAAGGCGATCTTATATCGCTGAAACATTTCAATCAAGTGTTACGTTCCATAGACCATCCCAGATGGCCCTGAGCTTTCGGGAGTTCCTCAACCTTGAACCCCAATTTGTGAAAGGTCTCTTTTACATCCAGAAGCTTGAACAGAGCTTTTTCTGGTAAAGGTTCATCGTAGGCGAACATACAGACACGGGTAGGTTCAGCTAAATTGACTAATTCTACAATTCCTTCAAGGACTTTACCAAGTATTGCTACCCGATCATGTATATTTGTTATAAAAACGGCAGTCTCTTTTCCAGACCAATAAGTATATTGCTTGCCAGTCTTGCGATCTACTCCGACAATATAAAAAAAGAACTCAAAATCACCTCCAATCATCGGCGCTAATCCAACAACAAGAGAATAATCTATACCATCTTAATCTTCTACCGAATCAATGTCGTCAGTGTAACCGATATTTAATACTGCTAGGAATTCTCCATTATTTCTGAATATTTCAAATTTATCCCTTGGTTCCAGAGTCGAAATATAAGTCATAGCTAACTGTTCTCTGGAACGACCAAAGCTGTTGTATTTCGTCTTTTGATGATTCTTGCAATAGCCTGTTGATGCTTCTGGGGGGGGTGGATGGGGACTTGCTTAGGCAATAGCCCTCTTACATGAAATTTCGTGCTGAATCACTGGCGTAATGGCGAATGGTTTGATTCTGCCTTTGGTGAAGTTCTCCCACCGCAAAGCCGCTCGCTCGCTACGGCGCTATATGGGGCGCGCTTCGCTCGCGGCCTGCTAGGTTTGTGCCTTATGAAGGTCTTCCAGTGCCATCTCTACTTTGCGCCGCGAGTGCCATTTCGGGATTGCTATGACAACAGCATGGCCTAAGGCATTGAACTTATTGGAGCCTCGTTTGCAACGCCCGCTTATTCGAGGGCCAGCGTAAGCTGAGCGCAATCATAAACGAACGGAAGCGTCATAGTTTGGCGCAAAAGCGGTAGCCAAGGGGCTAGAATATCTGTTATCAATATTTGAAAGGCGGGACTTTCGGCATTTCTGGACAAGCTCAGCGCGCACATTATGACCGGGTGCTTTTTTCGCATTCGCTTTCAAGTGTGTCTGATTTACCTGAGGAACGATTGACCTGCCGCGCGCCGTTTGGTTGGCGGCACGTCCAGAATTGTGAGTTTAGAACAGGCATATCATGAGCAAAGGTAAAGATTTCCGCGGGCCGAGGAAACGTGGTTTTGATGACGATGGCCCGTCACCCTACGATGCACCGCGTCCGAGCCGGAGCAGCCGGCCCTCCTTTGGCGGTGGCGGTTTCGGCGGTGGCCCCGATTTAGCGCCCCCTAGCCCGAGCACCCCGCCGGTCGATGCGGTCGTCAAGTGGTTCAAAGGCGATAAAGGCTTTGGCTTTGTCGAATTGAGCAATGGGACCGGCGATGCCTTCCTGCATATCGGTGCTTTGCAGAGCGCGGGCTATGAGACTGTGCCGCCGGGCGCCAAGCTGAAAGTCTACGTTGGCAACGGCATGAAGGGCGCGCAAGTCACCCGCGTGCTTGAGGTCGACACGGCTGGCGCTGCCGAACGTGCACCGGCGCCGCGATTCACCGAAGCGCGTCCTGCGCGCCGCCATCCGGATCCTGCGACTGCAACGGAGATCGGCGGGACGGTCAAGTGGTTCGACGACAACAAGGGCTTCGGCTTCGTGCAATCGAATGATGGCGGCAAGGATGTGTTCGTTCACATCTCGATTCTTGGGCCGTCCGGCGTTCACCACCTCGCCGAAGGCCAGGCGGTAACGATGCGCGTCGTCGATACGCCGAAAGGTCGCGAAGCTTTGTCGATCAACCTCGCCTGAGCTTTCGCTCCGGGTTTCATTTCGCGGCGCGAGGCCATCCCTCGCGCCGTTTTATTTTGGACGGCCACTTTATTTGATCGGCCATGCAAAAGTCGCGCGACATTCAACGACTTCTGGAAATCATGACGGCTTTGCGCGCCCCGCGAACCGGTTGCCCATGGGACATTGAGCAAACTTTCGCTACGATCGTGCCCTATACAATCGAAGAAGCCTACGAAGTCGCCGACGCGATCGCACGCTATGATCTTGCCGATCTCAAAGACGAACTCGGTGACCTGCTCCTTCAAGTAGTCTTTCATGCGCGCATGGCGCAGGAGCAGAATGCATTTGATTTCGGTGATGTGGTTGAGGCCATCACGGCGAAAATGATTCGCCGTCATCCGCACGTTTTCGGCGCTAAGCGCGATCTTTCTCCCGAAGAAGTCAAAGGCTTGTGGGCGAAGATCAAAGCGGAGGAGAAAGCCGGGCGGCCGCAAGAGAAACCAGGTCTCCTCGCCGATGTGCCCGTGACGCTGCCCGGCCTGACCCGCGCCGTAAAATTGCAAAGCAAGGCATCAACAGTCGGATTCGACTGGAACGATGCGCGCCTCGTACTCGATAAAATCCGCGAAGAAACCCATGAAATCGAAGCCGCGCTCGATGCCAAGGACGACGCCGCAATTCAAGACGAGATCGGTGATCTCCTGTTCGCCGTCGCCAATCTGGCGCGTCATGTGGGCGCCGATCCAGAAGCCGCAATTCGCGGTACGAACGCAAAATTCGAGCGCCGTTTCGGCCATATCGAGACCGAGATCAGCCGTCGCGGTCAAAAGTTGGGTGAAGTCGGTCTTGCAGAAATGGACGCGCTCTGGAACGACGCCAAGGAACGCGAGAAATAGTCTGCCTCTCAGGCTATTGTTGCGCGACCCCAGCGCGCGGCCGCGCCTCTTCGACGAAACGTTGCCGCACTCTGTCGGCCAAGGACGGCGGCACGCTGACGGTGAGAAACAGCCGGCCGTCCGAACCCTCATTCCGGCTCAAGACTTCGGAATGCTCATAGAGCCAGTGCCGCCCTTGCCCGTCGGCTGGATCGAGCGCGAGTTCGATGACGACGCGTTCGCTTGATAGCAAAGTTTCGATGCGCGAGAGCAGGGCATCGACACCCTGCCCTGTGAGCGCCGAGATGAGCACCGGCCGCGCATTCGCAGGGCGCCGGCGCGCAGCGTTAAGCAGCGCAAGAGCGGTCTCGGCGTCGACCGCGTCAATCTTGTTCCAGACTTCAAGAACCCGGCCCGGTTGTTCGATGTCGATGCCGAGTTCGACAAGCACTTTATCGACATCGGTGCGCTGCGCCTCGCTGTCATCATGCGCGATATCGCGCACATGCAGGATGATATCGGCCTCCAGCACCTCTTCCAAAGTGGCCTTGAAGGCAGCAATCAGCATCGTCGGCAGGTCGGAGATGAAGCCGACTGTATCGGATAGGATAATCTCGCTTCCGCGCGGCAGCTTCAGCGCTCGCAATGTCGGATCGAGCGTTGCGAAGAGCATGTTCTCCGCGAGCACGTCGGCGCGCGTCAACCGGTTAAACAAGGTCGATTTGCCGGCGTTCGTGTAGCCGACGAGCGCGACGATGGGATAAGGCACGGCATTACGACTCTTCCGGTGAAGGCCGCGCGTTTTCTTCACCTTATCGAGATCGCGCTCGATTCGGGTGATGCGCTCCTGGATGAGCCGCCGGTCGGTTTCAATCTGCGTCTCGCCGGGGCCGCCGAGAAAGCCAAAGCCGCCGCGTTGGCGCTCAAGATGGGTCCATGACCGTACAAGCCGCGATTTCTGATAGGTCAGATGTGCGAGCTCGACTTGCAATGTGCCTTCACGAGTCAGCGCGCGGCGGCCAAAGATTTCGAGAATGAGCCCCGTCCGGTCGATCACCTTGCAGGCGAAAGCCTTCTCGAGATTGCGCTGTTGAACCGGCGAAAGTCCGCAATCCATGACGACGAGATCAATCGCCTCGGCCTTGGTGCGTTCCGCAATCTCTTCGACTTTGCCGGGCCCGATATAGGTCGCGGGGCGAATTTGCGTGAGCGTGACGAGCCAGGCATCAACGACGTCAACGTCGATCGCAAGCGCGAGACCGCGCGCTTCCTCGATCCGCGCTTCCGCCGACCGTGCATTATCGCTTCCCTGAACGGCATCGGCGCGACGCTTGTGCCGCTCATTGAGATAAGGCCCGATCACGAAGGCGCGGGTCCGCGCCACCAATGCTGTATTCGTGTCTGCGTCCCGGGACGTCACGAACCGGCCGGCGTCTCTTCGCCGGGTTCGAACATCTGAATCGGATGACCCGGCATGATCGTCGAGATCGCATGCTTATAGACGAGCTGCGAATGCCCGTCGCGCCGTAGCAAGACGCAAAAATTATCGAACCATGTCACGACGCCTTGCAGCTTGACGCCATTGACCAGAAAAATGGTGAGCGGGACTTTATTTTTCCGAACGAAGTTTAGAAAAGTGTCTTGTAGATTTTGAGTGCGCTCGGCCGCCATTTTTTCTTCCTGTTCTTTTTTGAGGCCCCGTTAAATACGTGACCCTGGACGCAACGAAAAAAACTCAAGGTGGACCAGCGCCAGCTTAGCTTTAGCGGCAGCCGACCAAGCGTATTAGACCTTATCGCGTGGCATAGCTGCAAGAGAGACTTTATCCTTGGCATGCAGGGCCAAATTCCAACTCCCGCTGCCCCGCCCTTTAGACGGTTGCTCTAGCAAAATTGTGAAACTGCGCCCGTAAACTCGTCGCGATGGCCCCTGGTTTGCCGCCGCCGACGGGCGCGTCGTCGATCGCGATGACAGGCATCACCAGCGTCGTCGCCCCAGTAATGAAGGCTTCTTCCGCGTGCTTGGCTTCATCGAGGCTGAAACGGCGTTCTTCCAGCCGGTAGCCCTTCGCCGCAATCAGATCGAGCAAGGTGGTCCGCGTCACCCCACGCAGAATCGACTGATCGACCTGATGCGTCACGATGATCTTCTCAGGCGTCACGATCCAGGCGTTGGAGGCGGCGCCCTCGACGACCATGCCATCCGCGTCGATGAGCCAGGCTTCATAAGCGCCCTGCTCCTTCGCCGCCTGCCGCGCGAGCACATTAGGAAGCAGGTTGATCGTCTTGATATCGGGACGTTTCCAGCGGATGTCGGGCAGAGATATGACCTTGATGCCTTTGGCAGCCTGGTGGGCGCCTTTCGCCGGGTCGATCGCCTTGGCAGTGACCACGAGGCTCGGCCGCACCGCCCGCACTGGGAAAGCATGATCCCGCGGGGCGACGCCGCGCGTCACCTGAGCGTAGACATAGCCGTCGCGGATTTTATTGCGTGTCAGAACTTCACGCAAAACCCGCGACAGCGCCTTGGGCGCCAAAGGTGCGGACATTTTGAGTTCGCGCAGGGATCGGTCGAGACGTGCAAGATGTCGCTCCTCATCGATCAGCGCGCCGCAACGGACCTCGCAGACCTCATAGACGCCATCGCCGAACTGATAGCCGCGATCCTCGATCGAAACGGTCGCCTGAGCCTGCGGCAGGTAGCGGCCGTTTACATATGCAATACGCCCCACCCTGCCCTCAATTGTTTAATTGCATCGGATTGATCCGAAAACCGCTGCCCACTTTTCGGTCCGATGCTCTAATCGATTCCAAGCGACTTCAATTTGCGATGCAGTGCCGAGCGTTCCATGCCGATAAATTCGGCCGTGCGCGAAATATTGCCGCCGAAACGATTGATCTGTGCGATCAGATATTCGCGTTCGAAGACTTCGCGCGCATCACGCAACGGCAGACTCATTAATCTTTCGCCGCCCGACCCGTTTGGCGTCGAGGGCACCAAAGCGCCGATCTCCGACGGCAACATGTCGGACGTCAGTTCGGTGCTGGGATCGCCAGCCGCGAGAATCATCAGGCGTTCGACATTATTGCGGAGCTGACGAATGTTGCCCGGCCAGTCGTGCGACTGCAGAACGGCCATCGCTTCATCGGCAATATTGCGTTTGGGCAGACCCGTCGTCGACGATATCTGGTCCATGAAAAATTCGATGAGTTCCGGAATGTCCTCGCGATGTTCGGACAGCGACGGCACCCGGATCGGCACGACCGAGAGGCGGTGGAACAAGTCCTCGCGCAAAGCCCCATCGGCAATAAGAGCCGGGAGATCGCGCGAACTCGAAGACAATATGCGCACGTCAACATTCACGCGCGTTGCACCGTTGACGCGCAAGAAATTCTGATCGACCAGAACCCGCAGGATCTTGCCCTGCGTCTCTTTCGGCATGTCGGCGATTTCGTCGAGATAAAGCGTGCCGCCGTGGGCTTCTTCCAGCGCACCAACCTTGCGGCTCTGCTGGCCGTCTTTGCTCTCAACACCGAAGAGCTCGATCTCCATCATCTCCGGCGTGATTGTCGCCGAATTGATGACAACAAACGGCGCATTTGCACGCGGAGAAGCATCGTGAATGCTACGTGCGACAAGTTCCTTGCCGGATCCCGGCGCGCCGGTGATCATCACGCGTGAATTCGCCGGCGCAACGCGACCGATGACCTGATGCAACTGATGGATCACGCTCGACTTGCCGACGATACGATTGGCGACGCCGGAGCGCGAGCGCAATTCGCTCAATTCACGCTTGAGACGCGAAGCTTCGAGCGCCCTCTCCGCGACCAGCACTAGCCTGTCGGCCTTGAATGGCTTCTCGATGAAATCGTAAGCGCCCATTTTGATCGCCGATACGGCGGTCTCGATATTGCCGTGACCGGAAATCATCACGATCGGCAAGGTCGGATGCGCGGTCTTCACCAGTTGCAGCAGTTGCAAGCCATCGAGATGCGAGCCTTGCAGCCAGATATCGAGGAAGGCAAGATGCGGCCGCCGCGCCTCGATAGCGCTGAGGGCCTCCTCGGCGTTTTTTGCCGTGCGGGTGCCGTGGCCTTCGTCGGACAGAATGCCCGACACGATGTCACGGATATCGGCCTCGTCATCGACGATGAGAATGTCGCTTGGCATTAAGGTTCAAGCTCTCGCTTTTAGCGTTACCACTTGGCAGTCTCAATGAGGGCAGTTGAACGTTCTTCCCCGGCAAACTCTTTGACGCCGTGCGAAGTGTCACCCTTCGGAAAATAAAGTCGGACGCAGGCTCCGCGGCCCCCCGGCGCATCAAGCAATTCAATACCGCCGCCGTGATCCTCGAGGATTTTAGCGACGATCGGCAGGCCAAGCCCGGTGCCTTCCGCTCGGGTCGTCATATAGGGTTCGAGCAGGCGGTGCCGATTTTCTTTCGGAAAGCCCTTACCATTATCGGCAATGAGAATTTCGACAAGTCCTTCCGGCGTCACATCCAGCGAAATCGCGATTTTGCCCTTCATGGGCTCGACCTCCGCTTGCGCTGCAATGCCCTCTGTTGCGTTCTTGGTGATATTGGTGACGGCTTGCGAGAGCAACCGCCGATCGAAATTGGCAAGCAGCGGCGATTGCGGTAGCGCGTCGGCAAATTCGATGTCCGGGTGACCGACGCGCATAAGGAAAATCACATGGCGCAAGCATTCGGCGACATCGTCCTGCACAAGCTGCGCCCGCGGCATGCGCGCGAAAGCGGAAAATTCGTCGACCATACGCTTGATATCGTCAACCTGGCGCACGATCGTATCGATACATTGGTCGAAAATATCGCGGTCATCGACAATAAGGCGGCCGTATTTGCGCTTCAGCCGTTCGGCTGAAAGCTGAATCGGCGTCAGCGGGTTTTTGATCTCATGCGCGATGCGCCGCGCCACATCCGCCCAGGCGGCGGTCCGTTGCGCGGTGACGAGATCGCTAATGTCATCGAGCGTGATGACGTAATTTTTTTCAGTACCGCCACCGAGTTCGGTCGTCACGGCTAAGTTGAAGGTGCGGTCACGCCCGCCTCTATTGACCGAAATTTGGCCGCGCGCCAGCCGTCCGTTCATCCCTCGCGCATCGTGAAGCACGGGCGCAACTTCCGGCAGCACATCATCGATGGCACGGCCGACGGCGCCGCGGCCATCCTCGCTTACAATGAGCTTCTCTGCGGATGGATTGACGACCGTGATCTGGCCCTTCCCGTCAACGCCGATGACCGCCACCGGCACGCCGGAGAGAACCGCCTCGGTGAATAGGCGCCGTTCGTCGATCAGTGTGCTCGCGGCAATCAGGCGGTTCTGCTGCAAGCGGATCTCGGAGGTCATTTTGTTGAAGGTTTCGCCGAGATGGCCCAACTCACCTTCGGAGGGGTTAACGGCGACATGGGCATCAAGGTTGCCGGAGCCGACCTCATCAGCGGCAGTTATAAGGCGCCGGATCGGCGCGACAAGACCATTGGCGAAGGCAAGGCCGACCCAGGTCGCAGCGAGCAACATGATCAGAGCAATCAGCACATACATTGTCGCAAAGGCGATCTGGATGTTGTGCCGGTAGGCGTCGAACATATCGTAGAACGTGATGAGGCGGCGCGCCTGCTGACCAAATTCGACGCCGAACGGTCCGACCGGCCGCGCGACATAGAGATATGCATCGTCAAAGGCTTGCAGCTTACGCAGCGCGACGAAGGTCCGTCCCTCGTCCAAAATCATGCACAACGGTTCGTTCTTGCTCGCGTCGGCAAAATCGTTGGGTTGCGGCCGCACGATTGGCGCGCCCTCCCTGCCCGCTGCAACGACCTTGTCGTCGATCTTCCCGTCCGGGTGGATCATTGCCGCTGCACCGAAGCCGAGCGCCTCGATGCGCGACGAGAAGAATTCGTGGAACAATTGCCGATCTGACTTGAAGAGCGAGACGCCGCGATCGAGGTCGGAAGCGGTCAATTGCGCCTCGCGCAGAAGCACGCGGCATTGACCCTCTTGGAAAAATTGCGCCGCCTCTCCCGTTCTTAAGATGAAACCGCGCACGTCGCGCAGGAACGTTGGATTCAAACTGCGGTCGAGCGTAATCGAGCCGACCAGCGCCATGAGAATCGCCGGGACAATAGCGATGATCGTGAATAGCCCGACAATGCGGATATGCAGCCGCGCGCCGGCTGCCTGTCGTCGCCGCGCAGCGATGATCGACCAGGCTTCGACCATCACAAAGCCGATGAGCGCCAGAATACAAACGAGGTTGAGGACGAAGAGGCGCAGAACGACGACGTCGGTCGGCGCGATCGACGTGTAACCGGCGAAAATCAGGAAGCTGATTAGCGCCGTGGCGATCGCGAGCACGACCACCGCGCGCCCGAAAATCAGGCGCTTCGGCGTTCTGCGCGGAACCTTGGGGTCAAGCGCATTCGTGGCTTCACTCATCCGGTTCTCTGCTTAAAGTCCGCGCGCCGGTCTCGCCGGCGGGCTGTTTCATCCCGCATGTCGCAAGCTTGTTTTATCAGGAACGGCCCGAAAAATCTGGCGTTGCACAGCGGTGACGCTGTTGCAGAATTACGACATTTCCGGGGCGAGTGGTCTCAGCGCGGCAGACGCATCAGCTTGATGTCCAGATCTTTGACCTTTTTGCGCAAAGTATTGCGGTTGAGGCCCAAAAGCTCCGCCGCCTTGATCTGATTGCCACGCGTGACCGCAAGCACAGCCGAAATCAGCGGATATTCCAACTCCCGCAGGACACGATGGTAAATGCCGGGCGGCGGCAAACCATCGCCGTGGGCGCGGAACAATTCGTTGAGATGCCGTTCAACAGCCGAGGCCAGGCTGTCGGTATGATCTGAGTCCTTCCCGCGCTCATCGCCGCCGGGGCGCGGCGCAAAGCCCGACAGGAACGGCGCAGCTTCAGCCGAGAGTTCGGCTTCGATCAAATGCTCACTGATCGATTCTTGCGGATAAAGTGCTGCGAGACGGCGCACGAGATTTTCGAGTTCGCGGATATTGCCCGGCCAGCGGTGCCGCTTAAGCCGCTCAAGCGCCGGTTGCTCGACATGTTTCAGCGGCAACCCTTCAGAAGCCGCCAGCGCAAAGAAATGATAAACCAGATCGGGAACGTCTTCGGCACGCTCGCGCAGCGGCGGCAGGCGCAGCGGCACGACATTGAGCCGGAAGAACAGATCCTCACGGAACAATCCCTGATGTATCAGATTGCGCAGGTCTTTGTTCGTCGCAGCAACGATCCGCACATTGGTCTTGATCGGCGTACGGCCACCGACGGTCGTATATTCGCCCTGCTGCAGAACACGCAGAAGCCGTGTTTGGGCTTCCATCGGCATGTCGCCAATTTCATCGAGAAAGAGCGTGCCGCCCTCGGCCTGCTCGAACCGTCCGGCCGAGCGCTGGTTGGCGCCGGTGAAGGCACCTTTCTCGTGGCCAAAGAGCTCACTTTCGATCAGGTCGCGCGGGATCGCCGCCATGTTGATGGCTACGAAGGGGCCGCTCTTTCGCTTGCCGTAATCGTGCAACGCACGCGCAACGAGCTCTTTGCCAGTGCCTGACTCACCGGTGATCATTACCGTCAGATCGGTCTGCATCAGGCGAGCGAGAACGCGGTAAATCTCCTGCATCGCCGGCGAACGTCCGACAAGCGGCATACCCTCGAGATCGACCTGCGGCTCCGGCCGAGTTCGTGTTTTCGGCTCGCTCATCGCGCGCCCGACGATATTGACGAGTTCGCGCAGATCGAACGGCTTCGGCAGATAATCATAGGCGCCGCGTTCAGACGCCTTAATCGCCGTCATGAAAGTGTTTTGCGCGCTCATCACAATGATCGGCAAATCCGGGCGCAGCTTTTTGATGCGCGGCAAAATCTCGAACGCGTTGTCGTCAGGCATGACGACGTCCGTGATTATGAGATCGCCCTCGCCGGCTTGCACCCAACGCCATAGAGTCGCGACATTGCCTGTCGTGCGGACCTCATAGCCGACACGAGTCAACGCCTGGCTCAACACCGTCCGGATCGCGGCATCGTCATCGGCGACGAGAATATTCCCGCCCATTGCAGTTTTGCTCCTGAGGGCTCCCGAGAGCCAATCCTTTTCTAAGTCTTTTTGGCGCTGCGACCGTCCGTCGGTGCGTACATCGGCATGAGCACTTTGAATATCGTCCGACGCGGCTGCGACTCGCATTCGATGGTTCCACCGTGATCACCAATGAGTTTGGCAACCAGTGCAAGTCCGAGGCCACTCCCCGAGCTCTTCGTCGTGATAAAAGGTTCAAACAGATGCTGGCGAATTTCCTGTGGAATGCCCGGCCCGTTGTCGCGAACGCAAAATTGCAGAGGCAAATTCACCGATCGATCCGAGTTTGGCAACTTTAGGCGAACGCCCGGACGAAAGGCCGTCGAGAGCTCGATCTCGCCGTCCTCGCTTGATTCACCGATTGCCTCCGCCGCGTTCTTAACAAGATTAAGGAAAATCTGAATCAGTTGATCGCGATTGCCGAGCACCGGCGGCAGCGATGGATCGTAGCTTTCGGTGAAGCGAATATGGCGCGCGAAACCGGCCTTGGCGATCCGCTTCACATGATCGAAAACGGTGTGAATGTTGACGCTTTCGCGCTCCAGCGGCCGGCTATCTGAAAACGCTTCCATCCGGTCGACGAGCTTCACGATCCGGTCGGTTTCGGTACAGATCAGCCGCGTCAGTGCGCGGTCGGAATCGCTTGCGCCGATTTCGAGCAATTGTGCAGCGCCACGAATGCCCGACAGCGGGTTCTTGATCTCATGCCCGAGCATCGCGGCCATGCCGGAAACAGATCGCGCCGCGCCACGATGCGTAAGCTGACGATCCATTTTTTCGGCCATCGACCGTTCCTGGATCATGACGACGACACCCTCGTCGAAATCCGACACCGGCATGACGAAAAGGTCGACCAATTTCTCTGTGCCGAGCCGCGGAATACCGAGATCGACGCGATATTCGGTGATCGCGGCATGCGTTGCCGTGACCTGACTAACAAGCGCGAGCAGGACGGAATCGTAGGGCAGCAGATTGGCCAGCGTTTGCTGAATCAAAATTGATCGGCTGATGCCGAAGAAAGATTCCGTCGCAACATTGGCTTCGACGACGAAGCCGTCAGGCGCGACCGCAAGCACCGGATGCGGCAGCGCATTCAAAAGTTTTACGGCATCGCGAAAAGCTTCGCTGGCCTTTTGCGGATCGCGTCGCCCGCGCGTACTTTGAGCCGACTTTTTAACGCTCATGCTGCGACTGCCGCTTCTTCAAACTCGAACAGAACTTCGAGAAGGGATTCAACCTCCTCCGGATTTTCGCTGGTGACAAGCCTGCGGCGCAGATGTGCCGCATCGGCCCTCGGCACATAAGTGGCGTAACCGGCGAGATGTTTGCGCGCATGGCGCATCCCATGCTCTTTGCCCATCAAGTCGAGCAGAGTGCGGTAATGCTCACGCGCAACGGCATGCCGCGTCTGGGCATCCGGCCCTTGTTCCGGCGGATCGCCCGCCAGATGCCGCGCAACTTCGCCGACGAACCACGGCCGGCCGACAGCGCCTCGGCCGATCATCACGGCGTCCGCGCCGGAGAGCCGCAGCATCGCATCGGCGTCAGCAAGGCTGGTGCAATCGCCATTCGCCACGACAGGGAGCGAGGCCGCCTGCTTCACCCGGCGGATCGCCGCCCAGTCCGCTTTTCCCTGATAGAATTGGCACCGGGTACGGCCGTGAACCGACAGCATGACGACGCCTTCAGCTTCGGCGCGGCGCGCCAATTCAGGAGCGTTCAGCGAACTCGCATCCCAGCCAAGCCGCATCTTCACCGAAACCGGTATTTTGACAGCACTCACGACGGCGTGAATAAGCCTCACGGCTAGATCGAGGTCGCGCATGAGGGCCGAGCCGGCCAAGCCACCAGTGACGCGTTTCGCCGGGCAGCCCATGTTGATATCGATCATCGCTGCGCCAGCGGCTTCGGCCTGCCGCGCGCCGTCAGCCAGGCTTTCAGGGCGGCAGCCGGCAATCTGGACGACGTGGTGAGAGATGCCGGCGCCTTCGGCTCGCAAAACTGCCTCGGACTCCCCGCCCAGATAGCAATCAGCATCGAGCATTTCCGTGAAAGTCAGGCCAGCCCCGAAGCGTTGTGCGGCCCGGCGCATGCCAAGGTCTGTGATGCCAGCCATAGGCGCGAGAAAAGCACGGCTCCGCAGCTTCAAAGGCCCGACCGCAAAATCAAATGGTTGTTTGCCTAAAATTTCATCTCTCTGGTGCATGCTTATACTTTAGTCAAAGTTCACGTTATAGACATTTGTGCAACGCGGCAACAGTGACTTGCGCGCCAAGCCTAAGTTTTAGCCTGCATTGACTGGAACAGCGAAACGCGACAGGAAAACGGCCCGTCCTGCCTATTTGGAAGCCGCCCCGCAGCAATGAGTGAAACGATCGATCTTGCGATTTTGGTGGTGGCGGCCGGGCGTGGCACACGGGCAGGACAAGGCCTACCCAAACAATATCGCCCCCTCGCTGGCAAGCCCTTATTGGGGCATACGCTTCTTACGCTGTTGCAAGCGGCGCCGGAGGCCCGCGTGCTCGCGGTCATTCATCCCGACGATATCGAGTTTTACAAGCAGACGGTCGCAGATTTGCCTCGGGATCTTGCCAAACGCCTGCTTCCACCGACGTTTGGTGGCGAGACGCGGCAGATCAGCGTTCTCAAGGGTCTCGAGGCCCTGGCGCAACAGGCCGCGCCGCAGATCGTCTTGATCCATGATGGCGCCCGGCCCTTTCCAAGCCGCGGCCTGATTGATCGTGCCCGCGACACCGCAATCGCGCACGGCGCAGCCGTTCCGGGGCTCGGGCTTACCGATACGGTCAAACAAATCGATGCTGACGGCCGCATCATAGCGACACCTCCACGCGACAGATTGCGCACGGTGCAGACGCCACAGGCGTTTCAGTTCGATCTCATTCTGTCGGCGCACCGCAAGGCGGCTGCCGCCGGGCAAGAGGGCCTGACCGACGATGCGGCGATCGCTGAATGGGCGGGTCATCCGGTTTATGTATTTGAAGGTGAGCAGGAAAATATGAAGATTACGACCGCAGACGATATCGCTTTGGCCGAGGCCAAACTCGCGCGCACGCTTGACGATGTACGCATGGGCCAGGGTTATGACGTGCACGCATTTGGCCCCGGCGATCACGTCTGGCTTGGCGGTCTCAAAATTCCGCACGACCACGGGCTCGTCGGACATTCCGACGCTGATGTGCTCAGCCATGCGATCACTGATGCGATCTTCGGCGCGATCGGCGATGGCGACATCGGCAGCCATTTTCCGCCGGCCGATCCGCAATGGCGCGGCGCCGCCTCATCGATCTTTCTCGCCGCCGCCGTCGAACATCTACGCAAGCGCGGCGGTATGCTGGCGCATGTGGACGCCACGCTGGTCTGCGAACGGCCGAAGATCGGCCCGCATCGCGATGCCATCCGCAAAAGCCTCGCCGAGATCATGGGCGTCTCGCTCGACCGCGTCGCGGTGAAGGCGACGACATCCGAGCGTCTAGGCTTTACCGGCCGCGAAGAAGGCATGGCGGCGCTTGCCATCGCGACAGTGCGCCTACCGCTTTAGCGCCCGTCGGAGAACAGCACCGCATATGACGGGCCGAAACGTTAACCCGACGCAACAAACTTATCGTTGCGTTTGTCGGGCCCTCGAATCGTCCTGGATATTTCCGCAGGCATAGAGCTGTCGGTCACGACGACGTTAAAATTTTTGATCGCGTCGAGTTGAAACCGTCGCCAAGCGGGCAAATCGTGGCCGACAAATGTGCTCAGTATCTTGCCACTCTCGTCGGTGACACGGAGCGCGCCGTCAATGACTCTGGGATAGTTCGTGGCATCGGGCATCATATTTGATACTCCGGAATAATCGAAACCATTCCAAACCTACATCGATGATGACCTGTCCGCAATCTTGATGGCGAAAAGTACTATGCGGCCCATACTATATCGAAAAATATATAGATAAGCGAATGTTTCACGTTGCGCCGCACTTGCAGCAAGTGCCGATGAGTCGTTGAATCTCGGCAGACGTCTAAAACGGAAACGCATTCTCTTGGGGAATGCAAAACAAGTTGAGGTCGCTGGCCGCCGCTTTCGCCAACGTCTTCAGCGTCGCCACATCGGCGACGTTGAAGGTGCCACTTTCCAACAAAGTTCCGTCGTCGGCGTTGACGGTCAGATCAAGCTGTGCGCCCGGGGAAAGCACGTTGAGCTGCGCGTCGGTCAGCTTGAAATCGGCATAGACGTCATTGAGCTTCGGGTCGGGGCGCGAGGCCTGGCGTTCGACCGCGCCGAATGGACCGCTCAGCGTAACGCGCGGCATGGCAGCGATCTCGCCCGGATAATAGACCGTGACTTTTACTTTGGTCGGTATCAGGCCCACGCTAAGCACTTTGAGGAATACGTCGACGTCGCTTTCGCCAATATTGCTCTTGAGCGCCAGCGCTGTACCGCGCGCGGTATAGACGACGCCCGGCGGACGTGCCGAAAATCGATAAGTCCGCGGTGGTGGCGTGCGGGGTGTTCGACTTTTGCGCCAGCAGAGTCAGCTCATAAATCGGGTGTTGCTCAGGGAAGAAAGCCGAACCGGAACAGCCATCAGCAGCACGTGCCGATAGCGACGCGACGATCATTGTAATTGCCAGGAGCATTCTGAGCGTGGCCGTCATGCGTGCTCCGGAAAGCGCTGACATCGGCTGAGCGCAACCTTAAGCGGCCGCTCCTGAGCGTCAAGGGACAGCCCCCCTTAGCCCAATCGCATGACGGGCTTGTAGCCGAGCCTAATCGAGCTAGAGCACTCTCTTAACGAGGGAGTGCTCTAGCCAGTCCCAAAGTATCGTCATTCCGGCAACTAGTTTTCAGTTTTGCCCGCGACCTGCGCTTCAGCAAACGTCGCCATGCCGGAATGGCAGGCGAGCGCCGCCCGCACGAGGCCGGTCGCGACCGCCGCGCCACTTGCTTCGCCAAGCCGCATATTGAGATCGAGCAATGGCTTTTTGCCGAGGCGTGCCAAGATGTCCGCATGTGCGCCTTCAACGGACTGATGCCCCGCAAGGCAATGCGCGACGGCATCCGGATTCTCCGCGTGCAGCACGGCAGCGGCGGCACACGCGACATAGCCGTCGAGCAAAACCGGAATGGATGCGCGTCGGGCCGCCGCGATCGCGCCCGCCATCGCCGCGATCTCGCGGCCGCCGAGACGGCGCAGCACTTCGAGTGGGTCGCCAAGAAAGGCAAAGTGAAGGGCACAGGCAGCCTCAATGGCCGCGATCTTGCGCGTCAGACCTGCGTCGTCGACGCCCGTCCCCCGCCCTGCCCAATGCGCGGCAGCCGCGCCAAAAAGCGCAGTGTAGATCGCCGCGGCGCTCGTCGTATTGCCGATGCCCATTTCGCCGATGATGACGAGATCGGCGTCGGCCGGCACGCTTGCCATGCCGCGTGCGAAATAGGCCGCCGTGTCCGCCTCGTTCATCGCCGGCGCTCGCGTAAAGTCCTCGGTCGTCGAATCGAGATCGAGCGGCACGACCTTCAAATTCAGCGCGAAAGTCTTGCAGATCTGATTGATCGCGGCGCCGCCTGCGCCAAAATTGTCGACCATGGCTTGCGTCACGGAGGGCGGATAAGCCGAGACCCCCTGCGCCACGATTCCGTGATTGCCGGCGAAGACCAGCACCAACGGCCGGTCGAGCGTGGGGATCGCGCGGCCCTGCCAGCGCGCGAGAAACTCGGCGATCTCCTCGAGACGACCGAGCGAACCTGGCGGTTTGGTCAATTCCGCCTGGCGAGCCCGCGCCGCCGCCCCGCTATCTTCGGCGGGGGGCGGCAGATTTTTCAATAGGCTGCGAAGATCAACGAGTGATTTAGGCGATTTGGAAGAAACTACGGTCATAACAGCACTCAAACAGGGTTGCGCCGCCCCGCGCAACCCATGAACGGCGATACTTCCGGAGTGCCATGCGCGACATCCGAACCCAGGCCGAGACCGGCGCGCGCCTCGAAGACAGGCGCGTATGGATTGCGGTCGCCGCCCTGACGGTCGCGGGTTTTCTGCTGCGGCTTGCCTGCGCGCACGGCGATCTTTGGCTCGATGAAATTTGGTCGGTAAACCACATCCGGAACCTCGCCAATGCTGGAGCCATTCTCTGGCGCTTGCCAAGCACCAATAATCATATTCTGAATTCTCTATGGCTTTGGATCATCGGGTCGAAAGCGCCGGTCGTTCTGATCCGTTTGGAATCGATCATTGTCGGGACGCTCACCGTGCCCGTCGCTGCTCTGCTCTGCGGGAGAAGCGGCCCGGTGGCCGCCATCACTGGCGCAGCGCTCGCCGCGGGCGCGACGATCTTCGTGCAATATGGGTCGGAAGCACGCGGTTATGCTGGGCTTTTGCTGATGATCTTCGTCGCAGCCGAAGCCCTCGAATGTTTCCTTGAAAAGCCTTCCACCGCCGCTCGATTCGGTTTCGCGGGCGCCGTTGCGCTTGGCGCGCTGTTTCACCTGACAATGTTGCCGGCGGCCGCGACGCTGACTGCCGCGACATTGCTGCGGTCGAAGTTTCGCGGGCGTTCTTTTGCCGAGGTTCTGGTCAACGGCCTCGACCCCGCGCTGATGGGCATTATCGGCGCCGCCCCGGCACTTGCCCTTTTGGCGGCAAGCATCCTGAATACGCATCGAATCGAAACCGGGGCACTGACGCCCTTTAGCGTAACGGCGCTCGGCCAGAGTCTGACATCGCTTTATGCTGCAACGTTAGGCCTGCCCTTCGATCTGCCATTGCCGTTTGCGTTGTTATTGTGCCTTGGCCTCACCGGTTTGGCCGTGTTGCTGCTGGCGCCGGAACGATTGGTCCTGCCGCTTGCCACGCTTTTATTGCCCGCTGCATTCGCCGCGCTGACGCGGGCGCCGAACGTCCAATATCCGCGATTTTATCTCATTGCCGTCTTGGGCTTGGTTCTGCTCGTAAGCGACGTCACGCAAAAATTTTGGCGCCAGCGCTGTTGGGCCGCGTTGTTCGGGCTTGGCGGATTTCTGCTGGTCGGCAACGCCATTCATCTCGAAAAGCTGTTCGTCTTCGGCCGTGGCAACATACGTCCGCTCGTTGCCCGCATGGAGCACGACGGCGCAACCACGTTCGGCACGAATATGCCGTTGGAAACCTGGGTCAGTCTCCATTTCTATGATCCGCGTGGCGCGCTGACGTTGGTACAAAGTCGGGACTGGTGCGCCCGGCCGCCGAATTGGTATGTGCTGACAGATAGGCCGGGAGAGAAACTGCCGGACGCCTTCGGACCCGGAGGCTGCGCTGGACCTTATCGTCTCGCGACAGTCGTCGAGCGGGCGCCCCTCTCGGGCCTGGGTTACGCGCTTTACCACGCTCCGCATCCTCCGCGGTAAACACAAGTCCCATAAATCCGTCAAAAACAATGCATTACGCCTTGGACTATATTTCTATTATTTTTATGTAGTAAGTGGACTTAAGAAGAATTATTCTGATAGCATTCTATTGGGGGAATATTTATGGACGCGACTGACCGCAAAATTCTTCAAATCGTGCAAACGGACTCAAGCTTGTCAATTGCCGCCATCGCGGCGCAGGTCGGATTGTCGCAAACCCCGTGCTGGAAGCGGATTCAGAAGCTGGAGGCGGAAGGCATTATCCGCCGGCGAATCGCCCTGCTGGACCCGGCGAAACTTGGTCTGGGGATGACGGTCTTTGTAACAATCGAGGTCGGCGAACACGCGCACGACAAGCTCGATCATTTTGCCACGACCATCTCGGCGATGGGCGAAGTGCTCGACATCTATCGCATGGCGGGAGACGTCGACTATCTGCTGAGGGTCGTCGTGGCCGACACCAAGAGCTTCGACGCGTTCTATAAAAAGCTGATCGAAGCGCTGCCGCTCAAGAAAGTCACGTCACGCTTCGCGCTTGAGAGCATCAAGGCCGAAACGGCCTTGCCTATCCATGTGTAAAAAGGTTGCCGCTACCGCGGCAACCTCAACCGCTTTGCTCAGTACGTGACCGGCGGGGGCGCACCGAAAACGGTGCCGACAGCGTAGAACGGAAACGTCACCGCCTGGGCGAGGACATGCACCGGGGCGCCGACCAGGATCAGCGGATTGGTCGCGGGATCGCCATAAGCCGGGAAGATCGAATTGGCGACGCGGAACGGAAAGCCGACAACTGTGGCGGCGACGTAGTTCGGGCCGGTAATGACGGGCGCTGGGCCACGCCAGGGATCGTAGGCGACGGGAGCCGGTGCGTAATAATGGTGATGGTGGCGGACGATCAGCGGCCGCTCGTTATACGCCGAATGGTAGTAGTGGTGGTGATGCCGGTATTCATGGGCCTGCGCGGCGGGCGCCAAAGCCAGCGAAGCGGCAAGGGTCGCACCAAAGCCAGCGGCAGCTAATTTCAGGACATCGAATTGCATTGGAAAACTCCCCGTTACTTCAACGAGAGCCGTGACGGGTGATTGCGGTTATAAAGAGGCAATCCGACGTCCGGCGCTTCATCACGACGCTTTCGTGACCCCTTTGGCGCGTCCAGCTTGAATCCGATGCAATGTTGCAACAAGGAGATCGACATCGTCCTTGGTGTTGTAGAACGCCAGCGACGGGCGCACCGTCGTCTCGAGGCCAAAGCGTCGCAGAATAGGTTGCGCGCAATGGTGCCCGGCTCGCACCGCGATACCTTCCTGGTTCAGAGCCTTGCCGACATCCTCGCTCCGGCACCCGTCCAGCACGAAGGATAGCACGCTCGCCTTTTCCTTCGCCGTCCCGATCATGGTGAGGCCCGGAACGCCGAGCATTTTATCGGTCGCATAGACGAGAAGTTCGTGTTCGTACCGGTCGATGATCTCGCGGCCGATGGATTCGACATAATCGAGCGCAGCGCCGAGCCCGACGGCGTCGGCGATATTGCCGGTGCCGGCTTCGAAACGGCCCGGCGGCGGCTGGTAAATCGTCTTCTCGAAGGTTACATCGGCGATCATGTTTCCACCGCCCTGCCAGGGCGGCATATGCGCCAGCACATCCGGCTTGCCATACACAACGCCGATGCCGGTGGGCCCGAAGACCTTATGGCCGGAAAAGACGAAAAAGTCGCAATCGATGGATTGCACGTCAACCGGCATATGCGAGACCGATTGCGCGCCGTCGACCAGCACGCAAGCGCCGTAATGATGCGCGATCGCCGTCATCTCCTTGACCGGCACGATCGTTCCGAGCGCGTTGGAGACCTGCGGGATGGCCACGATGCGCGTGCGCGGCCCCAGAAGCCGCTCATATTCTTCGAGGATCACCTGCCCGGTGCTGTCAACGGGGGCAACGCGAAGCTTTGCGCCGACGGCGGCGCAGAGCTGCTGCCAGGGCACGATATTGGCGTGATGCTCAAGCCAGGTGATGACAATCTCATCACCTTCCTTGACGTTGCGGCCGCCCCAGGCCTTGGCGACGAGGTTGATGCCCTCGGTCGTGCCGCGCACGAAGATGATGTCGCGCTCGGATCCGGCGTTGAGAAAGCGCGCCGACTTCTGCCGGGCGGCCTCATAGGCATCGGTCGCGCGCGCGGCGAGATCATGCGCGGCACGATGGATGTTCGAATTCTCATGTTCGTAAAAATATGAGATGCGGTCGATGACCGATTGCGGCTTCTGCGTCGTCGCCGCGTTATCGAGCCATACGAGCGGCTTGCCGTGAACCTTTTCCTGCAGGATCGGGAAGTCACGTTTGACCGAATAGGCATCGAAGGGCCGCGTCGCGGAGCCGAGATCGACGGCCGCCGGCGCGGTGTCGAGTGCAACGATTTCCGGCGAGAAGCTTGCCGGCACAGCGGGCGCCGTAGCGTCGCCTTGCGGCACGGGCTCGCTCGGTACGAAGGATTGGGCGGGACCGAGAAAATAGAAAGCCTCGCCCGGGATGTGTGCATCCGGCACGCCGGGGCTGTCCGGCACATGCGGGATATTGAGTGGCGCCTGCGGCTTTTGCGGAAGGGGAGCGCCCGGCCACCCAAAGATTTGTGGAAGCTCCGGGGTTGCTGGCTTCTCGCGCGGGATAGGTGCGTCGGTCCCCTGCGGCACATTTGAAGATGCGCTTTGCGCATCAGGCCGCGGGGCGGACGGCGGATCGGGCAATGCCGGTGCAAATGATGTGGTGGGGGCAGCCGGTGCCGCGCCCAAATTGAGATCGCGCCGCGCGAGCGCATTCTCGTCAAGAAAATACAGCGAATCTTTCGGCGGCGCGTTGAACGGCGACGGCGTCAAATCCTGCGCGCCAAATGGTGACGCGAGATGTTCCGCCGGCACGAAAGAGGTGAATTCAGCCAGATACGCCAACGGCCCAGCGGCATCGATATCGCCGGGCGCATTCGGCGCAAAGCCGCCGGCGGTCGAGCCCGGCTGCGGAACGTCAGGCAGACCATGCGGAGCTGCCGGCGTCGCAGGCGCGGAAATGTTGGGCGTCGGGACGATCGACGCAATCGTTGTCGGTGGCAAATCCGGCGGCCCGAAAGGCAGCGGCGCGGGAATGAACGGCGCCGCACTGGTGACGACGGAAGGCGCCGGCGCCATCGCGGGGCTTGGCGGCACGAGCGGCATCCCCGGCGAATCCTGCGCCGGCACAGGGCCGCCCGGCTGCGCCTGGAAGAAATAATTGGCAAGCTGCGCGATCACGCTCGGATCGGGTGCGGATGGTGCCGAAGCCATGGTCTACCTTGCTAATTCGTTCCGGCGGCGGAAGCGCGGCCGGATCCTCGGCGTGATAGAGCAGGATGCGAAAAAGTGGATGCCGGTTTTTCGCGAAAATCCCGCTCCAAATTATTCAGAGTCGATCGCGCTCTACGAATTTGGATCATTCAAGTCAGGCTCGCCCGGCTTGAACTTTAAAATGTCCAACTCAGGCAAGCCCGAGTTGGACTGGTCCAAACTCACCGCGATCCAATATCCGTTCAGACGTAAGTGAACGGATATTGATGATATTTGCCGACTTCAACGCCTTCGAGCACGCCAAGCGCATCATGCGTCAGCACGGCGGCCGAGCAATAAAGCGAGATCAGATATGAGGCGACCGCTTTGCGGTTGATGCCCATGAAGCGTACCGAAAGGCTTGGCGCGACCTCGCCTGGAATGCCGGGCTGGAACAGGCCGACGACACCCTGCTTCTTTTCGCCGGTGCGCAGCAGGAGAATGTTCGTCTTGCCGGCGTCGTCGATGTAGAGCTTGTCGCTCGGGATCAGCGGCAGGCCGCGCCAAGTGATAAAGGGCGAACCGAAAAGCGTCACTGTTGGCGGCGGCACACCGCGTCGTGTGCATTCACGGCCGAAGGCGGCGATGGCGCGCGGATGCGCGAGGAAGAAGGCCGGCTCCTTCCAGACCTTGGTGATGAGTTCGTCGAGATCGTCCGGCGTCGGCGCCCCGCCCCGTGTCATCACCCGCATAGAGGGGTGCGCGTTGGTCAGGAGCCCGTATTCCGGATTGTTGATGAGTTCGGCTTCCTGCCGCTCCTTCACCTTTTCAACGAGGAGCCGGACCTGCTCCTGAATCTGGTCGTAGGGATGGCTGTAGAGGTCGGAAACCCGGGTCTGCACGTCGAGGACGGTGGACACCGCGTTGAGCGAATATTCGCGCGGATTGGCCTCGTAATCGACGAAGGTCAGCGGCAGATCCGAATCGACGTCGCGGCGCGGGCTGCAGGCGACATCGGCGTCTTCGAGCGTGTCGGCTTCGCGTACGCGGTTCAGCCGATAGATACCGGCTTCGACCGGTGTCCAGGGTAAGAACGAAACGAGCCAGCGCGGGGTGATGCCCGACCATTGCGCCCGTGTTTTGGTGGCGTTGGCAAGCTGCCTCGCAGCGGCCTCGCTTAATGTGCGGCGGATATGCGGTTCTTCGATTTCGTCGGGCATCCAATGGCCTCCTGCACAACCGTTGCCGTGAATTTCTGAAAATATTTATCCAAATTCGTAGAAGATCATTCTACGGATTCACGCGCGAATTCTTCCGCGGCAACGCTCTATTACAATCGTGATCGGACCGGTGCAAGCCGTTGTTTCACAATTAGTTTTTCTATGTTCGTTGTGCACTTTAGAATAACATTCTACGAAATCAACGCTTGGCACGAACTTCGTTCAAATCCGTGCTTCAGGGCTTAAGCCGGATTGTTAGTTGACAATTTATGTAGACTATACATGATGAGTGTAGGAATTCTTTTGTCCCTGCGAATCAACGTGAATTGGGATGCGCCTTTTGAAACCCCCGATGCGAAACGCGTCTTGTTGTGTCTCAGCCCGGTAAATCCGGAACCTGAAACGCAATCACATGAAAAAGCCGGTGCTTTTTCGCCGGAGGATCGAAGGGTTCGAAAGAAAATGTCAGACGCTTATGTTGTCGAAGTGGGCGGCCAGACCGCGGGGATCGTGGTTCGCGACAGTAAGGCCGAAACCTTCAGCTTTTTCGCCGCGACGCGGCGTTTCCACCCTCTGGAGGGGTTGGAATTTGCCGAGCCCTATGCGGCGGAGCGCGCAGCGCGCCAATTGGTCGCCAACTTCGGCGTATTACCACGGGTGTCGGGCGCCCCAATTCTCGACCGATAATCGGAGCTTCTAATGCCAGACGACGTCTTCAAACCTGAGACCTTGGCATTGCATGGAGGCTGGCGGGCCGACCCGACCACAGGGTCGGTCGCCGTCCCGATCCACCAAACTTCGTCATATCTGTTCCACGATACCGAGCACGCCGAAAACCTGTTCGGCTTGCAGGAATTGGGTTTCATCTACACGCGTATCGGCAACCCGACCAACGACGTATTGGAGAAGCGCGTCGCGGCGTTGGAAGGCGGCGCCGCAGCGCTCGCCGTCGCCTCCGGCCAGGCGGCCTCCGCCTATGCGCTGCAAAATATAGCGTCGGCCGGCGACAATGTCGTCTCGGCGACAGACCTCTACGGAGGCACCTGGAATCTTTTCGCCAATACGCTCAAGTCGCAGGGAATCGAAGTTCGCTTCGTCGATCCCTCAGACCCGGAAAACTTCCGCCGCGCCTCCGACGAGCGCACGCGCGCCTATTATCTTGAGACCTTGCCCAATCCGAAGCTCGTCGTGCCGCCAATTGCCGAGATCGCCGCGATCGGCCGCGAACAAGGCATTCCGCTCGTCGTCGATAACACCGCAACGCCGCTTATCGCGCGGCCTTTGCAGCATGGCGCAGCGATCGTCGTTTATTCCGCAACGAAATATCTTGGCGGCCATGGCAATTCGATCGGCGGCATCATTGTCGATGGCGGCAATTTCGACTGGCAGAAACATCCGCAACGCCAGCCTGCCCTCAACACGCCGGACCCAAGTTATCACGGTACGATCTGGACGCAGGCCGCGAAGCCAATCGGTCCCATCGCCTATATCTTGCGCGCGCGGACGGTTCTGTTACGCGACCTCGGCGCCGCGCTCTCGCCGTTCAATGCATTCCTCATCCTGCAAGGCATTGAATCCTTGCCTCTGCGCATTGAGCGGCATGTCGAGAACGCCGGCAAAGTCGTCGAATATCTGCGGCAGCGGCCGGAGGTTGCGCGCGTCATTCATCCTTCCCAGCAGACGGGTGCCGAGCGCGCCCGGGCCGACAAATATCTGAACGGCCAATATGGCGGCCTCGTCGGTTTTGAATTGGCAGGTGGCCGCGCGGCTGGGCGGCGCTTTATCGATGGGCTCGAATTATTTTATCACGTCGCCAATATTGGCGATTCCCGTAGTCTCGCTATTCATCCGGCGACGACGACCCACTCGCAATTGTCGGCCGAAGATCGGCTTGCCACGGGTGTCTCGGACGATTATGTCCGGCTGTCGGTCGGCCTTGAGCATATCGACGATATTGTCGCCGATCTCGATCGTGGTTTTGCCGCCGCCCGCATATTTGCGCAGGCTGCCGAATGAGTGAGCGCGAAGGAATTTTGTCTTCGTTATTATCGGTGAGCGGGATTTCGCCTATGGCCTCGGAAAAAGCGCGCGTGACGCTCGTCTCGTCTTCACCGACGCCGTTGCGGCAAGTTTTTTCGGACGACAATCTTTGGGAACGCCTTCGCCAGGAGGCCGCCGAAGTCCTCACGCGCGAGCCAATCCTCGCGACATTGATCCTCACCACAATCATCAATCGCGACACGTTCGAAGAGGCCGTCATTCACCGCGTCGCGTTGCGGCTTGCGAATAGCACGGTCTCGACTGATCTGATCGTCGATGCGTTCACGGCGGCGCTGCGCAGCGATCCGGAGATCGGCAAGGCTTTTCGCGCCGACATCGCGGCGGTTGTGGATCGCGATCCTGCAACCGCGCGCCTGCTTGAGCCCCTGCTCTATTACAAAGGTTTCCATGCGATCCAGACCCACAGGCTGGCGCATTATCTGTGGAACGCCAACCAACGCGATCTCGCCTTCTATCTGCAAAGCCGCTCGTCTGAGTTGTTTCAGACCGACATTCACCCGGCGGCCCATTTCGGCAATGGCATCTTTCTCGATCATGCAACGGGTTTCGTCGTCGGCGAAACGACGGTCATCGAGGACAATGTCTCGATCCTGCAGAACGTGACGCTCGGCGGCACCGGGAAGGAACATGGCGACCGCCATCCCAAGATCAAACGCGGCACGATGATCGGTGCCGGCGCTAAAATTCTCGGCAACATCGACATCGGTCCCTGCGCGCGCGTCGCAGCCGGCTCTGTCGTGCTGAACCCGGTTCCCGCAAATTCGACCGTTGCGGGGGTGCCGGCAAAGCTCGTCGGTACAGCGGGCTGCCCTGAGCCGGCGCGCGACATGGATCAGATCCTGAGCAAGCTCGCCTACGATTCCTTCAGTTATTCGATCTAATATCCCCATTCAACATTACTTGAAGTCGTAATGAAGTCCGTGCCAAATGTGCGCGGGCTAATGGTGAGGTGTTATGTTTTCAGCGTCATTGCGGGAACGCGCGGCGGCAGTCATCGCGCTCTATGAAGAGCGCGGACTGACGTTGGTGACGGCTGAATCGTGTACCGGCGGCCTGATTGCAGGCCTGATGACCGAGACACCCGGATCCTCCAAAGTCTTCGAGCGCGGCTTCATCACCTATTCTGATCGCTCCAAGGAGGAATCTCTCGGCGTCGCCCCCGACCTCATCGATCAATTTGGTGCGGTGAGCGCCGAAGTGGCTTCGGCGATGGCGGAAGGCGCCCTGGAGCATTCCGCGGCGACAGTTGCAATCTCGGTGACGGGCATTGCGGGCCCCGGTGGCGGCACCGCGACAAAACCCATCGGCCTTGTCTATTTCGGCTACGGTCGCGCCGGGCAGATCGCGATATTGAAAAAGAAGTTTGGCGATATCGGCCGCAGCGAGGTGCGCCTCGCCTCTATCGAGACTGCGCTTGATCTTCTGTTTAACGCGTCGTCGTTCTAAGGGCGCCTATAGACAAGATCGGCGCGACTTTCGAACGCCTCGGCGAATTTCCGGAACGCGGTCTCAAACATGCCGCCGACGAGCATCGCGAGCGTCCGGCTTTTGAATTCATAAGAAATATCGAATTCGACTTTGGACGAGCGCTCGCCTTGCGGCACGAAATGCCAGAGGTTTTCGAGTTGGCGAAATGGCCCATCGATATATTCGACGAGAATTTCAAGCTTCTCCGGATCGCAGGTGACGCGGCTCGTAAACCGCTCGCGGATCGCCTTGTAGCCGACTTCCATTTCAGCCACGAGCAAACTGCGCCCATCGGGCAACGTCTCGCGGCGCTGAACTTTAAGTGAGCGGCAGAGCGGCAGGAATTTCGGATAGGATTCGACATCCGCAACAAGGTCGAACATCGCCTTGGCGGAATGAGGAACGATCCGGCTGGTCCGAAAACTGGGCATCTTTTCGTGATAATTTTAGTTGATGAACGCGGTCGCAATGCAATGCCGCACGCGGATCAAATTTGCTGCTGATTCGTTCGCGCGGCCTTCAGCTTAGCGAAATCTTCCGCTGCGTGGTAGGATGAGCGCGTCAGCGGCGACGCCGAGACCATTAGAAAGCCCTTGGCCCACGCGATATCTTCGAGTGCTTTGAATTCCGGCGGCGGCATGAATGAGACCACGGGATGATGTTTGCGCGTCGGCTGGAGATATTGGCCGACGGTCAGAAAATCGACATCGGCACTTCGTAAATCGTCCATGAGTTGCAAAATTTCGTCACGCGTTTCGCCAAGCCCGACCATAATTCCGGACTTGGTAAAAAGCTGCGGATCAAGCTCTTTTGCCATCTGTAGCAGTCGGACCGAATGGAAATAGCGCGCGCCGGGGCGTACGCTCAAATATTTCGACGGCACGGTTTCGAGATTGTGGTTGAAGACGTCGGGCTTCGCCGCGACGACAATCTCCAGCGCGCAGGGCTTGCGCAGAAAATCCGGTGTCAGAACTTCGATCGTCGTCGCAGGGCTCGCCATGCGGATCGCGTCGATCACCGCGGCGAAATGCGCCGCGCCACCGTCGGCAAGATCGTCGCGATCGACGGAGGTGACGACCACATGGGCAAGCCGCAGCTTAGCAACGGCTTCCGCGATATGTACCGGCTCATGTGGACTGACGGCGCCTGGCAGGCCCGTCTTGACGTTGCAGAAGGCGCAGGCCCGCGTGCAGGTGTCGCCGAGGATCATGAAGGTCGCGTGCTTTTTTTCCCAGCACTCGCCAATATTCGGGCAGCCCGCCTCCTCGCAGACGGTGACAAGCCGGTGCTCCTTCACGATCGCGGCGGTGTCGCGCCAGGCGGGCGAACCCGGCGCCTTGACGCGGATCCAGTCCGGCTTCGGCGCAACGGGCTGGTCCGGCCGATGCGCTTTTTCCGGGTGCCGCAAGGGCACCTTTGGCGCGTCTACTAGGGTCATCTCAATCTCCAGGCCACCCCTATATATGGCAGGCCACCCCTATATATGGATGGCGCGGCCGTAGGCGTCGAGCACGCTCTCGTGCATCGTCTCGGACAGGGTCGGATGCGGAAAGATCGTGTGCATCAGCTCCGCTTCGGTCGTCTCGCAATTCATCGCGACGACAAATCCCTGAATAAGTTCCGTGACTTCCGCGCCGATCATATGGGCGCCGAGGAGCCGTCCGGTCGCGGCGTCGAAGATCGTCTTGGTCAGGCCCTCAGGCTCGCCCAGTGCAATCGCCTTGCCATTGCCGATAAAGGGGAAGCGGCCGATCTTGAGCTGATAGCCCGCTGCCTTGGCCTTTTCCTCGGTCAGGCCGAGTGAGGCGATCTGCGGATTGCAATAGGTGCAGCCGGGAATCATATCGCGTTCGAGTGGGTGCGGATGGCCACCGGCAATCGCCTCGACGCAGATAACGCCTTCATGTTCGGCTTTGTGCGCCAGCATGGGCGGGCCCGCGACATCGCCGATGGCATAAATGCCCGGCACGTTGGTGCGGCCAAGCCCGTCGGCGGCGATAATGCCGCGTTCGATCTTCACGCCAAGCGCCTCGAGCCCGAGATTTTCGCTATTGCCGACAACGCCGACGGCTGAAATCAGCCGCTCCGCCTGCAGAACCTGGCTTTTTCCATTGGCATCTTCGGCAGTTGCGGTCACGCCATTCGCCGATTTCTCGACTTTCGTGACCTTGGTGCCGGTCAGGATTTTGATGCCGCGCTTCTCGAAGCGTTTGCGGGCGAGTCCAGCGATCTCGGCATCCTCGGCCGGCAAGATGCGCGGCAGCACCTCAATGATGGTCACCTCGACGCCGAAGTCGCGATAGAACGAGGCGAATTCGACGCCGATGGCGCCGGAGCCGACGACGATCAGGCTCTTCGGCATGGCGTCAGGCATCATCGCCTCGAAATAGGTCCAGATGAGCTTGCCATCCGGCTCGAGCCCCGGCAGGACGCGCGGCCGCGCACCGGTGGCAACGATGATATGTTTCGCCTGATAGCTCCCCTCGCCCAAGATGCCTTTGGGCACCGGCGCCTGTGGCTGGTGTGCGGGCTTCGACGACTTGCCGACCTTGATTTCGCCGGGCTTCGTCAGCGCCGCCTCGCCCCAGATCACATCGACCTTGTTCTTCTTGAGCAGGAAGCCAACGCCCGCGTTCAACTGCGCCGAGATTTTTCGCGAGCGATCCTTGATCGCCTCGGAATCGTAGCCAACCGTTCCCTCGATCCTGAGGCCGTAATCCTTGGCGTGCTGCGCATAATGAAAAATTTCCGCCGAGCGGAGCAGCGCCTTGGTCGGAATACAGCCCCAGTTGAGGCAGATGCCGCCCAAATGCTCGCGCTCAACGACAGCGGTCTTCAGCCCGAGTTGCGCCGCGCGGATCGCGGCGACATAGCCACCCGGGCCGCCGCCGATGACGATGACGTCGTAGGAATTGGCCATTCTAAATGCCCAGCAAGGTCAGCGGCGTTTCAATTCGATGTTTGAAGGCCGCGAGAAGCTCCGCGCCGGTCGCCCCGTCGATAGCGCGGTGATCGCAGGAGAGCGTCGCGCCAAGTAGCGTTGCCGGGACGATCTGGCCATTATGAATGACAGGCCGCGCCTCGCCGGCACCGACCGCGAGGATCGAGGACTGCGGCGGGTTGATGATCGCGGAAAATTCCTTGATCCCGAACATGCCGAGATTGGAGACGGCGCTGACCCCACCCTCATATTCGCTTGGTTTCAACCGCCGCTGTTTGGCTCGCGCGGCGTAATCTTTCATCGTGTTCGAGATCGCCGAAAGCGGCAACAGATCGGCCTGTTTCAAAACCGGCGTGATAAGGCCGTCCGGAATCGCAACCGCGACCGAAACATCCGCATGACGATGTTTGAGCATCGTATTTTCAAGGAAGGTGACATTGGCGTTCGGCACATCGATAAGCGCCAGTGCCAGCGCCTTGACGATCATGTCGTTGACCGAGAGCTTGTAGGCGGGTGTTCCGTCTTTAGCTCTCGGAGCCGACGCGTTCAACTCGCCGCGCAGTTTCAGGAGCGCATCGATCTCGCATTCGACCGTCAGATAGAAATGCGGGATGACCGCCTTCGCCTCGACGAGCCGGCGTGCAATGGTCTTGCGCATTGCCTCATGCGGCACTTCATCGAACAAGTCCGGCGAGAAATATTGCTTGATGATCGCATCGGATTGCGTCGGCTTCGGCAACGGCGCGGCCAGCGCGGCGGCGGGCGCAATTTTCGCCGTGCCATTCGCCAAGGCGGCCGTAACATCCGCCGCAATGATGCGGCCGTGCGGACCAGTGCCGGCAACGAGCGCGAGATCAAGATCGTTCTGACCCGCGATGCGCCGCGCCAGCGGCGAAGCGAAACGGCGCGCGGGCTTTTCGCTCGATGCTTGCGGAAAGGCGACGACATTGCCTTGCGGCGTGGCCGCAGCGGCCGACGACGCTACAGGCGCGACGGCAGGAGCCGTCGAAATCTCCGCCGCAGGCGCTGAAGCCCCCGCAATGAGCGTCTTCGGGTCTTCGCCCTCTTCGGCAATCAGCGCGATGACTTCGTTGACCGGTACGTCGTTCGTGCCTGCGGGCACGAGAATCCTGCCGAGCGTGCCTTCTTCGACCGCTTCGACCTCCATCGTCGCCTTGTCGGTCTCGATCTCGGCGATCACATCGCCGGATTTCACAGCATCGCCTTCGGCCTTGAGCCAGCGGGTGAGATTGCCCTTCTCCATCGTCGGCGACAGCGCGGGCATGAGAATTTTGATGGACATCAGGCAGACCTGTTCTAACAGCTCGTCATTGCGAGCGGATCGAAGCAATCCAGGATCTAGTGGCTGCTCAAAGGCTGGATTGCTTCGTCGCCTTTGGCTCCTCGCAATGACGGGACATCATGTTCGGTAGCAGACGGCTTTCGCCACCGCGACAACTTCGGCGACATTCGGCAGCGCGAGTTTTTCAAGGTTGGCGGCGTAAGGCATCGGCACATCGCGACCGGTGATCCGCAGCACCGGCGCATCGAGATAATCGAAGGCGCTTTCCATGACCCGCGCGGAAATCTCCGCACCGACACCACTTTGCGGCCAGCCTTCCTCGACGGTGACGCAGCGACCCGTCTTGCGTACCGATGCCAGAACCGTCTCGATGTCGAGCGGACGAATGGTCCGCAGATCAATGACTTCCGCCTCGATTCCCTCACCGGCGAGAGCCTCTGCGGCTTGCAGCGTATAGGTCATGCCGATGCCGAACGAGACGAGCGTGACATGCGTGCCGGGCCGCGCGATCTTCGCGACACCGATCGGCACCAGAACGTCGCCTTCCGGCACTTCGAAGCTCTGCCCGTAGAGGATTTCGTTTTCGAGAAAGATCACCGGGTTTGGATCGCGAATGGCGCTCTTCAAGAGGCCCTTTGCGTCGGCGGCGGTATAGGGCACGACGACTTTCAACCCCGGTATATGCGAATACCAGGCGGCGTAGTCCTGACTATGCTGCGCGGCAACACGCGCGGCGGCGCCATTCGGCCCACGAAAAACGATCGGGCATCCCATCTGGCCACCCGACATGTAATTCGTCTTGGCGGCGGAATTGATGATTTGGTCGATCGCCTGCATGGCGAAATTGAAGGTCATGAATTCGACGATTGGCTTCAGACCCGCCATCGAGGCACCGATGCCGATGCCGGCAAAAGCGTGTTCGGTGATCGGCGTATCGACGACACGCTTGTCGCCGAACTCTTCAAGCAGTCCCTGGGTGATTTTGTAAGCGCCTTGGTATTCGGCCACTTCCTCGCCCATGATGAAAACGCCGGCATCACGGCGCATTTCTTCCGCCATGGCATCGCGCAAAGCTTCGCGCACCGTCATCTTCACAGTCTTCACGCCGGTTGCAGGCTCGACTTCCGCGGGCGCTGGGGTTGCGACCGCAGCGGGCGGCGCGACCGCAATGAAAGCGGCAGGCGCATCTGCCGTCTTGGGTGCGGCCGACGGACTTACCGCGGGCACTGATCCGTTGAACGTCTCGCCTTCGGCGACAATCACGGCAATCGGCGAATTGACCGCGACGTTTTCGGTCCCCTCGGGCACGATGATCTTGGCCAGTGTGCCTTCATCGACGGCCTCGACTTCCATCGTCGCCTTGTCGGTCTCGATTTCGGCGATCACATCGCCCACGCGAATCTGATCGCCTTCCTTTTTCAACCATTTGGATAGCTTGCCCTGCTCCATCGTCGGAGACAGGGCCGGCATGAGGATGTCGACGGACATGGGGCTATTTCCAAATGTCGGTGTAAAGCTCGGCGGGATCCGGCTCGGGATCGTGGGTGGCGAAATCCGCCGCCTCGTTGACCAAGGCGCGCACTTCGGCGTCGATCTCCTTCAAAGCCACCTCGCTCGCCTGATGGCTGTTCAGGAGGCGCTCGCGAACCTGCTCGATCGGATCGCTCTCGGTGCGCATTTTCTGCACCTCATCTTTCGATCGATACTTAGCCGGGTCGGACATGGAATGGCCGCGATAGCGATAGGTCATCATCTCCAGGATGATCGGCCCTTTGCCATCGCGGCACCATTGCGCCGCCTGCTCCGCCGCCGCCGTCACGGCACGGACGTCCATACCGTCCACCTGCTCGCCGGGAATGTTGAAGGACAAGCCGCGCTTGGAGAAATCCGTCATCGCCGAGGCACGCTTGACCGATGTGCCCATGGCGTAACGATTATTTTCGATTACGTAGACGACGGGCAGCTTCCACAGCTCCGCCATGTTGAAGCTCTCGTAAACCTGGCCTTGGTTGGCGGCGCCGTCACCGAAATAGGTGAAACTGATATTGGCGTTGTCGTTGTAGCGATTGGCGAATGCAAGGCCAGTCCCGAGCGGCACCTGCGCGCCGACGATGCCATGGCCGCCGTAGAAATGATGTTCCTTGGAGAACATATGCATCGAGCCGCCCTTGCCCTTGGAAATCCCGTCACGGCGACCGGTCAATTCCGCCATCACGGCTTTCGGCGGGATGCCGCAGGCAAGCATATGCGCATGGTCGCGATAGCCGGTGATTGTCTGGTCGCCCGGCTTCGCCGACCGCATCACACCGACGACAACCGCCTCCTGCCCGATGTAAAGGTGGCAAAAGCCGCCGATCAGACCCATGCCATACATCTGGCCGGCCTTCTCCTCGAAGCGGCGGATCAGCAGCATTTCGCGGTAGACCGCGAGTTCTTGATCGAGGGTGAATTGCACGAGCCCCGCGTTGGAAAGACTCAAATGGCTGACGTCTGCCGCAGCGGTCGAGCCATTGATCTGGCCCCCGGATTTCGCCGCCATCATTTCTCCTCCGAAGGCGCGCAGCAAAGCTAACTCGCGCCTTCGCATAAAAGCGAAGCTCACTCGATTCCGCTTTCGGTTTTTACTCTAACGGCGCAGGCGAATCCACGCGCAAAGCATCCCCTTTGCGCAAAAGATTTTTACAGCAAAGGGAACCTACCCTGCGTCTAAGGGTTTGTGGCTGATACCGGTTCGCCGTCCGCGTTAGGTTTGAGGAGGACGATGAGGTCGTCTTTATTGACGCGTCCAAGGCGCGCCCGAGCCTCCTCGTCGAGCATATCGCGATCGATCGTGGCGCCACTCAGGAGCGCGATACGCCGAGCCCAAGCCTGACGCTCTTTCTCCTTCGCATCAACTTGAGCATGTAAACTTTTGATCTGGCGTTCATAATCCTCGTTTGCGCGAAGGCCGCGATCGTCGTTGACGGCATGCCAAAGAAAATAGCTGCCGGCAGCACCGGACAAGCAATAGAGCGCAAGAGGAAGAAGAACAGCGCGAACGCGACGGCGAATAACCATTCTCTAAGCTTCGCCGATCAAAGTTAGCGCTCTCTTAAACGGCCGGAGCGATCAGTCGAGCAAATCGGCCAAGCTCACCGTAACCAAGTCTTTATTGCTATGTCGTAAAATAGACAAGCAAGAGAGAATGAAGCACGAGCTTTTTGTGGCACATCGCGTTGACGCCGATCTACCCGACACTCGTGCAGACTCATTCTTTGAGGCCGCCGACTTTGCGCACGCGCTTTTCACGCGTTCCGGGGCGTTGACGGGTTGGAACGGTGCTTTCGCTGCCAATTTCCCCGCAAGTGATCTTCGTCGCGACATCGCGATCTCGGATATACTTCCGCGGATCGATGACGGAGTCTGGGCGCAGACCTGGCTGAAGCTCGATGCAGGGCAGACGGTCACGCTGCGAAGAAGGCACGGCTCCGCCGACATAAATTACGATGTCTCTGTCACGCCGGTCTTTGGTGCTCAGGGGCGTCTTGCATCTGTCGAAATCAGGCACGCTGCGTCGAGCAACTCGCAATTGCTGCAGCAATTGCAGGGTGAAATTCTCGAAGTCGTGGCAACCGGCTGGCCCCTGCCGGAGGTCGTCGATCTTCTTTGCCGACGTGCTGAAGCGATGTCGCCGGGCGTCATCTGTTCGGTTCTGCGCGCCGATTTTGGCGCCAATTGCCTTTATCCGTTGGCCGGCCCGAACTTGCCGAAGGAAATCCAGGACGCCACCCAATGTGTGCCGATCGGACCCGGCATGGGCTCCTGCGGAAACACCGCTTTCTATGGCGAGGCCACAGAAGTGACGGACATCTCAACCGATCCGCGTTGGGAGCCATTTAAGAATCTGTTCCTGCCGCATGGCCTCCGCGCCTGCTGGTCAACGCCAATCAAGGGTCGCAGCGGCGAAGTACTTGGCACCTTCGCCTTCTACTACCGCGAGCCGCGCGGGCCGGATATGCTCGAGCGGCAAATCGTCGAAGCCTGCGTTCACCTTTGTGCTCTCGCCATCGATCATGATTATGCACATTCGCGCATCCTAAAGCTTGCCTATCGGGACTTGCAGACGGATCTGCCCAACCGCACCGCCTTTCAACAGCACACCTGCGCGGTGTTGCAGCAAATTCCTGGCACGGGTCACGCCCTCGCGCTTCATTACATCGATCTCGATAATTTCAAGGGCGTCAACGATACACTCGGCCATGTCGTCGGGGATCAGCTTCTGCGCGCGGTCGCCGAACGCTTTCTCACGGTGTGCCGGAATAACGAATACGTCGCCCGGCTCGGTGGTGACGAATTTGCGGTCTTGCAGTTTCCATTCAATTCTTCCGAAGACATCGATCGCCTTGCTGAAAAGCTCCTCAATTGTTTCGAAGAGCCTTTCGAGATCGAGGGTCGCAAAATCACCATTTCCGCCAGCATCGGTATCGCGCGGGCCCCGATGGACAGCGACAATTTCACCGATCTGCTCCGGCGCGCGGATGTCGCGCTCTACCGCGCGAAAAGTGTCGGCCGCGCGACCTATTGCCCCTTTAACGAAGAAATGGGTCAACAGCTTCTCGTCAGAGGGGAGATCGAAAGCGATCTGCGCGAAGCCATCGAAAATGACGAGCTCGTGCCCTACTTCCAGCCAATCGTCGACCTTGCCACCGGAAGAGTAATCGCGTTCGAGGCTTTGGCTCGCTGGATCTTGCCTGCCGGTAGCTTCGTCCCGCCAAACCTTTTCATTCCACTCGCCGAGGAAATGGGAATCGTCGGTGAGTTGGGCGAACAGATCTTGCGTCGCGCCTGCATCGAAGCGGCGACGTGGCCAGGCGATATCAAGGTCGCCGTCAACCTCTCATCGGTCCAGCTTGGCCGCCACGGCTTCATTCAGGAAATCGAACACGCGCTCGCCGACAGTGGCCTCGCGCCTCAACGTCTCGAACTCGAGATCACGGAAACTGTCCCGCTCATCGAAAACGCCGCGATGCGCGAAATATTGCACGGCCTTAAGCAGCGAGGCATCAGCATCGCGCTTGACGATTTCGGGACCGGCTATTCGTCCTTGTCCTATCTGCGCTCGTTCCCGTTTGACCGATTGAAGATCGATCGATCCTTTGTGGGCGAAATTCACACGCACGAGGAGACGATGGCTGTCATCAGGGCGATGCTCGACCTCGCACGCAGCCTTGATGTGCGCACGACGGCGGAAGGTATCGAGACCGAGCAACAACGGATCTGGCTGCTGGCGCGCGGCTGCTCGGAGGGGCAAGGTTATTTGTTCGAGCGGCCGATGCCAGCCGCGAAGGTTGCCGACTTTCTCCGCACGCACCAGGACGCCGGCACGCACGCGTTTCGCCGCCAGAAAGCCTGAACCGCTCTAGCCGGCCCAGGCTTTGAGCGCAGCGCGGCCAGCGTAGCGCGCCTGCGCGCCAAGCTCTTCTTCGATGCGGATGAGCTGGTTGTATTTCGCGGCCCGATCGGAACGCGCCAGCGAGCCGGTCTTGATCTGCCCGCAATTCGTAGCAACCGCGAGATCGGCGATCGTCGAATCTTCCGTCTCACCCGAGCGGTGCGACATGACCGCCGTGTAGCCGGCGCGCTGTGCCATATCGACCGCGGCCAGAGTCTCGGTCAGCGAACCGATCTGGTTGACCTTGATCAGGATCGAATTGCCAACGCCATCCGCTATACCTTTGGACAGGCGCTCGACATTGGTGACGAAAATATCGTCGCCGACGAGTTGAACCTTCTTACCGAGAAGATCAGTGAGAATTTTCCAGCCTTCCCAATCCTCCTCAGACATGCCGTCCTCGATCGTCGCGATCGGATAATTGGCAGCGAGCTTGGCGAGATATTGCGCCTGCTCTTCGATCTTGAGGGTCTTGCCCTCGCCTTCGTAACGATAAGCGCCATCGCGAAAGAATTCGGTCGATGCGCAATCGAGTCCAAGGGCGATGTCCTTGCCCGGCTTGAACCCGGCGCCTTCGATCCCCTTCAGGCAGAAATCGAGCGCCGCTTCGGCCGACGGAAGGTTGGGCGCGAAGCCGCCCTCATCGCCGACATTCGTGTTGAGACCGGCCTTCTTCAACGCGCTCTTGAGAACGTGGAAGACCTCAGCACCCCAGCGCACCGCCTCCTGCAATGTCGGCGCGGCGTAAGGCAGGATCATGAATTCCTGGAAGTCGATCGGGTTGTCGGCATGAACGCCGCCATTCAGGATGTTCATCATCGGCACCGGCAAAACCCGCGCCTGCGTACCGCCAACATAGCGAAACAACGGCAGACCACTGACATCGGCCGCGGCCTTCGCGACGGCGAGCGACACGCCGAGGATCGCATTAGCGCCAAGGCCTGATTTGTTTGGCGTCCCATCCAGGGCGATCATCGCCTCGTCGATCGCGACCTGATCCTCAGCATCCATGCCGGCGAGCGCATCGAAAATATCGCGATTGACGGATTCGACCGCCTTCAGGACGCCCTTGCCGCCGAAACGTCCCTTGTCGCCATCACGCAATTCGACAGCTTCGTGTGTGCCGGTCGAGGCGCCCGACGGAACAGCCGCGCGCCCGAAAGACCCGTCCTCCAGAGTGACGTCAACTTCGACCGTCGGATTGCCGCGGCTATCCAGAATTTCGCGGCCAGCAATATCGACAATGGCGGTCATAATGCGTCCTTTCGGCGGGTTTCCTCGTTTGCGGCGGGTTCTACGACGAACATGCTGCCGAAAAAAGGGGGCGGCTCGGCCGGGCCGCCGAAAGGACGATATGACGCTCTTGATGACAGCAATTAGACCGGGGGTGGATTACGCTCGGCGAAAAGCCGTTGATGCCAATAGGGATAGATCAGCGGCCGCTCGCTCGCCGCGTCGAGCTTTTTCACCTGGTCTGGCGTCAGCGACCACCCGACCGCACCAAGGTTCTGTTTGAGCTGCTCCTCGTTGCGGGCGCCGATGATAACGGTCGCGACGGTCGGACGCTGCAGCAGCCAGTTGAGGGCGATCTGCGGGATTGTCTTGCCGGTCTCCTGGGCAATTTCGTCCAGGGCGTCGATGACTTTGTAGAGATATTCGTCGTCGACCGGTGGTCCTATATCCGCCGTCTTATGCAGACGGCTCGTTTCCGGCAGGGGTTGGCCGCGGCGAATCTTTCCTGTGAGGCGCCCCCAACCGAGTGGGCTCCAGACAACCGCGCCGACGTTCTGGTCGAGCGCCAGGGGCATCAGCTCCCATTCGTATTCGCGGCCGATAAGCGAATAATACGCCTGGTGCGCAACATGGCGCGGCAGATTGTAGCGATCGGCGATCGCCAGCGATTTCATCAGATGCCAGCCGGAGAAATTCGAACAGCCGATATAGCGGATCTTCCCGGCACGGACGAAATCGTCGAGCGTCGACAGTACTTCCTCGATCGGCGTCAGCGCGTCGAAGCCGTGCAATTGGAAGAGATCGATGTAATCGGTCTGCAGGCGCTTCAGCGATGCGTTGATCGTCTGTGTCAGGTGAAAGCGCGAAGAGCCGAGATCATTCGGTGTGTCACCGGTTCGAAAGGTCGCCTTGGTCGAGATCAGCACCTTGTCGCGGCGGCCCTTGATGGCGCCGCCGAGCACCTCCTCAGAGGCGCCGGCCGAATAAACATCCGCCGTATCAAAGAGCGTGAGGCCGGCATCAAGGCAGATGTCGATAAGGCGTGTCGCCTCCTTCACGTCGCTGGAGCCCCAGGCCGCGAACAATTCGCCTTTGCCGGCGAACGTGCCGGTGCCGAAACTCAGGACGGGGACTTTGAACCCCGAAGCACCTAATTGCCGATATTCCATATTTTCCTCATTCGCTTGGGTGTCGCTCAGGCATATGGGGCTTCGCCATTGCCGAATGACCATTCTCTTTCTTCACTTCCACGAGATTGATCGTCACGTCCTCACGCCGCACACCAAGTCGGCTATGAAGACCATCCGCAATGGCCTTGTAAAAGGCACGCTTCTGATCGGTCGTTCGTCCCTCGTTCAGCGTGATTTGCAGGATCAGCGCCTCGGGCGAACGCGTGATGCCGAGATAATTCGGATCGATCGAAAGATCTTCGGGCGCGTGTTCGGTGAAAATCTGAAAACGATCGCCCTCGGGCACGTTGAGCGCCGTACGCATTGCTGCATACACGACGTCACCGATTCCAAGCTTAAACTCGCGTGATTTGCCGCGCGGCATTTCGGCACGAAGAAGAGGCATGATCTTTCCTCACTGCGTTGAATCTATGTGTCAGGCGCCAGCTTCACGGGCGCGGCGCGCCTCGTAGACCTTAAGATTCGCATCGGCGATCTGCAGAATCGGCGTCGGCAGATCGCCGGAACGGCGCAAAAGATCGCCGACGATGTGATGCGCCTCCGTCTGCTGGCCGCGCTCGATGTCGCGCAACATCGACGGTTTGAAGGCCGAGCCCGCTTCGGTCAGCATCTTCTCGCCGAATTGTAAGCCTTGTGCGTCCTGCGGAAAATTATGCCGCGCCGCGATCGCCGCGCATTCGCTCAAAAGCGTCTTCCCGTAAGAGGCGGCGCCAGTGGCAACGATGTCGCCGACCTCAGCCCGCATCAAGCAGCCGAGGCTCGCCGCGGCGGCGATGAACACCCATTTGTTCCACATTTCGGCAAGGATATTTTCGCTCAAAGGTGCGTCGAAGCCGCTGGAACGCAGCGTCTCCGCCAAGGCCTCAATCCGTTCCGTCCGCGCGCCGTTCTGCTCGCCGAAACTGATGGAATGAAAGCTACTCAGATGGTGGATTCGACCCTCGGCATCGAGCGTCGCGGAAATCTTGCTCAGGCCGCCGAGAACGTGCTCGGCGCCGAAATGCGAGGCAAGAATATCGAGATGCAGCAGACCGTTGAGCACCGGCAGGATCATGGTCTGCGGGCCGATAGCCGGGGCGAAGGACTTGATCGCGTCGGTGAGATCGAAGGCTTTGCAGCTCAGGAGCACGAGATCATAGTGCTGATTGAGCTTATCGGCGGTCACGGTCGGCGGGTGGGCGAGCTGCAGGCCGCCCTTCACGCTGATGATCTCCAGCCCGCGTTCGGCAAGCAGGGCCGCACGCCGCGGCCGGACAAGAAACGTAACATCACGCCCTGCGGCGAGAAGGCGGCCGCCGAAATAGCCGCCGAGGGCCCCCGCGCCAATCACAAGAATCCGCATAAACTGTCTCCTGAACCGCCGTCTTTAAACATTTTTGGGACGCTTTAGCTAACCAGTCCCGATCAAGATCAGTTGACATGCGCGCATATGCTCTTATCTGCTGATAAGGCAAGGTTTTTCGGAAATTTGGAGCAGCCTTGGGCAAGAACACGCCATCGGATTGCAACTGCCTCGCGGCGCGACAGGCCGCGCGCCGCATCACGCAATTCTATGATCGCTTTCTGGCGCCCGCGGCGTTGCGGACAACGCAGTTTTCAATTCTGACGCGGCTTCACGACTCCGGTCCCATGAGCATCCACGCCCTGGCCGAGGCGATGGTCATGGACCGCACGACGCTTGGCCGTAACATTCTGCCGCTTGAGCGCGATGGGCTGATTGTTGTCACCCAGAGCAACAAGGACAAGCGCAGCAAGGAATTGACGCTCACGGCGACCGGCCGCGAAAGACTGAAACGCGCCGTGGACGGCTGGCTGGAAGCCCAATCCCAGTTCGAAAAAGCCTTTGGCGCCAAACGCGCCAGCGATCTTCGCGAAATCCTTCATGATGTCGCGGCGGCCGATCTCGGCGACGCCTAGTGATGGCCGTTTGCCGCCCGCAACGTTATAAGTACCCATGAGCAAAAAGCCCGTCGCCGCCCTCGGCCATCAGTCCGCACTGCCCGCCTCACCTGACGACGCGAAGCTCGACCGCGTGCCCAATCCGCATCCCGATGCGGACTATGTTGCGCGATTCACGGCGCCGGAATTCACGTCGCTTTGCCCGGTGACGGGCCAGCCGGACTTTGCCCATCTCGTCATCGATTATGTGCCTGACCGCTGGCTCGTCGAATCGAAATCGCTGAAGCTCTATCTCGGCTCGTTCCGCAATCACGGTGCCTTTCACGAGGATTGCACCCTGCGCATCGGCAAGGATATCGTCGGACTGCTCAAACCGCGGTGGCTGCGCATCGGCGGCTATTTCTATCCGCGCGGCGGCATGCCGATCGATGTTTTCTGGCAGAGTGGCAAACTGCCCGCCGGCGTTTGGGTGCCGGATCAGGGCGTCGCGCCCTATCGCGGGCGGGGCTAAAGCGCGTGGCGGCGATTTAGCGGCCCGAGAACGGCGGATCCCATTCGCTGTCGATCAGCGCCTTACCGATACCGCGATTTCCTAAAGGTTCCTCGGGCGTGGCGTAGAAATAACCCGGGACGTAAACGCCAGGCAAAGGATAGTAGCCGGACGGCGGCGGGTAATAGCCAGGCGGGGGCGGATAATAGCCGCGCGGCGCTCCGTAATAACTCACACCGCCCGCGTAATAATGATGATGATAATGATGCACCACGTGAACGTAGTGAACGTGGTGATGGGTTGCGGCCTGCGCAGGTCCCCACGCGACGGCCAGCGCCGACATTGCGAGAACGGTAGATAAGATTTTCATCAAATGACCTTTCTGCGTGCCGCGATCCGTGCCGACCGGGTTATTTTACATGTAGGCACGCAAAACCGCAAAACCAGCCGGGTGCGTTCGCAAAGCCTATCGTGCGCCTGCCTTCCCGCCTGCTTCCGGCAGACATCCCAATCCGGTCAGCGTTTCACGCACGGCTTTGTCCAGCGGCGTGGCCGGCAGCGCATTGCCAAGAAAAGCCCGGAGTTTTGCGCTGTCGATCGAGATCGATTCGCGCCAGAGGTAACGCATCTCGGCCATTTCGCAGAACAGCCGCACGAAAGGCTGCAGACCGACAACCAGAAACCAGGGAAACGGCCAAACGCGCAGGCGCGGATTATCCGTAGCCCGGCGGATCGCCGCCGCCATTTCGCCCCGCGCCAATTGATGGCCAGCGAAATGAAACCGTTCGAACGCGCTTAGCTCATTCGCGCGGTCCATGAGAAGCGCAATCGTCTCCGCGAGATCGGGCAGATAAGCCCAGGCGTGGCTCGCGCGCGCGGGGTCGATGATCCGCTGCACGGGCTTGCCGCGCTCGACCATCACGGCTGAAAAAACGCTATTGCCGGACGTGGTTGGGCCAAAGAAGTCGCCGGCGCGCACGATCAAAACTGGCGCGCCATCCGTCGACGCTGCCCGCAATCGCTCCTCCATCGCGACCCGGATCGCACCCTTTCGGGTCAGCGGATGCTGCGGCGAATCTTCACGCAGGACAGGAAAAGCATCAGGACCGAAATTATAAATCGTCCCCGGCAGCATGATGCGCGCATTGTTTGCCTTGGCGGCGGCGATCGTATTGTCCAGCATGGGCAGTACGACCTTGTCCCAGTCGCGATAACCGGGCGGGTTGGCGGCATGAACGATCAGCGAGACGCCCTGCGCGGCGCGGAGAACGTCGGCGGCATTCATCGCATCACCGATGATCCATTCGGCTGTCGCATTGCCCGGCTGCGGCCGTCGTGTCAGCGCCCGCACAGTCCAGCCATGCCGATTCAGGGCAGCCGCCGTCTCACCGCCAACGCCGCCGCTGGCACCGATCACGAGAGCAATTTTATTGGTTTGGGACATAGTCGCGTTCCTTCAAGAGAGAAATCCTGAAACGGATATCGCGCGGGATTAACTATTATAAAATTGCATAATAAGCTTTATAAGCTATAGATATTTGTATGACTTCTCCTGACTGGAGTGCCTATCGCGCTTTCCTGACGGTGCTGCGCGAGGGCAGTCTGTCGGGCGCGGCGCGGGCGCTCGGCCTCACGCAGCCGACACTTGGCCGTCAAATCGCCGACCTCGAACACGCCCTCGGCGCAGTGCTCTTCACACGCTCGCCCCGCGGGCTCATGCCAACCGACATTGCGCTGAACTCGCGCCCGCACGCCGAGGCGATGGAAGCCGCCGCTGGAGCCTTGCAGCGGGCCGCATCCGGCGGAACGAACGACGCGGTGGGCGTCGTGCGAATTACTGCGAGCGAAATTATCGGCGCGGAAGTCCTGCCGCCCTTGCTCGCGCAATTCCGTCGCGCTCACCCGGCCATCAATGTCGAACTCGACCTATCCAATCGGGTTGAAGATTTGCTGCACGGCGCCGCGGACATCGCTGTACGCATGGTGCGGCCAAGTCAGGATGCGCTCGTGGCGCGGCGCATCGGCGAAATCGGGCTCGGCCTTTATGCACACCGGCATTATCTCGCCTCCGCGCCGCCGCTCACGAATCTGACGGCGCTCGCCCTTGATCATGCACTTATCGGCTTCGACCAGGGGACGCCGTATCTGCGCGAACTCCTGGCACGTATGCCGATCGCGCACGCCGATTTCGTTCTGCGCTGCGACAGTGATCTCGGACAGCTCGCGGCGGTCCGCGCCGGCGTTGGCATCGGCTTCATCCAGCATGGCATCGCACGCTGCGATCCCGATCTCGTCCCGGTCTTCACGCAGGAGATCGGCGTTACGCTTGATGTATGGCTGGCGCTGCACGAAGATCTGCGTACGAGCAAGCGCCTGCGGCTGATGATGGATCACCTCAGCGAAGGCCTCGCGGCGTACGTCGCGCAATCGCAGGCGTGATCAGACGAGCCGGCTCTGTTCCACCGCGGCGGCGACGAAACTCGCAAACAGCGGATGCGGTTGGAAGGGCCGCGATTTCAGCTCCGGATGATATTGGACGCCGACAAACCAGGGATGGTTTGCAAGCTCGATCGTCTCCGGCAGCAGGCCGTCCGGCGACAAACCCGCGAAGACCATGCCCTTTTCCTCGAGCTGTTCGCGATAAGCCATGTTGACTTCGTAGCGGTGGCGATGGCGCTCGGAGATTTCCATCTCGCCGTAGATGCCGGCGATTTTCGAACCTGGCTTGAGGAAGGCGGAATAGGCGCCGAGCCGCATCGTGCCGCCAAGCTCGCCCTCCGCAGCGCGCATCTGCAATTCGTTGCCGCGCATCCATTCCGTCATCAACCCGACGACAGGATCGCTTGTCGCGCCAAATTCGGTCGAATTGGCATCGGCAATACCTGCCAACGACCGCGCAGCCTCGATCACCGCCATCTGCATACCGAAGCAGATGCCGAAATAAGGGACGTTGCGCTCGCGCGCGAAACGCGCCGCCAGAATCTTGCCTTCGGCACCACGCTGGCCGAAACCGCCCGGCACCAGAATGCCGTCCACCCGTTCCAGCCGCGGCGCCGGGTCTGAGCCTTCAAAGACTTCGGACTCGATCCAATCGAGATGCACCCTGACACGGTTCGCCATGCCGCCATGTGCGAGCGCCTCAATCAACGACTTATAGGCGTCCTTCATTCCCGTATATTTGCCGACGATCGCGATGGTCACATCGCCTTCGGGATTGTGGACGCGTTCGGTCACCGCGTTCCAACGGCTCATGTCAGGCTTGGGTGCCGGTTCGATTCCGAAGGCGGCGAGCACCTCCTGGTCGAGCCCCGCCGCGTGATAGGCGCGCGGCACGTCATAGACGGACGCGACATCGCGCGCTTCGATGACGGCACTCTCACGGACGTTACAGAAGAGCCCGATCTTGCGACGCTCTTCGCGCGGAATTTCGCGATCCGTCCGGCAAAGAATGATCTGCGGCTGAATACCGATCGAACGCAGCTCTTTGACCGAATGCTGCGTCGGCTTGGTCTTCAACTCGCCCGCGCTCGGGATATAGGGCATCAGCGTCAGATGGATGTAGATTGCGTGCTGGCGCGGCAAATCGTTGCCGAGCTGGCGGATCGCTTCGAGAAACGGCAGGCTCTCGATGTCGCCGACTGTGCCGCCGATCTCGACCAGAACGAAATCCGCGCCCTCGTTACCGCGCAGGACAAATTCTTTGATCTCATTCGTGACGTGAGGGATCACCTGCACGGTTGCGCCGAGATAGTCGCCACGCCGCTCTTTCGAGATGATCTCCTGATAGATGCGCCCGGTGGTGATGTTGTCTTCGCGCACCGCGGCGCGGCCGGTGAATCGCTCGTAATGACCGAGATCGAGATCGGTCTCCGCGCCATCGTCGGTGACGAAGACTTCGCCGTGCTGATAGGGGGACATCGTCCCCGGATCGACGTTGAGGTAGGGATCGAGCTTGCGAAGCCGAACCGTATAGCCGCGTGCCTGAAGCAAAGCCCCGAGAGCCGCTGACGCAAGCCCTTTACCGAGGGAAGAGACCACGCCGCCGGTGATGAAAATGTACCGCGCCATGGGCCTCGGTGAATATCCTGTTTTGAACTGTTTGGGGAGCCTTTTTATCGGCCATCCACACAGAACCCGTTTTCAGTGGGTTTGTCTTGCGATTGTCAAAAACCATACGCGAAAACGCCCTGAAAGGGCGTTGCGCTTTGTCGGCTCAACGCAACGTCATTGCGATCTAGGCGGCTCCGGCTGGGCCGGCGGTCCGGGCGGTTGCGCGGCACGTTGCTGCTGCTCCTTTTGAAGCTGCTGCAGAACGGTACCCTGCGAGGTTGGTGCGCCAACCGGAGTCACACCCTCAAAAATCGACCCATGCGACCGCTGGGCGTTGGCCAACAATGTCAGCCCGAGGCTCGTCGCGAAGAATAAAGCCGCCAGAATCGAGGTCGCGCGGGTCAGCACATTGGCCTGGCCGCGCCCAGTCATGAAGCCGCCGCCCCCGCCGATGCCCAGGGCCCCACCTTCGGAGCGCTGCAGGAGAACGGTCGCGATCAGCGCCAGAACGACCATAATATGAACGACAATCAGAACGGTTTGCATCTTTGTGAAAAGCCTATCGGCGGGACAAAAATTTTATTCGGCCCGCTCTTATACCGCGACCTTCCGTCTGGCTAGCGTAATTTCCGCCCCGCTTCCGGCTGTCGAATGGAAAGCTACGCAAATTCAGCCATTTGCGCTTAACGATAGGTCGCGGCAATCGCCAGAAATTCCGCCGCCTTGAGGCTCGCGCCACCGATAAGCGCGCCATCGACAGCAGGCAGATGCAACAATTCAGCAGCATTATCGGCCTTGACCGAGCCACCATAGAGAAGGCGCACGTCGCTACTTTCAGGTAGCCGCGCCGCCAGTCTTTGGCGCAAAAAGCCATGCATCTCGGCGACGTCGTTCGGCGTCGGAGTCACGCCGGTGCCGATCGCCCAAACCGGCTCATAGGCGACAACGAGGCTGTCGCCATGCGGCGCGGAGGGCAGTGATCCCTCAAGTTGTCGGGCCACCACATCAGGCGCATGGCCTGCGGCGCGCTCCGCCTCGGTTTCACCGACGCAGAGAATGACTTTGAGCCCCGCCCGCAGGGCAGCTTCGGCCTTTGCCGAGACCAGCACGTCGCTCTCGCCATGATCGCGGCGCCGCTCCGAATGGCCGACAATCACATACGAGGCGCCGGCATCGCGCAGCATTTCTGCCGCGATATCGCCCGTGTAAGCGCCGCGCCTTTCGGGATGGCAATCCTGACCCCCGATGGCGATGAAGGAGCCGGCGCAGAGCTGCGCAGCCGCGGCGATCAGCGTCGCCGGCGGACAAATGATGATGTCTGGACCGCCCAAAGCGCCGGCCAATGCATCGCGAATCACCGCGATCTCGGCGAGGTCGGCAGTCAGGCCGTTCATCTTCCAGTTTCCGGCGACCAGCGGCCGCGGTTTTTCCGCCATGCTCAAATGCCCCACGTTTGGCAACGCCCTAACATCCGGTGCCAGAATGGCAAAATCGGCCAGTTTGCAGCCCGCTCGGCACCCCTTCTTCATACATTGCCAGCCCGAAAGCGCCTCCCTATAGTCCGGCGCCCAATCGACCCCCGGGCAAGCGGAGATTCTAAATTATGCTCGATGCGTTGCGTGCCTCCAGCCAGACATGGGTTGGCCGCTCAATCATGGCCGTCGTGATGGGCTTGCTCGTCATCGCCTTCGGCTTTTGGGGGATCGCAGACGTTTTCAAGGGGTTTGGCGCCAACACTTTGGCGCGCGTTGGGTCGGCCGAGATCACGCCGGAACAATTCCAAGTCGCTTATCAGCGTGAGCTCGTTCAGATGCAGGAACAGCAGCGCCGGGCGATCAGCAGCGAGGAAGCGCGGGAACGTGGAATTGACCGGCAAGTCCTGAGCCGTATGCTGAGCGACGCAGCCCTCGATCAGGAGGCACACCGTCTCGGCCTCGCCCTCCCCAACGGCGTCATTGCGCGCCAAATCATGCAGGACGACGCTTTCAAAGGCCCGGACGGACAATTCAATCGGCAGACGTTCGAAGCACGTCTGCAAGACAATGGCTTGACCGAACAGAACTATGTCGCCGAAACCCGCGCCGCGGCCCTGCGTCAGGAAATCGTTGCGACGCTGACCAACAGCCTTACGGCGCCGCGCGCGATGCTCGAAATCATCAATCGCTATTACCACGAGACCCGCAATATCGATTACATCGTGCTGCCGAAATCCGCGGCCGGCGCGATCCCGGCGCCGTCAGATGCCGAGCTCAAGAGTTATTTCGAATCGCATCGCGATCTCTATCGCAAGCATGAATATCGCAAGGTCAGTCTGCTTCTGGTGAGTTCGACAAGTCTGGCAGGCATCGAGTCCGCTGCACACCCGATCAGCGACGCTGAGATCAAGAAGCGCTACGACGAGGTCAAGGATCAGCGCTACACACAAGCCGAACAACGGCAAATTCAGCAGATCATCTTCCCGGATGAGAAGACCGCCGACGCTGCGGCTGCGAAACTCGCCGGCGGCGAGACCTTCGACGCGCTGATCGCCGAACGCAAACTGTCGCCGAAGGATACCGACCTCGGCACCGTCACGGAAGCAACCCTTGCCGACAAGAGCGTCGCTGCCGCGGTCTTCGCTCTGTCGGCTGGTGGCGTCTCCAAGCCGGCGAAGACGCAATTCGGCTGGGCGATCCTGCACGTCCAGAAGATTATTCCGAAGATTGTCATCCCGCTTGTCGCCGTGAAGACGTCGCTAGCCCAGGAACTTGCGATCTTCCGCGCGCATAAGGACCTGGGCAAGATCCATGATCAGATCGAAGATCTGCGCGCGGGCGGCAAGTCCGTCGCCGATGCGGCCAAAGCTGCCGGGCTATCAGCCCGCACAATCGATGAGATTGATGCGCAAGGTAACGACAAAGCGAGCAAGGCGGTGCCTGATCTCGGAGATGACCAGAAAGCCTTGCTGAAAGCCGTCTTCGCGTCCGATATCGGCGTCGATAACGATCCGATTACGACCAAAGACGGCGGCGGAATCTGGTTCGACGTTCTCAACATCGATCCCGCGCGCAATCTGACGTTCGATGAGGTCAAGAACCGCGTCACGCAGGATTGGACTGCCGATGAGACCTCGCGCCGCCTCGTCGACAAGGCTGTCGATCTGACCAAGAAGCTCGACAGCGGCGCGACCATCGCTGCCCTCGCAACGGCGCAAGGCAATCTGCCTGTCAAACATGTCGACAAGATCACGCGGCTGGATCCGCAGGGTCTTTCGAGCACGATACTTGATGAGGTTTTCAACCGCGCGGTTGGAAAAGCCGGCTCGGCTGAAGCGCAGGATGGCGGCCGCATCATTTTCAGCGTCGCCAGCGCCAGCGTGCCACCGCTGGACGTCAAGCGGTACGATTTCGCCAATGTCCTCGATCAGATGAAGACCGCCCTCAACGACGACATGACGGCGCAATTCGTCACCAATCTTGAGACGGGCTTGAATACAAGGATCAATCAGCAAGTCTGGCAATCGATTTCCGGCGCGCCGGCGGATCAGCAGTAACCGCATGATTACGCCGGCCTACGAGACTTTTGCCGCGACGTACGATTCCGGCGCCCCCACGTTGCTCGCGACGCGGCTCGTCGGCGATCTCGAAACGCCGGTCTCAGCCTTTCTCAAATTATCCGCAGGCCGCAAGGGCCGTCTCTTTCTGCTGGAATCGGTCGAAGGCGGCGGCGCGCGCGGGCGCTATTCGATGATCGGGCTTGACCCCGATATCGTCTGGCGCTGCCAGGACGGCCACGCGGAAATCAACCGGACGGCGGCGACCGAGCCCGCGGCTTTCGTACCCTGTGCCGCCTCGCCGCTTGAGGCTTTGCGTGCGCTTATTGCTGAATCCCACATCGAAGCGGCGCACGATCTGCCACCTATGGCAGCCGGTGTCTTCGGCTATCTCGGCTACGACATGGTGCGGCAGATGGAGCAACTTCCACCCGCCAAACCTGACCCGATCGGCGTGCCCGACGCGATCATGCTACGTCCGACGGTTATGGTTGTCTTCGACAGCGTCACCGACGAGATTTTTGTCGTGACGCCGGTGCGTCCGCTAACCGATCTCGCCACCAAGGTCGCGTATGAACGCGGCATCGAACGCATTGAGGCGATTGTCGGTGCACTTGAAGCGCCGCTGCCGTCGAGCGCTGCGGATCTGGACGCCGATCTTCAGACCGCGAACCCGACATCCAATACGTCCGAAGCGCGCTTCCATGAGATGGTCGAGAGCGCGAAAGAATACATTCGCGCTGGCGACATTTTTCAGGTCGTGCTGTCGCAGCGATTCACGGCACCGTTCACCCTGCCCGCGTTTGCGCTTTATCGGGCGCTGCGGCGCGTCAATCCCGCGCCGTTCCTTTGTTATCTCGACTTCGGCGATTTTCAGATCGTTTGTTCAAGCCCGGAGATTCTCGTGCGTGCCCGCGCTGGAAAGGTCACGATCCGGCCGATCGCCGGTACGCGCTGGCGCGGCAAGACCGCGGCGGAAGACATACGACTCGCTGAAGACCTTCTCGCCGACGAAAAGGAGCGCGCCGAACATCTGATGTTGCTCGATCTCGGCCGCAACGATGTCGGCCGCGTCGCAAAGATCGGCAGCGTTGAAGTCACAGAGCGGTTCGCCATCGAACGCTACAGCCATGTGATGCATATCGTCTCGAATGTCGAAGGCGAACTGGATGCGCAGCACGACGTGATCGATGCGCTCTGCGCGGGCTTTCCAGCCGGCACGGTCTCCGGCGCGCCGAAAGTGCGGGCGATGGAAATCATCGACGAACTCGAAACCGATAAGCGCGGCATTTATGCCGGCTGCATCGGCTATTTCGGCGCGCACGGCGATATGGATACCTGCATCATTCTACGCACTTCAGTGGTGAAAGACGGCCAGATGCACGTCCAGGCCGGTGCGGGCGTCGTCTACGATTCAGATGCGGCCTACGAGCGGCGCGAGACGATCAACAAAGCGCAGGCTTTGTTCCGCGCCGCGGAAGAAGCGGTGCGCTTCGCCGCGCGGACGAAGCGCGGGCAGTAAGCCCCTGCTCGCGTCATGCGCGGGCTGACCCGAGCATCCAGACACGAAACGTTGATGGATGGCCGGATCAAGTCCGGCCATGACGAGAGCCGACCGCCGCATGTTCGATCTTGCGCATTTTCGCCATAGTGCCTCGAAACTTCGGCCTGACGTCCGATATTAGGCAGGGGCTTTCAGCAAAGGATCGGCCATGTCTCAGCTTGAAACCATCAATATTCCGGGCACCGGCCTGCAGCCGACGCGGATCGCGCTCGGCACCTGGGCCATCGGCGGCTCGATGTGGGGCGGCAGCGACGATGCCGATTCAATCCGCACCATTCAAAGCGCGATCGATCGCGGCATCAATATCGTCGATACCGCGCCCGTCTATGGCTTCGGCCATTCCGAGGAGATCGTCGGCCGCGCCCTGGTCGAAGGCGGCCGCCGGCATAAGACGATCATTGCGACGAAAGTCGCGCTCGAATGGAAGGACGGCAAAATTTTCCGCAACGCCAGCAACGCCCGGATCGAGAAAGAGATCGAGGATTCGCTGCGCCGTCTCCAGACCGATGTGATCGACATCTATCAGGTCCATTGGCCGGATGACGCAACGCCGATCGCCGAGACGGCAGAGACCCTGGGCAAGCTGTTCAAGGCCGGAAAAATCCGCGCCATCGGCGTCAGCAATTTCGACGTTGCGCAGATGGAAGCCTTCCGCGCCGTCGCGCCGCTCCACACGATCCAGCCGCCGCATAATCTCTTCGAGCGTGGCGCGGAAAAGGACGTGCTGCCCTATGCCGCCAAAAACGACATCGCGACGCTGGCTTATGGCCCGCTCTGCCGTGGCCTGCTCGCCGGCAAGATGAACGCCGACACGACCTTCACCGGCGACGATCTGCGCCGCAACGACCCCAAATTCCGGCCGCCGCGTTTCGCGCAATATCTCGCCGCCGTGACGGCACTCGAGGCCTTCGCCAGAAACAATTATGGCAAGACGGTCCTCGATCTCGCCATTCGCTGGGTTCTGGACCGTCAGCCGCTGAGCATTGCGCTCTGGGGCGCGCGCAAACTAGGCCAGCTCGACCCGATTTCGCGCGTCTCGGACTGGAAGCTCGACGCCGGGGCGTTGATCGCGATCGACAAGATTCTCACCGACAACATCAAGGATCCGGTCGGGCCGGAATTCATGGCGCCGCCGGTCCGCAAGGCGGCCTGAGTCTTGACCTGCCAGGCCGCCCGGCTCAAAAGGTTGCCATGCCCAACGTCACCCTGATCGACAATTACGACAGCTTCACCTTCAATCTGGTGCATTACCTCGGCGAATTGGGCGCCGAGGTCGAAGTGCATCGCAACGACAAGGTGAGCGTCGCGGAGGTCATCGCCGCGCGGCCGGACGCCATCGTGATCTCACCCGGCCCCTGCACGCCGCATGAGGCCGGCATCTGCCTCGATCTCATCCGCGAAGCCAGCGCCGATATCCCGATCTTCGGCGTCTGCCTCGGCCATCAGGCGATCGGCGAAGTCTTCGGCGGCGACGTCGTGCGTGCGCCAGTGCCGGTGCACGGCAAGATGTCGGAGATCAGCCATCGCGCCGAGACGATCTTTCGCGGCATCAACGGGCCGTTCCGTGCGACGCGCTATCATTCGCTCGTCGTCAAACGCGAGACGTTTCCCGAAGAACTGAACGTCACCGCCGAGACCGACGGCCTTGTCATGGCGCTCTCGCACAAATCGCGGCCAGTCCACGGCGTGCAATTTCATCCCGAAAGTATCGAGTCCGAACACGGGCACCGCATCCTGGCGAATTTTCTCGAACTCGCGCAGGAATGGAACAAGACACACAGAGGCGCCTGACTGGCCCCTGAAATGCTACGCTGAGTTTTTTCCTCGCGTCGCATAGGGCTTTCTGCTTGGACGAACCGATCGAATTTCTGCGTGCCAGCGAAGCGGCTCCGGCCGAGCTTTTCGGCCATCCGAAAGGCCTGTCTTTTCTCTTCGCGACGGAAATGTGGGAGCGCTTTTCCTATTACGGAATGCGCGCGCTCCTCGTTCTCTACATGACGAAATATCTGCTGCTGCCCGGCCATGCGGAGCATGTCGCGGGGCTAGCCGCCGTCCGTCACGGATTGGAATTTGTGTTCGGCCCGCTCGCGTTGCAGCCACTCGCCTCTCAGATCTACGGCTTCTACACCGCGCTCGTCTATTTCACGCCGATCCTCGGCGGCCTCCTGGCCGACCGTCTACTCGGCCAGCGTCGCACCGTGATCGTCGGCGCGGCTTTAATGGCGATCGGCCATTTCATGATGGCCGTCGAACATCTCTTTCTCTTTGCATTGCTGGCGCTGATCCTGGGCTCGGGCGCATTCAAGCCGAATATCTCGACGCAGGTCGGCGGCCTTTATCCGCCGGGGGATGCGCGGCGCGACCGGGCGTTCTCGATTTTCTACGTCGGCATCAATATCGGCGCGTTCTTCTCGCCGCTCGTTTGCGGCACATTGGGCGAGGAAGCGGGATGGCATTACGGCTTCGCCGCCGCCGGCGTCGGCATGGTGATCGGCCTTGGCATTTATCTTTACGGCCTACGTGACCTGCCGCCGGATGGGAGAACCGCAACCCTATCCCAGCCGAAACGAACGCTGATACCTAACGAAAAACGCGGGCTACTCGCTCTGGCCGTGCTTTTCGTGCCGACGACGCTGTTCTGGGCTGTCTACGAACAGCAGGGCAACACGATCACCCTCTGGGCCGACGCCGATACCGACCGCGCAGTCTCGCTATTCGGCTGGCATGGGCAAATCCCGACGACATGGTTTTTGTCGATCAATCCTTTCCTGATCTTCGTCTTCACGCCGCTCCTTGTCGCGCTCTGGCAGCGCCAATCGTTGAAAGGTCGCGAACCCTCGACGATCATGAAAATGGGGTTCGGCTGCTTTGGCGCAGCTTTGGCCTATGCGATCCTGGCGCTGGCGGCCTGGTACTCGGGTGCGGGCAAGGCGAGCTGGCTCTGGCTCATCGGCTATTTCACAATCCTGACATTGGGCGAGCTTTATCTGTCGCCAATCGGTCTGTCCCTGGTGACGAAGTTGGCGCCCACACGGATGCTTTCACTCGTCATGGGCTGTTGGTTGGCGACGAGCTTCACCGGCAATTTTCTCGCTGGCTGGCTCGGAAGCTTCTGGAGCCGCATGGGCCGGGTTGAATTTTTTCTGACTACAGCCGCCATCGCAGCCTTCGCCGGACTTGTCATCGCCGTCTGCAGCCGCGCACTCGTCAACATCACGAGCGAGCGAGGCGCCGTCTAAGATCTTGCGCTTACGCGTCTGCCAGAGCAATGAGACACCATGGACGCCTTCAAGCCCCTCCTCGCGAAGATCGCCACCGGCGCGAGCCTCAGCCGCGCCGACGCAGAACACGCCTTCAATCTCCTGCTTGGCGGCACGGTGACCGCGGCACAGACCGGCGCCTTTCTGATGGCGTTGCGGGTGCGCGGTGAGACGGTCGAGGAAATTACCGGCGCGGTCGCGGCCATGCGGGCCAAAATGCTGCCCGTGGCGGCACCGCCGAATGCGGTCGATATCGTCGGCACGGGCGGAGATGGCCACGGCACCTATAATGTCTCGACGTTAACCGCGTTGATCGTCGCCGCCTGCGGCGTGCCCGTCGCCAAACATGGCAATCGCGCCGCCTCGTCGAAATCGGGATCGAGCGACGTTTTGACAGCGCTTGGCGTCAAGATCGGCCTGTCGCCGGACGAAGTTGCCTATTGTCTCGACGAGGCCGGCATCGGCTTCATGACAGCACCCGTCCATCATGCCGCCATGCGCAATGTCGGACAGATCCGCACGGAGCTCGGAACCCGCACCCTGTTCAACCTGCTCGGTCCGCTTTCCAATCCGGCGCGGGTCCGGCGGCAATTGCTGGGGGTTTTTGCAAAAGAATGGTTGGAGCCTCTGGCGGAGGTGCTGCGCAATCTCGGTTCAGAGCGCGTCTGGCTGGTCCATGGCGCGGACGGGCTCGACGAGGTGACGACCACCGGCCCGACCTATGTCACGGCGCTCGAAAATGGCGTGATCCGCTCCTTCGTCATCACGCCAGAGGAGGCCGGGCTCCAACCGGCAAACCTGGCCGATCTCAAAGGGGGTGATGCCGCGCATAATGCGGCGGCCCTCAATGCCGTCCTGCACGGCGCGCGCAATCCCTATCGCGATATCGCGGTCCTGAACGCCGCGGCGACACTGATCGTCGCGGAAAAGGCCGAGACGCTGCGCGAAGGTGTCGCCACCGCTGCCGCCGCTCTCGATGCGGGTCGTGCCGCCGAAGTGCTCGCACGGCTGATCAAAGCGTCGCATGGCGGTGCTAAAGGGATTTGATATCCAGCAACGTCTGCCATTTTGCCTTCGCTCCGCTTCGTGGCAGAGTGATTTTGCGGGGGCTGTAGAGGGTACCCATGGCCGATATTCTGAAGCAGATCGAAGCCTATAAGCGCAAAGAGATTGCGGAAGCCAAATTGCGCATGCCGCTTTCGACGTTGGAACGCCGGATCGAAAATCACGATCCGCCGCGCGGCTTCGCTCATGCGATCGAAACGAGACTCACTGAGGGCCGCTTTGCCTTGATCGCGGAGATCAAAAAGGCCAGCCCCTCAAAGGGCCTCATCCGCGATGATTTCGATCCGCCGGCGCTCGCCAAGGCTTATGAAAAAGGTGGCGCCGCCTGTCTTTCGGTCCTTACCGACACGCCGTCATTTCAAGGCAAGCTCGATTATCTCGAAGCGGCGCGGAAGGCCGTCCGCCTGCCGGCGTTGCGCAAGGATTTTCTCTTCGATCCTTACCAGGTGTACGAAGCCCGCGCTTATGGCGCCGATTGTATTCTGATCATCATGGCGAGCGTCACCGACGAGGAAGCCAAGAAGATCAACAAGACTGCGCACGATCTGCGGCTCGACGTGCTGGTCGAAGTGCATGACGAGGCCGAACTTCATCGCGCGCTCGAACTCGAGACGCGGCTGATCGGCATCAACAACCGCGATCTGCGGACGTTCGAAACAAAACTCGAGACCTGCGAACGCCTCGCGTCAAAAATCCCCGCCGATAAGATCGTCGTCGCGGAAAGCGGAATCGCGACGCATGACGATTGCCTGCGTTTGCACAAATCCGGCATCGATACGTTCCTCGTCGGCGAGAGCCTGATGCGCCAGCACGATGTCGCCGCCGCGGCGCATCTTCTGTTGTGCGGCGATGAGAGCGAGCGACATGCCGTGCGCAAAGCGCACGGCTGATGGCGAAGCTCACCCATCTGGCCGAGGCCGGCCAGGCGTATATGGTCGATGTGTCCGAAAAGCCTGCGACTGACCGCATCGCCCGCGCCGAGGGCCATGTGGCGATGCGCAAAGAGACGCTCGATCTCGCTCTCGCAGGCAATTCCAAAAAGGGTGATGTCTTCGCTGCGGCGCGGATCGCCGGCATCATGGCAGCGAAGAAAACCGCCGACCTCATCCCGCTCTGTCATCCGCTCGCGTTGACCAAGGTGATAGTCGATATTGAGCCCGACGCCGCCCTGCCCGGCCTGCGCGTCGCCGCAGAAGCGAAAGTGAGCGGCCAGACCGGGGTCGAAATGGAGGCGCTGACGGCCGTGTCCGTCGCCTGCCTTACGATCTACGACATGCTCAAGGCCGCAGACCGTACGATGCACATCGAAGGCATCACGCTCGTCGAAAAATCAGGCGGCCGGTCTGGCCTATTCCGGCGCGGCGATTGAACGACATGGATGCACAAAAACTTCTTCCCGTCGCCGAAGCACGGGCGCGCGTCCTTGCGGGCGCTGGCCCGCGGGGAAATGAGCGCGTGCCGCTTGCTAAAGCACTGGGGCGCACTTTGAGCGAGCCGCTCTACGCGCAGCGCACGCAACCGCCGTTTCGCGCCTCGGCGATGGACGGTTTTGCTCTCAAGGCAGCGGATTTGGAATCGCTGCCTGCGACCCTGAAGCTGATCGGCGAAAGCGCCGCTGGCCACGGCTTTACTGAAACGCTGAAGCGCGGCGAGGCCGTTCGCATCTTCACCGGCGCGCCGGTGCCGGAAGGCGCCGATGCCGTGCTGATGCAGGAAGACGCGACGCTCGACGGCGATACAGTCACGGCGAGCCGAACCGTTGTCGAAGGCCGGCATATCCGTGAGATCGGCATCGACTTCGCCGATGGCGAGGTGCTGCTTCCCGCCGGCACGCGGCTTGGCCCGATCGACATCGCGCTCGCGGCGGCGGGCGGCCATTCCAAGGTCGCTGTCGCACGGAAACCCCGCGTGGCAATCCTGGCGACCGGCGACGAACTCGTGCAGCCCGGAGAGGCGACGAGCGCCGATCAAATTGTTGCGTCGAATTCCTTCGCCATCGCCGCTTTCGTCCGACAGGCGGGGGGCGAGCCGATCGACCTTGGCATCGCCAGCGACGATTTCGCCGCGCTCGAAACGGCCGTCCTCGCTGCACGCCAGGCTGAAGCCGATGTTCTCGTGACGCTTGGGGGGGCTTCGGTCGGCAAGCATGATCTCGTCCAGTCAGCCCTCACCAACGAAGGCATGGAACTGGTCTTCTGGCGCATCGCGATGCGGCCAGGCAAACCGCTGATTCACGGGCGGCTTCCCGGTCCCTTGGGCGACATGCTGATCCTCGGGCTGCCAGGTAATCCGGCCTCGTCGATCGTCTGCGCCCTGCTCTTTCTCATCCCCTTGCTGCGCGCGTTGAATGGCGATCCGCGCGCGGCGGACGATCCGTCCGAACCCGCAATTCTTGGCGCGCCGATGCAGCCAAACGGCCCGCGCGAAGATTATCTGCGCGCCAAGCTGAGTCGTGACACGAATGGCCTGCTTCTCGCCACGCCGCATGATGTGCAGGATTCCTCGCTTTTAAGCGTTTTCGCGCAATCCCAATGCCTGCTGGTACGACCACCTCACGCACCGGTCGCGGCGGCTGGCGACGCATGCCGAGTCATCAAGCTGTCGCCGGCTCTGCTCTAAAACCTGCCCGGCCGGTCAGATTGACAGGTCCAAAAGCCCGCTTAAGCTCTTTTAAAAGCTGGCTTGACCGAATCCGCGACCAGAACTGGGGAGAATGACCATGGGCCATATCATCTGGATTATCGTCATCGGCTTCGTCGCCGGCATGCTGGCGCGGTGGTTTTCGTCAGCGCCGAACACGCCAGGCGGCTTCATTTTTACCGTTGTGCTTGGCATCGCAGGCGCGTTTCTGGCGACTTTCATCGGCCAGTCCGTCGGCTGGTATCGGATTGATCAAGGCGCCGGTTTGATTGGCGCAACGATTGGCGCTGTGGTCATTTTGCTGATCTGGCGTTTGGTCGCCAGCAGACTGGGCGGCGACGCCGGACCGGCGGCACCGGGCCCACGCCGCTGGCTCTAAGCCATCTAAAGCTGGTGGATCGTCTCTCGAACTACCGCTGAGGCGCGGACATTGCTTGCCGAATCTGCTGAAATGCAGGTTCGGATAGCAGGAGACGACGCGATGCGGTTTCTGGGTTTGGTGATCGTTGCGGCAGTTGCGCTGCTATCTAGCCCAATCCAAGCCGCCGGCCTTCTCGATCGATCGGCCAATCGCCTGCCCGATGTCGTCGAGCAGGATAACGGCGGCAATCTGCTGAACCGCATCGAATTCGTCGAGCATCACCGCAACGATAATGTTTATCGCCTGCCGCTCGAATGTTTCTCGTCTTGTACGCTGCTGCTTGGCATTTCAGGCGCCTGCGTCACCCAGGGCTCGGTGCTTTATTTCCACGGCGCGACAATCGACGGGAAACTCGCTCCCGCCTATCTCAACAATTACGCTGCGAGCTATTATCCGGCCAACGTGAAACGCTGGGTCGCGGCCCACCACGCGCTGCAAAAGGTCAGCTTCACGCGAATGACCTGGCAGCAGGCCGCTGCCATTGGTGTGAAGGTCTGTCCGTAACGCTTCAGGCGCGCCCGCGGGCCTTTTGCCGATGCTCGGTGGCGATCCGGCGCACTGTGCCTGTCGTCGAACGATAGATCAGGGTTTCGGTGCGGATGGCGTCCTCGTCGAATTTGACGCCCGACACGAGCGCGCCATCGGTGACGCCGGTTAGCGACACGATGACGTCCCCGGCCGCTAGCTCGGTGAGATCATATTTGCGCTTCGGATCTTTGACGCCCATCTGGGCCGCGCGCGCGATTTTTTCGTCAGTATCAAGAATGAGACGGCCCTGCATCTGGCCACCGACACAGCGCAAGGCGCCCGCCGCGAGCACGCCTTCCGGCGCGCCGCCGATGCCGACGTAAAGGTCGATACCGGTCTCATTCGGGCGCGTCGTGAAGATCACGCCCGCGACATCACCATCGGGGATGAGCCGCACTGGGCAGCCGATTTCGCGGCAGGCTTCGAGGATCGGCTTGTGCCGCGGCCGGTCCAGCAACAGGACAGAAATCTCTTTCGACGACACACCCTTCGCTTTGGCGAGCGCAGCAACATTTTCTTCGATACTTTTGTCAAGATCGACCACGCCTTGCGGATAGCCGGGGCCGACGGCGATTTTTTCCATGTAAACATCGGGGGCATGAAGAAGCGCTCCGCCGGTCGCCATCGCCATCACTGCAATCGAGCCCGGCATATCGTGTGCGCAGAGCGTCGTGCCCTCGAGCGGATCGACTGCAATATCGACCGCTGACCCGCCGGTTCCGAGCTTCTCGCCGATGAAGAGCATCGGTGCCTCGTCGCGTTCGCCTTCGCCGATCACGACGGTGCCGTCGATCGGCAGCCGATGCAATTCGCGCCGCATCGCATCGACGGCGGCCTGATCGGCGGCCTTTTCGTCGCCGCGCCCGCGCAGGCGCGCGGAGGCAATCGCGGCCCGCTCGGTGACGCGGACGAGTTCGAGAGTCAGGATACGGTCGATGATGTCCTGGCCCTTGACGATAAGATCAGTCACGAAAACTCCTATTCGCGCTCGATGCGGATAACCTGCGGCGGTTCGGCGATGAAACCGTCGGCGAGCACGTCTTTCAACGCTTCGCCAATCAACTTCTCCGACGTCGCGTGGGTGATGAGGATCACGGGCACGGCCGACGCGCCCTTCTGCTCGCCCGGACGGCGGCGCTGGACGATGCTCTCCAGCGAAATCGTGCGCTCGGCCATGCGGGTCGCAATCGCTGCCGCGGCGCCGGGCCGGTCGTAAACCGAAAGCCGAATGTAATAGCCGCCTTCGTGCGTCTGCAACGCCGCGCGGCGCGGCGGCGTCAGCGACGCCATCGGCAGGCCGAAGGGCGGCACGTGCAGGCCGCGGGCAATGTCGGCAATGTCGGCAACGACCGATGATGCCGTCGCCATCCCGCCCGCCCCCGGCCCGACCAGCGTCAGTTCCTGCACGGCATCGGCGTCGATCGTCACCGCATTGGTGACACCCATGACCTGCGCGATGGCGGACGAGCGCGGCACCATCGTCGGATGCACGCGTTGCTCAATCCCCGCTGCGGTGCGGGCAGCGACGCCAAGCAGCTTGATCCGGTAGCCAAGCTCGGCGGCAGCCGAAATATCGGCGAGCGTGATCTGCTCGATGCCTTCTACGGCGATGGAATCGGGCGCGATCTCGGTGCCGAAGGCAAGCGCCGTCAGGATCGCAAGTTTATGCGCCGTATCATAGCCGCCGATGTCGAAGGACGGGTCAGCCTCGGCATAGCCGAGCCTTTGCGCCTCGGCGAGACATTGCGCGAAGGAAAGCTGCTCTGTCTCCATCCGCGAGAGGATGTAATTGCAAGTGCCATTCAGGATGCCATAGACGCGCGAGATTGAATTGCCTGCGAGGCTTTCGCGCAGCGTCTTGATGATCGGTATGCCACCGGCGACCGAGGCTTCGAAGCCAAGCGCGGCGCCCTTCGATTCGGCCAGTTTGCCGAGATGCAGCCCGTGCTTCGCCAGCAGCGCCTTATTAGCGGTCACGACGGCTTTGCCCTCCTGCAAGGCGGCCTCGACCGCGGCGCGCGCCACGCCGTCAGCGCCGCCGATCAATTCGACGAAAACGTCGATCTCGGGAGAACCCGCCAAAGCGACCGGATCGCTGAACCATTCAAAACGCGCCAGATCGAGATCGCGGACCTTGCTGCGATCCCGGGCGGAGACAGCCATTACCGCGATCCGGCGTCCGGTTCGCTCTGCCAAAGCGTTAGCCTGACGGTCGAGAAGTTTTAAGAGGGCAGCGCCCACGGTGCCGAGGCCGGCCACGCCGAGACGCAAGGGAGAAGACATCGCAAAAATCTCTGCTGAATCGCCGGCTTGAGCGCCAGCCCGTCATGTTGGGCGGGTTGTGCCCCATTTCGCCGGGGCGATCAACAAAAGGCCGGCGCTAGACCGGATGGCCGCCCGCCACGAGCCAGGCGGGATCGAACCAGCGATCGGCCTCGCCATCATAGGGCAAGCGGTTGATGTCCCAATGGCGGATGAAGGGCGCATAGGCGGCATAGACCACGGGGCCGCCGCCGATGAACACAGACCGGCCTCGAAACCGCGCCAGCACGTCGCGTGGGTCGTCGGAGGCGTGGATTTCAACGATGTCGCGATCCCTGAAGGCGAATTCGGGCACCGAGATGAAGGTGCGGTGGCCCATGATCAGGACATGGCCGCGCGTCAGATCGAAGAACCGCTCGACATCGGCAACAAATTCGCGGCTGCGATTGCCTTCCCACGGTAGCCGGCCATGAAGGCCGAACTGGCCGCGAAGGCCGATGGCGATGACGGCGCGCACGTCAGTGGTTTGCATGAAAACTCTCCCGCTGCGCTTTTAACGGCTGCGGGCGGCAGGTAAAGGCGCGCGCAAATTCAAATAATGCGCGGCGGTTCGCCGCCGCGCCGCGCTCCTGATTATTTACAAACCGCCGCCGCCGCTTCGGCGACGGATTGATCCTGCACACCGCTGCCGCCGCTGACGCCAACGGCGCCGACGATCTTGCCGTCGACGACCAGCGGCAGGCCGCCGGCGAAGATCATGACCCGGCCGTGGTTCGACTCTTGGATGCCATAGAACTGATCACCCGGCTGGCTGTTCTGGCCGAGGTCCTTGGTGGAGATGTCGAAGGCCTTGGCGGTGAAGGCCTTGTTGATGGCGATATCGATGCTGCCGAGCCACGCACCATCCATCCGGGTGAAAGCCTTGAGATTCGTGCCGGCGTCGACGACGGCAATGTTCATCGGCTGACCGATCTCTTTTGCCTTGGCTTCGCCAGCGGCGATGACACGATGGGCCTTTTCGCTCGTAATCATGCACATTTCTCCTGAGGAGGTATTCGACGAATGTCTTTTAGACGATCGCGGCCTTAAAGCCATCCCGGCGAGATGACGCGGCGATGAAGGCCGCGGGGGAAACGGTCGCGACCCAAACGATTATTGAGCAATATTCAACAAACCATGCTCAAATTCGCGATTGTTCGATCACTGTGCGCGGAACTATTCTGCGCCGGTTCCTAAAAGCCGACTGGCTGGACCTTTGCGTTTCAAGCGCGGGGACCGGTGCGCCGGGATTCTCAAAAATCGAGAGCTGACCATGACAGAAGTCCGCGGCTATGCCGCTCGCGACGCAAGTTCGCCGTTGGCCCCCTTCACCTTCGAGCGCCGGACGCCCGGCCCGCACGACGTTGAAATTGAAATTCTTTATTGCGGGATTTGCCATTCCGATCTGCACCAGGCGCGCAACGACTGGCGCAATTCGCTCTATCCGATGGTGCCGGGTCACGAGATCGTCGGCCGGGTCGTCGCGACCGGCGCGCATGTCAAAAAGCTGAAGGCCGGCGATCTCGCCGCGGTCGGGTGTATGGTCGATTCATGCCGTCAATGTTCGGCCTGCAATGACGATCTCGAGCAATATTGCGAACACGGCACGACCTGGACCTACAATTGTAAGGATCGCAGCGGCAAGGAACTGACCTTCGGCGGCTATTCCGAGAAGATCGTTGTCGAGGAGCGTTTCGTGGCCAAAGTGCCTGAAAACCTCGATCTCAAGGCCGTCGCGCCCCTGCTTTGCGCCGGCATCACCACCTGGTCGCCGCTAAAGCACTGGAATGTGGGCCCGGGCCAGAAGGTCGGCGTCATCGGCCTCGGCGGTCTCGGCCACATGGGCATCAAATTCGCCAAGGCGCTCGGCGCGCATGTGGTGATGATCACCACATCGCCCGGCAAGGCGCAGGATGCGAAAAAGCTCGGCGCGGACGAGGTCTTGATCTCAACCGATGCGGCGGCGATGCAGGCACACGCGGCGAGTTTCGACTTCCTGCTCAACACCGTTCCGGTGCCGCACGACCTCAACCCCTATATTGCGTTGCTGAAGCGCGATCGCGCGATGGTGCTGGTCGGCGTCCTGACCGAACTCGAGCCGCCGGTTCAAGGCGGCGGCCTCATCATGGGCCGCAAGAGCGTTGCCGGTTCCGCCATCGGCGGCATGAAAGAGACGCAGGAGATGCTCGATTTCTGCGGCGAGCATAACATCGTCGCCGACATCGAGATGGTTGACATCCAGACGGTCAACGAAGCCTATGAGCGGCTCATCAAGAACGACGTGAAATACCGCTTCGTCATCGACATGGATTCGCTGCGCAAAGAAGCGGCGTAATCATTTATCAGGGCTCTTTCAATCGTCATGGCCGGACTTGTTCCGGCCATGACGCAATAGAGGCCAAGGCGCGCAACCTCACGCGCGGAAAATGATCTCCGATCCGGTATAACCACGGATCAGTTTTGTCGGCAGTTCGGCCTTCATGATGTCGTAGAACAATTCGCCGCTGCAATGGAGCGGAATGACATAATCGGGGTTGACCGCGGCCAGCCCTTTGATCGTCTCGCGAATGTAATCTTCCGTCGTCCGTGAAGAACAACCAAGCTACTGATTAAGAGTGATTTTTGGGTCTCGGCCAGTATTGGTTTTTGCCGGATTTGGCGGCTTGGGGATGGGTTTTCTTGCAAATTGATCGGCGGCTCTGCTCGTGATTCTCTTCGTTTCGGGGACGAAGCGGAGGGTGATTCTGATGCGGCCGAAAGAGCAGCGCGAGACTGGGCAGAAGGATCTTTTCAAAGCCCGGCTCGACCAGATCGTCGACATGAGCCATCCGCTCGCGAAGCTCGCCGGGGCGATCGATTGGGGCTTTCTCGAAACAAGCTTCGGTGCCGCCTACAGCGACAAGCCGGGACATCCGCCGCTGGCGACCAGGCTGATGGCGGGGCTCGCCATCCTGAAGCACATGCACGATCTTTCCGACGAGGTTTTGTGTGATCGTTGGGTCGAGAACCCCTATTATCAGCTGTTCTGTGGCGAGGAGTTTTTCCGCCACAAGCTTCGCTTCGATCGCTCCTCGATCACGCGCTGGCGGCAAAGGATGGGTGAAGAAAGGCTCGTCGCGCTTTTGCAGGAGAGCCTTGCAACGGCGCCGCGCGTTGGCGCAGCAAAACCCGCCGACTTCACCAAGGTCATTGTCGACACGACGGTGCAGCCGAAGGCGGTCGCCTTCCCGACCGATGCGCGGTTGATGCATCGTGCGCGCGAGCGGCTGGTGCGGCTCGCCAAGAAACATGGCGTCGGGCTGCGCCAATCCTATGTGCGCGTCGGCAAGTTCGCTTTGATCCAGCAGCAGCGCTATGCGCATGCCAAGCACTTCAAGCGGGCAAAGCGGGCGCTGAAGACGTTGAAGACCCAGCTCGGCCGCACCATCCGCGACATCGCCCGCAAGATCAAAGCCCACGCGCCGCTCGAAGACGCCTTCGCTAAGGAGCTGATGCTGGCGCGCCGGGTTCACGCGCAGAACAGGAACCTGCGCCGCATCAAAGGCACCCCGGCCGATGCCGATCTCCGCGTCTTCAGCCTGCATGCGCCAGAGGTCGAATGCATCGGCAAAGGCAAGGCGCACAAGCCTTACGAGTTCGGCGTGAAGGTCTCGGTCGCGACGACGCTCGCGCACTCGAAAGGCGGCCAATTTATCGTTCACGCCAAGGCTCTGCCCGGCAAACCCTATGACGGCCATACGCTTGCCACCGTCATTCCCGCCATCGAACGCATCGTCGGCGCCGCCCTTCAGCGCATTATCGCCGACGCCGGCTACAAAGGTCACAATGCGCCGCAGGAACACCGCTTCAAGGTCTATACCGCCGGCCAAAAGCGCCGCATGACCGATGCCATCAAGCGCGAGATGCGAAGACGCTCGGCCGTCGAGCCGGTCATCGGCCATGCCAAATCTGAACATCGCATGGGCCGCAATTATCTTGCCGGACAGGCCGGCGACGCGATCAACGCCGTGCTCGCCGCCGCTGGCTACAACTTCCGCCGCCTCTTGGCCTGGTTCAACCTTTTGTTGTCCGCAATCTGGATCGCCATCAGCCCCGCAAACGCCCCGGAAACACATTACGAAACCGCTTGGGACGCCTTCTTCACAGACGACTCTTCCTTTTGGGGTGCGAGATGAAAACCCCCGACAATCGCGTGAATCTTCTCGACCCCGGAGGCGCCTTGCGCCTGCTTGATTGTATTGACCAAACCGCGATGGCTACAAGAGGTTAATATAATCAGCCCCCGTCCCTTCAAATTGAAGGCGGTCGCGATCTCATGGCGAAACTGGTCCGGAATAATTCCCTTATCTCTCTCATCCTGAGTGAAGTCCTCGGGATAGCAACCGAACGAACCTGTCCTGCCGATCTTCATTTTGCTCGGTGAAAGCACTTTCTCGAAAGATGTCAGTTCAATTCGTCCTGTCGTGAATCCATGATCGGCAACGACGGCGGGTCCAGGCGCAAACATGATCGACAGATTGGCTTTCTCAATCGCATCTCGATTCAAGGCGCCAAAATCGCCTTTCATGGGAGGAGCTACCCATTGGCGCGCACAGAAACATTCCTCACCGCCGAGAAAGATCGGTAGCTTTGGCTTGAGCCTTCCTTTGGAATGATCGAGGAAGCCGACCAATCCGCCGAAATGATCGTAATGCCCGTGCGACAAGACAAGCGCGTCGATCGAACCCGGATCCAGGCCAAGAAGATCGAAATTGTTCAAGAGCGTCTGTGGCGTATAACCGAAATCGATCAGCACCCGGCGTGAATCACTGCCGATCTGCGATGTCGCATGGAGCGACAGCCCAAACTCGCTCAGAATTGCTTTTTCCGGCGGATGATCGCCAATAGCAAATCCAAAGCGCTTTATTTCCAGGTTCCCGACTTTGAGGTTCGGCGCAACGGCCATTTGGTAGCTGTCGGTCACGATGCGAACCGACAGTTGATCGATTTCCGGCGGCTTGGCTTGAAGGGCTGCGGCTCGGACCGTCTCGCTTGTTGAGAATAGCAATGAAATGAAACTGCTGAAGGCGAATGCCCCGCCGCTGCAAATAACGTCGCGGCGATCTGCTGAAATGGAATTGTTTGGCAAAGTCATTTGTGCCTCCTTCGTCTCGCCTGCGAGAAGCCGTTGAGAGGGGCAGCGAAGTTTGTGGAGCGTTATCCTTTTTGTTGTCAGCAGGCCGAGCGAGCCAAGGTTTCACCCCGAGACGCGAAAAGCAATACGGCCTCGCTGCGCAAAGAAGTGGCTTAGCCTTAGCTCGTACAGCGAAGTTGGCGCGATCTGTCCGGTTTTTGTCCTGGCCCGCGAGATGGCATGGCCGTAACCTCATCGCGTTAGGACAAAGCGGGACGGACACTCATGGCTCCCAAGACAGTTCTCATTATCGCCCCACCCCGCGTCACACTTCAGGACGTGACAGGCCCATGGGAAGTGTTCTGTCGCGCTGAAGGGCTGAGACCCGGCACTTATGATGTAGCGGTGGTTTCTGCGGGATTGCAGAAGCAGGTCGAGACAAAGTTCGGTCTCGGAATCGTCTGCGAACGATCTGTTCACGATTTCATCGGGGCCCTCGATACAGTTCTGGTCGCCGGCAGCGACGAAGGTGTATCGGGCGAGGCTGACCCTGCTTTCCTCGATTGGCTCCGCGATGCGGCGACACGCACGCGGCGCATGGGATCGATCTGCACGGGGTCGTTCTATCTCGCACACGCAGGTCTCCTCGCGGGACGCCACGCGACAAGCCATTGGCGCTATCTGGATAGGCTTGCGGATTCATTTCCAGATGTTTCGGTCGAGCGCGATCCTATTTTTGTCCGTGACGGCGATATCTACACGTCCGCCGGCATCACCGCTGGGATCGATCTCGCACTCGCTTTGGTAGAAGCGGATTGCGGGCATGATGTCTCTCAGGCCGTGGCACGCGATCTTGTGGTCTTTTTGCAGCGGCAAGGCGATCAGCCGCAACTCAGCACGGCGCTCGCGCTGCGCATGGCCGATCGCGATCCGATCCGGTCCTTGCAACAATGGATGCCGGATAATCTCCAATCCGTTGTGCGGGTCGAGGACATGGCGGCTTACGTCCACATGAGCCCGCGCAATTTCACGCGTCTGTTCAAGCAGCAGACCGGGATGACGCCCGGCGAATATCTCCGACAATTACGCATCGAGGCCGCGCGGCGCCGCGTCCAGGAATTGTCGGGCAATCAGGAAGCCGTGGCGGCGTCCGTTGGATTCGGCAGCAGCCGAACCTTGCAGCGATCGCTGAAGCCAGACGCTCGCGCCGCGCCACGCAACAACTGACAGCAAACCAGCTTTCCCTTCCCCCTAATCAATGGGTGTCCTATGATAAACCATAATGAAGATGCACGCCTCGATCGTCGCACTTTCGCGAAGCTCTCGGCCCTTGGCCTGTCGGCGGTTGTGGTCGGCGTGCCGGGCGTGACGCTCGCGCATACCGGGATCGTCTCCAAGCCCGAAGCCTTTACGGCGCTTCGCGATAAGCCTCTGAATATCGGCATCCTGATCTTCCCGAACATGGATCAGATCGACTTCACGGGGCCGTTCGAAGTCCTGTCGCGCCTGCCCAATGCCAAGGTGCATGTCATCGGTACGCAGCCAGGGAATTTTCGTGACCGCGGCGGGATGATCCTGACGCCCGACATTACGCTTGACGGTGTCCCGCCGCTCGATCTTCTTCAGGTGCCGGGCGGCCCGGGCCAGCAGGCCTTGATGCATGACGAACCTGTTCTGAGACTCATTCGCGACCATGTTGCCGCTGGCAAGCCATTGTTTTCCGTTTGCACCGGCGCGCTCATTTGCGGCGCAGCAGGTGTTTTGAAGGGACGGCATGCGACGACGCATTGGTCCGCCTTCGATCTACTTCCCTATTTCGGTGCTATCCCGGTCCGCGAGCGCGTCGTTATCGACGGCAACATCATCACCGCCGCCGGCGTTACGGCCGGCATCGATGGCGCGCTGACGGTCGCGGCTTTGCTGCGCGGAGACGCCGAAGCGCAACACATCCAGCTCGATATCCAATATGCGCCTGATCCGCCATTCCACGCGGGCACACCTGAGACCGCGCCGCGCGACGTGCTGACGTCGGTCACTGCCGCCTACCGTCCGCTAACCGAAGCGCGGCTCTCGACGGCGCGGGAAATTGCAAGACAGCTCAGCGTCGCTGAGCCGCTTTAAGCGCGGCGCGCACTCACGAAAATCAGGAGATATGACAATGCAGGTGACCTTCACTAAGCAGGTGACCTTCACTAAGAAGGAGCCGCCGCGCTGGCTGCTCGATATGTGGAAAGAGATCGACAACAAGACATTCGGGAATGGCTTCGACTGTTTTATGCAGGACGCCGTTTGCAATCTTGGTGTGGCGGACTGGCACGGACGCGAAGCCATTCGCGCGAACCTGAAGGCCTTCATCGACACGGGTTTCACCGCCCTGCATCATGTGGCCGAATATTGGGACGGTGGATTTCTGAAAATATTCCATGGAGTCGTCGACATGACACCCGACAATGGGCCCGGGCCCAGCGTCCATCCGACAATGACGCATTTCTTCTACATGGATGAAAAAGACCATGCCAAGGTGCGCCATTGGATCGGCGCGGTCGGCCCCGTCTCGTTCGGCTAGGTCGTAGGCAGGCCGGAATGACTTTGGCTTGCCATCTTCGCTGCATCGCGTCAAAACCCGCCGATGCTGCATATTAGTGAATTAACCTACCGCCTCGGCCCCCGCGTTCTCTTCGATAAAGCGACAGCCGCCCTCCCCGAACGGGCGCGGATCGGCTTCGTCGGCCGCAACGGCACCGGCAAGACCACCCTGTTCAATATGATCGCCGGCGATCTGGCGCCTGATTCCGGCACGATCTCGGTACCAAAACAGATGCGGATCGGCCGCGTCGAACAGGAAGCGCCGGGTGGCCCAACCACCCTCCTCGATTTCGTCCTCGCCGCCGACACCGAGCGCGCTGCTCTCTTCGACGAAGCCGAGACGGCGACCGATCCTCATCGCATCGCCGAGATTCAGACGCGGCTTGTCGATATCGACGCCCATGCCGCGCCCTCGCGCGCCGCGCATATTCTTGCCGGTTTGGGTTTCGATCACGAGGCGCAGGGCCGACCGCTGTCCGAATTTTCCGGCGGCTGGCGGATGCGGGTGGCACTGGCGGCCGTGCTCTTTTCGGCGCCGGACCTGCTGCTCCTCGACGAGCCGACCAATTACCTCGATCTCGAAGGCACGCTCTGGCTCATCGATTATCTCGCCCGCTATCCGGCGACGATCCTTGTCGTGAGCCATGATCGCGACCTGCTCGACGCTGTCGCCGACCATATCCTGCATCTCGATCAGGCCAAGTTGACCCTCTGGCGCGGCAATTACGAGGGTTTCGAGCGCCAGCGGCGCGAACAGCAGGCGGCCCTGTCGAAGCAGAAGAAGAAGCAGGACGCGCAGCGCGCGCATCTTCAGGCCTTCGTGGATCGCTTCCGCGCCCAGGCCACCAAGGCCAAACAGGCGCAGGCACGCATCAAGATGCTGGCCAAGATGGAACCGGTCGCTGCGATCGTCGATGGCGACGTTCAGCCCTTCGTCTTGCCCTCGCCGCAGAAGCCGCTGCGGCCGCCGATCCTGCGCATGGAAAACGCCGTCGCCGGCTATGGCGATACCCGTGTGTTGCAGAAACTGTCACTCACTATCGCCGAAGACGATCGCATTGGCCTGCTCGGCTCGAACGGCAACGGTAAATCGACCTTTGCCAAGCTCGTCGCCGGGCGGCTTGCGCCGATGGAAGGCCTTGTCGAGCGCAGCGCGAAGCTCGATGTCGGCTTTTTCGCGCAGCATCAGGTCGATGATCTGAACGAAGGGGCGACGCCCTATCAATGTGTCGCCGAATTGATGCGCGGCGAGCCGGAGGCGAAGATCCGCGGCCGCTGCGCGCAGCTCGGCTTTCCCAACGTCAAGGCGGATACCAAAATCGCGCTGCTGTCCGGCGGCGAGAAGGCGCGCCTCCTGATGGGCCTCGCGGCCTTCAACGGCCCGCATCTGTTGATCCTCGACGAGCCGACGAACCATCTCGACATCGACAGCCGCGCCGCTTTAATCGAAGCGATCAACGAATATCAGGGCGCGGTCATCCTCGTCTCGCACGATCGTTATCTGCTCGATGCCTGCGCCGACCGGCTCTGGGTCGTCGGCGACGGCCGCGTCGCGTCCTTCGATGGCACGATGGACGATTACAAGCGCCTCGTGCTGTCCGCCCGCGGCGACACGCCTGCGCGGACGAAGGCGAAACCGGAGGAAAGCTCCGAAACGCCGCCTCCGCCGCGCCCGGCCAAGGCGCCGCCGCTCAAGAAGCGCGTCGTGGCGGCTGAGGAGAAAATCGCCAAGTTCCAGGATCTGCTCGCCCGCGTCGACAAGGCTTTAATGACACCCGATGCTTTCGCGGCTTCGCCCGGTCACGCAGCGCAGCTCGCCCGCCAGCGTGGCGACCTTGCGAAGGCGCTTGCAGCCGCCGAAGACGAATGGCTGCAGCTTTCCGCGGAAGTCGAACTTGCGGCACGGTAACTTGGGCGCGGCTAAAAACTCGTGCTAGGCTGGCATTTCTCGATTCTGATCATAAATTTAGTGGACAATGCATAAAGCGTTTCCTATGCGGAAACGCATACCTTCCGCAAAGTCAGAACATGTTGACAAAAAAAGGAAAATACGGGCTCAAGGCGATGGTGCACCTCGCCGGCTATCCGCCGGGCGAGCCGTCCCTCGTAACCGACATTGCGACGATCAACGACATTCCGAAGAAGTTTCTCGATACGATCCTCGGCGAGTTGCGCAACGCCGGCTTCGTCAACTCGAAAAAGGGCAAAGGCGGCGGCTATACGCTCGCCCGCCCGGCGCAGGATATCCGCGTCGGCCATATCATCCGAGTCCTCGACGGGCCCTTGGCGCCAATCCAATGCGCGAGCAAAACCGCCTACCGACGCTGCGACGACTGCACCGATGAGACAACCTGTGGCGTCCGGCTGCTGATGCTGCAGGCGCGCGAGGCGATCACGCAGGTTCTGGACAATCGGACGCTGGCCGATATGCGTGCTCTGGCCTTGAGCGGCGAGCAGGAATTCACCTATACGATCTGACGCCTCGACGCGGCAGGACTAGCCGGAAATGATCGGCTAAACCGGCTGTCGCGGCCGGCCGCATTTGTGTGGCTATAATAAGCTTATAAAACAAATAAAAGGGCGGTTTTCTTAAGATGTCAGTTGAACCAAAGGTTTTGCTCCGGTCGCTGTTTGACGCCGCCGTCTCCGCCGCCGATCCGGCACGCGTTCTCGCCCAATATCTGCCGCCGCCGCCAAAGGGCCGGACGATCGTCATCGGCGCTGGCAAGGGCGCGGCCTCCATGGCGCGCGCCGTCGAGGCGGCGTGGACGGGCAAATTGTCGGGCGTCGTCGTCACCCGCTACGGTCATCATCTGCCGACCCGCGACATCGAAGTTTTGGAAGCGAGCCACCCAGTGCCCGACGCAGCCGGCCTCGCCGGTTCGAAGCGCCTATTGGCCGCCGTTCAGGGGCTGACGGAAAACGATCTCGTCATCTGCCTCATTTCCGGCGGTGCCTCCGCGCTCCTGCCGCTGCCGCTCGAAGGCTTGGAACTCAGTGACGAGCAAACGCTGAACAAGGCGCTGCTCAAATGTGGCGCGACGATCAGTGAGATGAACTGCGTGCGCCGGCATCTCTCCGCCATCAAGGGCGGACGGCTCGCTGTCGCCTGCCACCCGGCCAAGCTCGTGACGCTGCTGATCTCGGATGTGCCCGGCGACGAACCCGTCGATATCGGCTCCGGCCCGACGATCGCCGACTCGACCACCTGCCAGGACGCGCTGACCATACTCACCCGCTACGGCATCGAGATGAACGACAAAGTGCGCGATGTCCTCGCCAGCGGACGTGGCGAAAGCATCAAGCCCGGCGACCCGCGTTTGAAAAACAGCGAAATCCATATGATCGCCACGCCGCAAATGGCGCTCGAAGCCGCGGCAGACGTCGGCCGTAAGCACGGCTACACGGTTCACATCCTCAGCGACGATATCGAAGGCGAAGCGCGCGATGTCGGCAAAGTCATGGCGGCCATCTCCCGGCAAATCGCGCGGCATAACCAGCCCTTCACCGTCCCTTGCCTCATCCTGTCCGGCGGCGAGACTACGGTGACGGTGCGCGGCAACGGTCGCGGCGGCCGCAATGTCGAATTTCTGCTGTCGCTTGGCGTCGCGCTCGCGGGCCATCCCTGCATTCATGCCCTGGCGGGCGATACCGATGGTGTCGACGGGCTCGAAGATATTGCCGGCGCCTATCTCAGCCCGGACACACTTGCCCGCGCGTGGAAGCTCGGAATCAAGCCGCCGGATTCATTGGCGAACAACGACGGACACAGCTTCTTCGAAGCCCTAGGCGACAGCGTCGTCACGGGTCCGACGCTGACGAACGTCAATGATTTTCGCGCGATTCTCATTACGCCGGAAGCGGCCGGAGCCTGAGACTCAACCGGCCACGTGCGGGTGTTGTAACCAGCTTTCCGCATCGACACCGAAAACCCGCAGGCCTTCGATGAAAGTCTCGGACGGGTTCGCAAATTCGAGCAAATGCCCGTCGGCACGCCACGTCGCGACCGCCGACAGCAAAACCTGGAGCGACTGCGCGCCGAACCGCTCGACTTGCCCCGCATTGATGACGATATCGCTGCCGCGACGAGCCAAAAGATTTTCGGCCAGCAGCGAGACAGCCTTGATATCCAAAACTGGATCTAGGGAAAGGCTTGCTGCCTGGTCATGATCGTCCGCCCATTCCGCCACGCCATTGCTCCATTCTTACGCATACTCGGCGTGAACTTGGCGGGTGGAAGTTACCAGCTGCTTCCGTTTGCCGTAGCTTCTGGCACATGGGCCGCGCTTTTTTGCAGACAGCCTTTCCAAAACGTGACCTTGCGGGGCGTTTGCAGCCATGAGCAGGATTCTCGTTACGGGCTTCGGCCCGTTTCCTGGCGTGAAAGACAATCCTTCAGCGCCGCTTATGACGGCTTTGCGAACGCGCCGCGGCCATTTCGAGCTATTGGGCATCCACCTTGAAACGCATGTTCTGCCAGTCGCTTATCACGGTCTCGCAGCGCGGCTCTCGGCATTGGCGGCTGACACCGCCCCCGACGCTATCCTGCATTTCGGCGTCGCCACCCGCCGGAAGATCATTTCGGTCGAGACCCGCGCCCGCAATCATGCCAATCGCAGCGCGCCGGATGCGCAAGGCGACAGGCCGCCGTCGGAACTACTCGACGGCAAAGCGGATAAGAGTCTCGCCGTGAGAATTCCTGCCGCCGGAATCGCCGCACGTATTCGCGCCGGCGGCATTGCCGCCGAGACCTCATGCGATGCCGGGGCTTATTTATGCAATGCGACGCTCTATGAAACATTGCGAAGCCGGAAGAATCTGCCTGCCGGTTTTATCCATATCCCTTTTCCAGCGGGGCCACGAAACGCATCGCAGGTCAGCTTCGATCACATTGTCGCGGCCGCGGAGATTGCGATTGTTGCGCTCGTGCTGCATGTTCGCCAGGTGAATTCACTCGCCACCTCCACACCGGACAACACGCGTAAATCCATCAGCGCCGGCGTAATTCGCCGCGCGAAAGCGGTGGCATGAGTCCTGCCCTTTCGAATTTCATCGTTCCAATCCTCGAAATCATTTGGATCGACGTGCTTTTGTCCGGCGACAATGCGGTGGTCATCGCGCTCGCCTGCGCCGGTCTGCCGAAAGAGCAGCGCCTCAGAGGTATAATCCTCGGCACGGCTGTGGCCATCGGCCTCCGGATGATATTCACACTCCTCTTTGCAGACCTGCTTGGCTTGCCATTCATAAAATTGTTCGGTGGCTTGCTGCTCCTCTGGATCGCCGTCAAGCTTGCGCGTGACGAGCGAAGCAAAAAGGCTATTGTCGAGCAGACGTCCATCTTCGCCGCTGTGCGAGTCATCGCTGTCGCCGATGCTGTGATGTCGCTCGATAATGTCATCGCAATCGCCGCCGCGTCGAAAGGTTCGCCGCTCCTGATTCTCTTCGGACTTGGCCTCTCGATTCCGCTCATCATTTTCGGATCGAGCCTTGTGCTGGGATTGATCAACCGCTTTCCCATGCTCATTTGGCTGGGCGCGGCGATGCTCGGTTTCATCGCCGGCCAAATGATCGCCCACGAGTTCACCACCGGCATGTGGCCATCGCCGCATTGGGCGATTGCGCAATGGCCCTATTTCATCCTGGTTTGCGGAGTCGCGGGCGCCGCGCTCGTCATATTGATCGCGCTCATGCTGCCGCGAAGAGAAAAAACAGCAGTCTAGGCAAGCGCCTTCGCCACTTCGGCGCGCAACAGCGGCAAGACATTTTTTTCGAACCACGGATTGCGTGTGATCCAGGCATTGTTGCGCCAGGACGGATGCGGCAGCGCGATGATCCGCGGCGTCAAGCGCGCATGACTCTCCCAATCGCCGACGATATCGGCGAGCAATGCACCTTTGGGCACCGCATACCCTGCCCGCGTCAGATGATAGTCCTGTGCGTAGCGGCCGATCGCGACGACGCAAGCGACCTGCGGCATGAGCGCAAAAAGCGCGTCGTGCCAAAGTACGCGGCACTCGCGACGCGGCGGCAGATCCGCCTTCGCAGCATTCAGTCCAGGAAAACAAAACCCCATCGGCACAATGGCAAAACGAGACTCGTCGTAGAAAGTCTCGCGCGTGACATTCATCCAGGCGCGAAGCCGATCGCCGGAGGGATCGTTGTAAGGAATGCCGGTGTTATTGACGCGTGTGCCGGGCGCTTGCCCGGCGAGCACCAGCCGCGCGCTCGTCGAGACGCGCAGCACGGGCCGTGGCTCCTGCGGCAGGCGCATCGGTTCAGGCAAATCGCGGCAATAGCGGCAGGCGCGAATGCGGGCCGCGTAGGCATCGAGGTCAGAGGTTGAGACTGAGTCCATCTTTGGCGACGATAAGTCCGGCGGCCTGCATTTCAGGGATTTTGGCAATAGCGGACGGGCCCATATGCGTAACGGCGATGCGTTTGGCGGTGAAGCCCTTGAGCTTGCCCTTGAGCTCTTGCCAATGCAAATGATTCGGCACGGGCTCGTCGCCGGACGAACATTCAACGATGAAGAGGTCAGCGTCAGCAGCAATGAGGTTCAAGACGTCTGTCCAGGCCGTGTCGCCTGAATACGCAAACACGTGTTTGCCGTCCGAAAGCCGAATGCCCGTCGGACGACTTCCCGGTGAATGGATGACGTCGAAAGTCTCCAGTCCAAGCCCCGCCACCGTCGCCGTTTCGCCGCCCGAAATCTCCTGTACGCGCCAGTCGAAATCCCATTCGATCGCCGCGCTGCCGGGGAAAAGCAGATCGAAGACTTCCTGCAGCCGCTCCTTGAGACCAAACGGCCCAACGATCAGAAGCGGCTTACGCCGTCCGGCAACGAACTGAGCGTGCAACAGAAGTGCCGGGATGCCGCCAAAATGGTCGCCGTGCAGATGGCTCACCACGATCGCATCGATGTCGTTGCTATCGAAACCGAGCTTCTGCCAAGCGATCATCGAACCGGAGCCGAAATCCACCAATACGGTGGTCGCTGCGGCGTCAATCCGGATGCAGGTGTGCGCCCGCCCGCCCGAGCCGAAGGCATCCCCTGAACCGACGATCGTGACCTTCATATCGTCGAGCGGGGCGAAATCGCGGGGTTGCTCATCATCGCCGGAATCAACATGGAAATTTGCAACAAGCTTCGAAAAAAACGACATCGCTTCGTCCAGGAAGTTGAGACATTAACTCGCGAACGCGCTTACGCTTTTTCGCGCCCCTCCGGCACGGGTAACTCGGCTGAAGCATATATTTAACCAATATTTGAAATGCACGATGTGCGGGATGACACAGCAGACATTAACGATCTTAGGAGGCCAGATTGACTCGATCTTAACGAATTCATGAGGCGACCGTTAATCTTTCCTGATCACACTCTAACGAAAACTTGCGCGCGGTTCTACAAATCGACGGATTTTGCCAAGGATGACCGAAGTCACCGCCGAGATGATCGAGCGAGGACGCGGCGCCGACCCGAAGGTCGCGACCGAACGACGACGGCTGGCTGCAAAAGTCCGCGAAGCGCGTGAAAAGCTTACTTCGGCGGGTTCCGGCCATCGCGCGTTCGATGTCGAATTGCTCCAGCTCTACGCGAAGGCACGCAAGGGCTCAACGCTCGCATTTATGCTTTACGGCCTGGTCGCGGCGCTGGTTGCCCTTGCCTGGGCCACACCCGCGCGGCTGATTGCATGGGTTGGCCTTGATCTGATCACGACCGCCGTTCTGTATTGGCTCGCCGGGAAATTTCTGTCGCTGGAGCCGGCGCGCGTCAATGTCGGCAATTGGCGCGGCAATTTCGTCATCGCCGAGGTCATTCAGGGTATCGTCTGGGCGCAGATGGTGTCATTGATCGGTGATACTCCCGATCCGAGCGCTCGCACATTTGTACTGGTCATGCTGCTACTTGTCGCAGCGATGAACGCGACGATCACCGCTTCGATTCCGGTTGCCGTCTATGCCGGCCTCGCACCAATGACGGTGGCCGCCGTCGCGTTCTTATGGCCGGCTAGTTTGGACGATCGCACAATCCCCCTGGCCGTACTTGCTTGCAGCACACTGCTTTATTCCGCCGTCCTCGCCAAAAAACTTTATGCACGCTCGATCGACTCGCTCTCCTTCGAGGCGGAAAAAGACGAACTGATCGCTGAACTCGAACAGGCCAAGATCAACAGCGACGTCGCGCGTCGGCGTGCTGAGGAAGCCAATCTGGCGAAGTCTCGCTTCCTCGCGACGATGAGTCATGAACTGCGCACGCCGCTCAATGCCATTCTCGGGTTTTCCGAAGTCATGCAGGCGGAGCTGTTCGGCGCCCACAAGGTGCCCTCCTACAAGGAATATTCAAAAGACATTCACTCAAGCGGCCAGCACTTGCTGACGCTGATCAATGAGATTCTCGATCTGTCACGCGTCGAAGCCGGACGCTATGAATTGAAGGCTGAGCCGGTCGCGCTCAATGCTATCATGGACGAGTGCCGCCATCTGATCGCCTTGCGGGCGAAGAAACGCGACATCACGATCACCGAATCTTCCGAAGCAGGATTGCCGCGTATCTGGGCGGATCAGCGTGCCGTCCGTCAGGTTGCGATCAACCTTCTGTCGAACGCCGTGAAATTTACGCCTCAGGGTGGAACGGTGACGATCAAAGTGGGCTGGACTTCAACCGGCGGCCAGTATTTCTCGGTCAAGGACACAGGGCCCGGAATTCCGGAAGACGAAATTCCGGTCGTCATGTCGTCGTTCGGGCGCGGCACGCTGGCGCAGAAAAATGCCGAAGAAGGTTCGGGTCTCGGGCTTCCCATCGTCAAGGGCCTCGTTGAATTGCACGGCGGCACGTTTACGCTGAAATCGCGCGTCCGCGAGGGAACTGAGGTTATCGTGATCTTCCCGCCGGAGCGCGTGATGGACGCGCTCCCACAGCTCGATCTGGACGAACCCGCCGAGCCCATGCCGCCGGAACCGTCCGCCGCGCGTCAGGCGCGCAGCGCCGCCTAGCCACGCGCCTCACTACGACCCCCGGACGTGCGATCGATTTTTCGCCGTTGACGCGACGGCGCTCGAATTGGGCCAGAGATTATTCCGACTTTTTGAAAGAGCTAAAGACGAAGAAAGCCCTTTGCCCGCAGGCAACAAAGCCGAACCGGACCGCCGGATTGGTTACGAGATTTTTTTTCCTGGGCCTACGGATCGTGGCAATGAGCCGGTTCGAAAGCTGACACTTTGGTTCGACCCGGCCGCTCGCGCACCATTCAGTATTAATTTTTACGCAAATGAAATTACCTGCTGTCTTTGCAATCGCGGCAAAACTATAAGCCTAATGATATTGAATAAATTGATTTTCATCGGGACGTCATTTGGATGGCCGCGCTCGCTGCGCCGGGGTGTAGTCCCACGCGCTTCAAAATCCTAGTCTGCGTTCTTGTCGCGAGCGCCGGGCTGATCGCCGGGCGGCTTTCGTTCGTGGAACCATCACAACACGCGATTACCGCGCAGCGCCGCACCTTGGCGACGCCGGAAAAAAACATCATCGTCGCCGCGATTGCACAAACATTAAAGGATGCGACGGTCGCGACGATCGCATGGCCGCCGCTGATCCTGACAAGCCGCGAAGGGATCAGCGATTATTGTGCGATAGTCAAGGAAGCGGATCGCGATGTCGGCTTTTACGCCCAGCTCATATTTCCACATGTCGATCCGAGCGAAAAATTGAGCCAGGTGAATTTTGCGATTATCGCAGTCGCGGACGATCTTGAGGCACGTTACCTCGTGAGCGTCGCTTGTCTTCGTTATGGCTACGGCGCCATCATGCCGACAGCGCCCTGACCTCGGTCACGTCGCGCTTTGGCGGCTGCCCGAACATGCGCGCGTATTCGCGGCTGAATTGGGATGCGCTTTCGTAGCCGACGCGATAGGCGGCATGCGCGGCATTGATGTCGCCCTCGATCAGCAGACGGCGTGCTTCGAGCAGACGCAATTGCTTTTGGTATTGCAGCGGCGTCATCGCGGTGAGCGCCCTGAAATGCTGATGAAACGACGACGCGCTCATTCCAGACGCAGTAGCAAGCTCCTCGATGCGAAGAGGCTTGGAAAATTGTTCTCGCAGCATATGGATCGCCCGGACAATGCGCTGCGTCTGACTGTTCGGCAGGACGAGCTTACAGACTTCGCCCGCATGTGGCCCGGTAAGCAGCCAAAAGCAGATCTCGCGCATGATCGCGGAATATAGAATCGGAATGGCTTTCGGCGTGGCGAGGAGTCGGATAAGGCGTGCAAGGCAACCCGCCAGGGGCTCGCGCAAGTCTTCGACAAAGACGCTGAAATCCTCCGCGCCGCTTGGCCGTGGCGGCGGTTCCAACGCGGCCATGACGTCCCGCATGATGCCCATGTCGAAATCGAGATGCAACGCAAGTAACGGCTTGTCTGGCGTCGCACGCACGACGCGGCCGAAGGCCGGCAGAGCAATGCTGATCACAAGACATTGCATCTCCTCGTAATCGAAGATTCGGTCGCCAAACATGACCTGTTTAGCACCCTGAACGATGACGCAGAGCGCCGGACGGTAGACCATTGGATGTGGCAAGACCGGCGTCGTGCTGCGCATCAAAGTAAGAGCTTCGATTTCGGTCGGATACGGCCCATCATGGCCGCCCTTTTCGGCCATGTAGGCAATTAAGGCCTCTTTCAAAGCAACAGACATCGGATCAACACCCTGAATTCTTCTGTGAGGAGAATAGAGCACCGCGTGGCACTTCCAAACGGGTTTGGAGGATCAGGCAAGCTTTTCGGGCCTTCCGGCAATGACCGCGCGCCGTATCCCGCCCATATCCACGTCAGACAGAGGGAGCAAAAAGCCATGTCTGATACACACACGAAAATCGCAATCATCACCGGCGGCAGCCGCGGCCTCGGCCGCAATACGGCGCTTGCCGTCGCGGCACGCGGCATCGACGTGATCTTCACCTACTGCAACAACAAGGCCGAGGCGGAAAAGGTCGCCGCCGAAATCAAAGCATCAGGCCGCAAGGCTCTCGCGCTGCAATTGGACACGGGCGACAGCGCCAGTTTTCCGGCCTTCGCCGAGACAATCGCTGCCGCGCTGCGCGACACCTGGGGCCGCAACCATTTCGATTATCTCGTCAATAATGCCGGCCACAGCGCGCCGGGCCCGATTGCGACGATGAGCGAAGAGGATTTCGATGGCCTCTACAGAGTGCATTTCAAAGGCGTCGTGTTCCTGACCCAGAAGCTGTTGCCGCTGATCGCCGACGGCGGCCGGATCGTCAATCTTTCGAGCGGCCTCGCCCGCTTCTCCCTGCCCGGCTATGCAGCCTATTCTTCGATGAAGGGCGCGATCGAGGTGTTCACGCGTTATCTCGCCAAGGAACTCGGGCCGCGCGGCATTGCCGCCAATGTCGTTGCGCCGGGCGCGATCGAAACCGATTTCGGCGGCGGCGCGGTGCGCGACAATGCGGACCTCAACAAGTTCGTTGCCTCGGTCACAGCAATGGGCCGCGTAGGCGTACCGGACGACATCGGCCCGATGATCGCCAATCTACTCGCCGATGAGAATCGCTGGCTCACCGGACAGCGGATCGAAGTTTCGGGCGGGATGTTCCTGTAGACCGCGCACTATTTTCGGCGCAGGCGACCGGCACGACATGGGCGATGAAGTTGCCGATATCAGGTTCAGGTCCCTGCGCGCCGCTCTTGAGCCATGCGAGCTTGGCGCGCATGTACCGCGCCATCGAATCGATCTCAGCCGCCTTTTGTTCAAGGCGACTGAGCTGCGTATTCATGATTTCGATGGACCGCGCCGTGCTTATGCCGCCGTCGCGTGCGTATTCCTCGCCAATCGCGGCGATTTCTTTCAGTGACATGCCGAGCGATTGCGCCAGACGGATGAGTGCAGCAACGCGCACATGTTCCTGCGTGAAGACCTGATAGGGATTGCGGCCGCCCTTGCCGTTCGTCTCCGGCGTCAGCAGCCCCTGCCGCACGTAAAACCGCACAGTATCCTTGCTGAGGCCCGACTCGCGCACGAACTCCGAAATCAGCATTATCGCCTCTTGACCATGGACCATACTCCACACTTATAGACGAAGCTCCCTAGATCACGTTCATGAGTTTGAATCAAATCGATTCAAACTCATGAACGTGATCGATTCTAATAATTTAGAGCGGGATTGCCGCGAAAAACCGGTGTCCACTTTTTCGCATCCCGCTCTAGTCTTACTGAGTCAGAAAGCCGCACCGAATGGGGCGGCATTGCACATGACAGTCTCGTCGCGCGTTCGGGCGCCACGGCCTATGGTCCTTATGCCAGCCGCCACGCCAAGATGTTCGCCGGAATGGAAATATCGCGGCTGCCCTCGCCACCTGAGGCTGTGGCAAAGGTCATCGGCGACGCGGTGGCCGCGAAGCGGCCGCGCGCCCGCTACGCTGCCGCCGGCGGCGCGCCGATATTTCTATTTCTGACGCACGTTTTGCCCGATCGAATGAAAGACGCACTGATGTGGCGCATCTCGCAGAGAAACTAGGCGCAAACCGCATCCGCTATTGCGACCCGCCTGCGCCGTAACCGTTGCCGAAACCGCCATTGCTACCGCGATGATGGCGGCTGGTGCTGGAGCTTGAATCGCTTGATGGCGTATCGGACGGTGTCTGGTTAGAGCAGACCCATCCGGTCGCGCTGTGCGAGGAGCGAACCGCCCATGTCCCCGCCCCGCAAAGTGGCGGCGCGGATTGCGCATAGGCGCTTTCATGGGCGCTTTGGAACACGCCGCCCAAAGCCAGACCGAAGCTCGCGAAAATGAGCGATTTGCGCATTTGATCCCTCCCGGATTTACGTGCATTGATTTGCTGCGCCGGGAAGCTTTGGCTGATTATGCGGCTATTCAGGGCCGCGATTCAGGCAGGATTTCGCTCAGCGCGTCCTCAACTGAAATTTGAATAAGCCGACGGTGTCCGATGAATCCAGCCCTTGCCTACCTTGTCCTGGCAATTGCCGCGGCCCTCGAAGCGGGCGGTGACGCCATCGTGCGCAAGGGACTTCACGCTTCGGGTACACCGACGCGAATCGGAATTTTTGCGTTAGGTGCGGCGGTTCTTTTCGCTTACGGCGTGACGGTGAATTCGCCGCCCTGGGACTTCGGCAAACTGCTTGGTATCTATGTCACGCTGTTCTTTGTCGTCGCGCAGATCGTCAATCTCATCTTTTTCGGCGCACGCCCCGACCTGCCGATCTTTGTCGGCGGAGCGCTGATTGTTGCCGGCGGCCTTGTCATCACCTTTTGGCGTGCGAGTTAGGCCGCGCTTTCGACGATCTCTGGGATGTTGTAGGTCTCTCCCTGCGCGATCCGCAAAAATGGGCCGTGGCTATGACGACATACTTAGTTCACTACCGCACAATTGAGGTCGATGGGCTTTCGATCTTCTATCGCGAAGCCGCTTCAAACGATGCGCCGACACTCCTGTTGCTGCACGGATTGCCGTCTTCGTCGCGGATGTTCGAGCCTCTTTTGCAACGTCTGGCAGATCGCTACCATCTCATGGCGCCTGACTATCCGGGCTTCGGCCATAGCGACTGGCCTGCGCCCGAACATTTTGCTTACACGTTCGATCATATTGCGGAAGTCATCGACGGGTTTACGCAGAAGCTCGGTCTGTCGCGCTACAGCCTCTACATGCAGGATTATGGCAGCCCGGTCGGCTTTCGGCTGGCGCAGGCGCATCCCGAGCGGATCGAAACGCTCATCATTCAGAATGCCGTCGCGCATGATAGCGGGCTCGGCCCCAATTGGATTATGCGGCGCGCCTTCTGGGCGGATCGCGCGACGCATGAAGCGGCGCTGAAAACAAATCTTCTGTCTCTTGAGACAACGCGGGCGCGCCATGTCGGTAGCGATCCGAACGTCGATCGCTACGATCCGGATTTGTGGACCGACGAATTCGCCTTTTTGAGCGCGCCGGGCCAAGCCGAAATTCAAACGGACCTGTTCTACGATTATCGTACGAATGTCGCGTCCTATCCAGCCTGGCAGACGTGGATGCGCGAGCATCAGCCGAAGATGCTGGTGCTGTGGGGAAAGTACGATTCGTCTTTCCAGATATCCGAGCCGGATGCCTACAAACGCGACGTTCCTACGGCCGAAGTTCACATTCTCGACGGTGGCCATTTTGCGCTCGACACGGCGGCCGACGAAGCTGCTGAATTGATCGACGGCTTTCTGACGAAAGCTCGCTGATAAAGCTATAGAGCGTCTAAATACCCGCTAAATTATAGACTTTGAAGAATATCCAAAATATTTAGATCGAATACTTTGTTCATGCTAAGTAAACCGCGCGAAGAGGCGCCGTGCCCCCGCGTTATAGGAGTCTGTTTATGCGCAAGAATTTCCTGAAATTCGTTGGCGTTACGTTTCTCGCCGCCGCCGTGCTTGCGCCCATCGCCGCATACGCAGGCCACCATCATCACTTTGTTTCGGTCGAGATGATGCGCCACACGATGGCCACGATGAAAGACGGCACAAAGATGCATGTCCAAGTCGTCAAAATGAATGGCCACATGATGGTTATGATTCCGATGGCCGATCTTCCCGATTATCTGCGCCAGCAGATTTTCGTTCCGGGCGATCAATAAGCGATTCCTCTGACGCCAATCTGATAAGGGCAGATCGATACGCACGGATATGTTGCGTATCGATCCTCTGGCCGTTAACCGATGTGATCGGACGGACATTCGGACATGCCATCAAGCTCACAAGCCGATCTTTCGCAAAAGCTCGGTTTAAAATATCCGCTGATCGTTGCGCCTATGGCGGGCGGTCCGTCGTCGGTCGACTTGGTGGCGGCAAGTTCCACTGCGGGTGCATTGGGCTCGATGGGCGCCGCTTACTCGAATCCGGTGGCGATCGCACAATTTGCCGACGCGGTACGGCAGCGGACGGACCGTCCCTTTGCGATCAATCTCTTCATTCCGGCACCCGTTTCGCAGATCGATCGCGACCATGTCGATCGCGCTATCGAAGCTACGTCGCAATATCGTGCGGAACTCGATCTTTCGACTCCCGACCTGGCGCCGCCCTTTGAAGAGGATTTCGACGCCCAATTCGAAGCTGTTCTCAAAGCCAAACCCGCCGTTTTGAGTTTCGTCTTCGGCGTATTGCGCAGTGAGCGTAGCAGAGCTGCGCGGAATGCCGGCATTCTTCTCATCGGCACGGCGACAACGTTCGCAGAAGCGCAAGCACTCGACGACAGCGGTGTTGATGCGATCACCTTGCAAGGATTCGAAGCCGGCGGTCATCGCGGCATTTTTGACGCCGGCGCGCGGGATGAGGAAGTCCCCCTTCATGACCTGTTGAGGCAATGCGTCGGTCGCATCCGGTCCCCGCTCATCGCCGCTGGCGGCATCATGGCCGCGCCTGACGTCGATGAGGCGCTTCGCGCCTGTGCGCAAGCGGTACAATTGGGCACCGCGTTTTTGGCCTGCGCCGAGGCTGGAACGTCCAAGCCTTACAAGGCGAGACTTCTCGATTCCGCGAGGCGCGTGACGAAAACGACCCGCGCCTTCTCCGGCCGCCTGGCGCGCGGCGTCGAGAATCGTTTCATGAACGAGATGGCAGCGAAGGCCGACGCAATCCTTCCCTTCCAGGCCCAAAACAAATTCACACGCGATATCCGGAACGCCTCGGCGGCGCGCGGCTCCGCGGACTTCCTGTCGCTATGGGCCGGCACCGGCGAAAACGAACTCTGGCAAGGCCCTGCGGCGAAGCTCATCGAGCGGCTGTTCCAAAGGTGATCAGCATCTGGCAGCGCTCGCCGCTGGGCGCGCGTGCTCGGTAAGGCGGCCCCAACCGGCAAGTTATTAAAGTATTAATTCAAATGCCGCATAAGGGCGACGTTATCGGAGCTACGCCCCAGAGGCTGTCATGAGTATTGCCCGCGACGATCTAGAGTCGACCGTCCACTTTTTTGAGAATGCTCTCCACGCCCTCGAAAATGCTCAGACCCGCGGGCGCGTGATCCAGATCAAGTTTAAAGCGGACGCGATGGCCATGTTGGCGAAGCGGCTTTCCGACTCCGCGCTTCACGCCGAAGCGAACATGGTCTCGCGCATCTCCATGGAACGATTATTGGATTTTCCGGAAGGCGAAACGCGATCCGCTGCAAAAGGTCCGGGAAACCGCGTTTCCGTTTTCTGCTAGCGGCCCCAGCAAAGACGCTGGCGAAAATCTTATATCCGCTACCGACCCATCGCATCGCTGATTTGCACTTCGCCGTTTTCGTAGCGAAGTCGTCGAGGGTCACGACGTGACAGGGGTTTTCCGCAGCCCTGCTCTGCGTTTTGCGAGGCTCTCGTTCCGCTGATCTGGACGAGTCCGCCCAGATCACGAATCGTACGACATGATTAGCAAAACGTGTTGCAAAAATACCGGAACGAAAACGCGACCAAAAAGCTTCTCTGAGCGGTCCGGCAATCGTCTCGCTTAAGCGCGATTCGATCCGGGTTCAAAGACCGGGGTTCCTTTAGCGTCAGCATAAAAGCCGATCCATTTCAATAACATAGAAGGAAAACTGGCGGAAGGGGTGGGATTCGAACCCACGGTGGGCTTTCACCCACGGCGGTTTTCAAGACCGCTGCCTTAAACCGCTCGGCCACCCTTCCATGTTGTGCGTTATGGCACGGCAACGGCCGAACGCTAAAGCGAGATTTTAACCGTGGTTGGTTTCAATGTTCGGGGGCTTAAGGAAACTTTGACCAGCGCCATGCCAATTGGGGGCGTCAGGGCAAATTGGCGGCATCGATCGCGGTGAATGTTCTTCCGCAATAAATGCTTCAGCTTTGCAGCTTTGAGTTCGGTTAACGGAAGGTTTAGGCCGCGCACATTGCGCGTGTTTTCAAGTTCCGGTGATCAAACTTTGCTTCTTCAGCTTGCCACATTTGCGCCTTCAATTTTGCTTGTTGGACGCTCTAACAAGCCAGCGCTCGAAGTTCGTCTTTTTGCAGCGTTGCATAAGTACTACATCGCGGCGCTAAACAGGGTTTGGACTAGGTTTTCGGTCTCACGTCTATTGATCCAGACAACGGTAGGATTTAGCTGGCTGCATGATGCCAACTCGAAGAGGGGATTTCCTAATGTTGCGTAAGCTTCTAACAACGACGGCCCTGATCTGCCTTGCCGGTGGCACGGCGCTCGCGGCCGATCTTCCGAGCGAAAAGGGTCCGCCCGTTTATGCTCCGCCGCCGCCGCCGGCTTTCAGCTGGTCGGGCGTCTATCTCGGTGGCCAGGTCGGCTACGGCTGGGGCACGACTCACTTTGTTGACAACACTGCTGGCGTGGGCCTGAACGGTCTTTCGCAGAGCGGTGTGGTCGGCGGCGCTCACATTGGCTATAATTACCAAGTTTCGCAGTTCGTCTTCGGTCTTGAAGGTGACGTGAATGGGTCTTCCGAGCGTGACAGCACCTTCGATCCGTTCGCGGGCGGCTACTCGCTGCGCGAGAACATTGATGCGTCGATCCGTGGCCGCGTCGGTTACGCTTTCGATCGCGTGTTGATCTACGCCACAGGCGGTGGTGCCTACGGCAACTTCCACACGTCCTACAACGGCGTCGACGCTTTCAACACCGGCCGCATCGGCTGGACGGTTGGCGGCGGTCTCGAATATGCCATCGACAACAATTGGTCGGTTCGCGCGGAATATCGCTATACCGACTATGGTCACACTACGGATTTCCCTTCGTCCGAAGGGTTTGACGCTGTTTCGCACCACATCCGCGACAACCGCGTGCAGGCTGGCTTCTCGTACAAGTTCGACATCTTCTCGCCCCCGGCGCCGATCGTTTCGAAGTACTGAGAGCTGTTTTAGGAAATCCAAGAACCCGGCCCTTGTGGCCGGGTTTTTCGTTGTGCCGTCCCCTCCCAGCCCTACAGTTCCGATTCGCGCCCTTGCGGCGACGAGCGAGACATGGCACTGCACGGCCATGACGCGCGAGCCATCGACGGCGACTATGGCCGCCAGCCCTCCCAAAATCTCCTTCGTTTCGCTCGGCTGTCCCAAGGCTTTGGTCGACAGCGAGCGAATCATCACGCGGCTGCGCGCCGAGGGCTATGAGCTGACCCGTAGCCATGCCGGCGCCGATGCGGTGATCGTGAACACCTGCGGCTTCCTCGATAGCGCCAAGGCCGAATCGCTCGCGGCGATCGGCGCGGCGCTTGAAGAAAACGGGAAAGTTATCGTCACTGGCTGTATGGGCGCCGAATCGGAGACGATTCGCAGCGCCTATCCCAATGTCCTCGCGATCAGCGGCCCACAAGCCTACGAAAGTGTCGTCGGCGCCGTCCACGATGCGATCGCGCCGCCGCACGATCCGTTCCTCGATCTCGTACCGGCACAGGGCATCAAGCTCACGCCGCGCCATTACGCCTATCTGAAGATTTCCGAGGGCTGCAACAACCGCTGCTCTTTCTGCATCATTCCGCGCCTACGGGGCGATCTTGTCTCGCGCCCCGCCGCGGACGTGCTCCGCGAGGCCGAGAAGCTCGTCGCCGCTGGCGTCAAGGAATTGCTCGTCATATCCCAGGACACCGGCGCCTATGGGCTTGACCTGCGCTATGCGGAAAGCACGCTCGGCGACCGTCAGGTGCGCGCCAAGTTCATCGATCTCGCACGCGAACTCGGCAGCCTCGGCGCCTGGGTGCGGCTGCATTACGTCTATCCTTATCCGCATATCGACGATGTGATGGAACTGATGGCGGACGGTAAGGTGCTGCCTTACCTCGACATTCCGTTCCAGCACGCGAGCCCGAAGGTCCTGAAGGCGATGCGGCGCCCCGGCGACCAGGAAAAGACGCTCGACCGAATCAAGTCCTGGCGCACCGCCTGCCCCGATCTCGCCCTGCGCTCGACCTTTATCGTCGGCTTTCCCGGCGAAACGGACGAGGATTTCGAGCTTTTGCTGACCTGGCTGACCGAGGCGCGGCTCGACCGCGTCGGCGCATTCAAATACGAGCCGGTTGGCGGCGCCCCGGCCAATGACCTCGGACTCCCTCCAGTGCCGGCGGACATAGCCGAACAGCGCTACGGGCGCTTGATGCAGCATCAACAGGCCATCAGCGCGAATCTGCTGAAGCGCAAAGTTGGCCGCCATATTCAGGCAATTGTCGATAAGGCCGGCCCGACGGTTGCCGAGGCCCGCAGCAAGGCCGATGCGCCGGAGATCGATGGCAAAGTCCACATCGCCAGCCGCCGGCCGCTACGCCCGGGCGATATTGTTCAGGTCAAGATCGAGCGGGCCGACGCCTACGATCTCTTCGGCACGACGGCGTAGCTATTTAGCTTCGCTACCGCCCGGCGTCGCCGACGGCGGGATTACCGGCGTTTCCGCCGGATCCTGTGGCGGCGGCTTTTTGGTCATATCAGGATCGGTGTCATGCGGCGGCTTCACCACGCCTGCGTGCGGCGGATTGACGGGGCCGAGATGCTGCTTGTCCGGAATCGTTGTGCTCGGTTTCGCAGCGGAGCCCGGCGTCTGCCCAAAAGCCGCGCCCATGGGCGCCGCCACGATCAGCAAAGCTGCACCAAACCGCGAAAAAACTGGCGTCTTTTTCATGGCCATCATCGGCGCCTCCTTTGGGAGCGAACGCCTTTGATGGGTGGCTGTTCCAGCGCAACCGACGCTGCTCAGGAGGGGTCGGTCGTTTCCAATTTTGCTTCGCCATCTTTCGCAAAAGCATCTTCGGAGAGTTTCGATTCGAATTTCTTTTCCTGCCGGCGCAGGACAATAAAAAACCCCACGACAACCGCGGCAGCAAAGGCCAAGCCGATGGCACCCAATGGTCCGCTGACCCGGGTCATCGCGTCGCCGAAGAAATAGCCGCCGAGCCCCATGATCGCGGCCCAGGTGATGACGCCGGCCCCATTGAACAGAAAAAACCGCCCGAAATCATATCGATTGAGGCCCGCGAGCAGCGCAGCAACGATACGCAGAACGGCAATGAACCGGCCGAAGAAGACGATCTTGCCGCCGTGGCTCTGAAATAGATGCCGCCCCAGCGCGAGCCGATTCTCGGTCAATCCAATCCACTTTCCGTATCTGCGTAAAAAATCGCTACTGACACTGCGGCCGATCCAATAGCCGATCGTCCCGCCAAGGATGCCGCCAACCACAGCAACAAGCAGAACCGTTGCGATATCGAGCCTCCCCGTCGCGCCAGCGTAGACCGCGGCCAAAACGAGCGCCGTTTCACCCGGAAGCGGCGAGCCCGCACCTTCGAGCAGAACGACAAAAAAGACCACGGCATATCCGTGCCGGACGATCAGCGGATGGAAGTCGATCCCAAAAAACAAAATGCCTCCCAGGGACACGAATTCTGCCCCAGTTCATGAGTCCAGCAAGAATTACGATTTCAGAATGTTATATAGATCAATTGTCACAAATTTCTGGCGAAATTCGCCAGCATGACCTATATCCCACTCGCGTTCACTTTTTTGGGAAAATGCAGCGTGATGCAAGTCGTTTCGGCCAACCGGCTTAGCGATGGCACCGTCGTCTACCTCAATTCTCAAGGGAATTGGGGTGAATCGCTGGCATCCGCAACCGTCTTCGCCACACCGGCGGATGTCGAGGCTGGGCTTCGCCAGGCGCAAGCCGCCATTGCGGCCAATGAGGTCGTCGACGCCTTTGCCATACCGGTGGAGCAAGGCGTGGATGGGCTTCATGCCGTCAGTTTGCGCAATGCCATCCGCGAACTCGGCCCGACGATCGCTTTCAAGACATCGCCCATCGCGGCGACGCGGAGCTAGTATGTATCGCTACGACGACTTCGACGCTGCCTTCGTGGCTGAGCGAGTTGAGCAGTTCAAGGATCAGGTTGCACGCCGTCTGTCTGGCGAACTGACCGAAGAACAGTTTCGCCCGTTGCGGTTGATGAACGGCGTCTATTTGCAGCTTCATGCCTATATGCTGCGCGTCGCGATTCCCTACGGCACCTTGTCGCCGCGCCAGCTTCGGATGCTCGGCCATATCGCGCGCCGCTATGACAAAGGCTACGGCCATTTCACGACCCGGCAGAACATCCAGTACAACTGGCCTGCCCTCGCCGATTGCCCGGATATTCTGAACGACCTCGCCAGCGTCGAAATGCACGCCATTCAGACATCGGGCAATTGCATTCGCAATACGACGTCGGATCAATTTGCAGGCGCCGCCGCAGACGAGATCGAAGACCCCCGGCCGTATTGCGAGCTTCTGCGCCAATGGTCGTCGCTCAATCCGGAATTCTCGTATCTGCCGCGCAAATTCAAGATCGCGGTTTCGGGCGCGCCACACGATCGCGCTGCGATTCAGGTGCATGACATCGGCTTGCAGGTCGTCCGCGACGCCGCGGGCGAGATCGGCTTTGGGGTTTATGTCGGCGGCGGCCTTGGTCGTTCGCCCTTCATTGCCCACAAAATCCGTGACTTCCTGCCGAAAGCCGACCTTCTGAATTACACCGCTGCGATTCTGCGCGTGTACAATCTCGAAGGGCGGCGCGACAACAAATACAAAGCGCGCATCAAAATCCTCGTCCACGAAAAGGGCGCCGACGCGATGCGCGAGGCAGTCGAGGCAGAATTCGCGATCAGTCAAAATCCAGATCTCGTTCTTACCCCGGACATCATCGAGCAATTCAAGTCTTATTTCGCCTTGCCTGATTTGCCGCCGCGGCCGGTGCCGGCGCAGAATTTCGAGGGACGCCGTGCGCAGGACGCCGAGTTCGCGCATTTCGTCGCGCAGAATGTCGTCGCGCATAAGGTGCCGGGTTACGGCGTCGTGTCGATCTCGCTGAAACCGATCGGCGGCATCCCCGGCGACATCACCGCCGAGCAGATGGAGGCGGTCGCCGATCTCGCAGAAACCTACGCGCACAACGAAATCCGCGTCGCACATGAGCAGAATCTCGTCCTGGCGCATGTCGCGCTCGACGATTTGGCAGCCATCTATGACAAGCTGAAAGATATCGGCCTCGCGACTGCCAACATCGGCCTCGTCACCGACATCATCGCCTGCCCCGGGCTGGATTATTGCGCGCTGGCGACGGCACGCTCGATCCCAATTGCGCAGCGCATTTCCGAACGTTTCGGAGAGAATGGCCGCGCTGCCGACATTGGCGAGCTGCACATCAATATATCTGGCTGCATCAACGCCTGCGGCCACCATCACGTCGCCAATATCGGCATTCTCGGGCTTGAGAAGAAAGGCGTCGAAACCTATCAGATCACGCTTGGCGGCTCCGCCGACCAAAACTGCGCCCTTGGCGACGTTTTGGGTCCGGGCTTTTCGAGCGAAACGATTGTCGATGCGATCGAGACGATTGTCGACACCTATCTCAAGGTTCGCAAGAATCGCGACGAAGATTTTCTCTCGGCCTATCAGCGCGTCGGCGTCGCGCCCTTCAAGGAAGCGGTCTATGAGCACGCCTAACGGCCTGCTGTTCGGCGATCAGGTTGCGGCCGCGCGCTTGTCCGATCGCTTTTATGCGCTCGGTGCGGAGAAGCTTTTGCGGCTTGCGATCGGGGACCTGTTTCCCGGTCGAATCGCGCTTGTTTCGAGCTTCGGCGCCGAATCGGCGGTGCTTCTGCACATGGCTTCGGCGATCGATCCAGCGACGCCGGTTCTCTTTCTCGACACCTTGCATCTGTTTTCGGAAACACTCGAATACCGCGACGCGCTCGTCGCACGTCTCGGCCTGACCAACGTCATCGAGCTGAAACCAGACGAAAGGCAACTCGCCGAGGAAGACCCCGAGACTTTCCTCTGGTCCAGCAACCCCGATCGTTGTTGCGCGATTCGTAAAGTCGAACCCTTGGCGAAGGCACTTAAAAATTACGACGCGTGGATTAGCGGCCGTAAACGCTTTCAGGCAGCGACGCGCGCCGCATTGCCATTGTTTGAAAGCGACGGCGAGCGCATCAAGCTCAATCCGCTCGCGACGTGGACGCCCGACGACATAAAAGCTTATTTCAAGAAGTACGATCTGCCGCCGCACCCGCTGGTCGCAAAGAGTTATCTGTCGATCGGCTGCATTCCCTGCACGTCCCCGGTTCGCCCCGGCGAAGATGCGCGCGCCGGGCGCTGGCGCGGCCGCGGCAAAACGGAATGCGGCGTGCATGTTCCCGAAACTCTCGAAGCCGGTGCGGATATCTGATTATGGCGCTTTATCGCGACGGAAAGTTTGAGAGCGATTCCTGGCGCCGGCTTGAGGCCGACGAACTTCCAGAAGAAGGTCATGTGCTTTTGAGCCTCGCCGAATGGCGGCGATTTACGGCGGAGCAAAAGAGCAGCAATATCGCCTTTGGTGTCGTGCTCGAACCCGGCGAAACAGCGGAGATGATTGCCGAGGATTTGCCACGGCTGTCGCTCGTTGCGGTGAGTTTCCCCAAATTCACTGACGGGCGGGGTTATTCGACGGCGCGAATCCTCCGCGACCGCTATAAATTCGCCGGCGAACTCCGAGCCGTCGGCGACATCCTCTTCGATCAGGCTCAGCTTTATGGTCGTTCTGGCTTCGATTCACTCGATATCAAAGACGTCGTAACGATCAAATTGCTCGAATCCGGCCGCAAGCCGGTGATGACGCATTTCTACCAGCCCGGCGAAGAGCCAGAGATCAAGGACAGCAAAAGTCCCTGGCGGCGTCGCTCGACATCGCAGGCTTGAGTGGCCGCCACTCGCGACCATCGAGCGAACTGACATCATCCAATTCGCGTTCCAGGATCGCCTCAAGCCCGCGCAGGATTGGCTGGTCGGCGCGAAACATTGCACGCACGACTTCGCGCTGCTCGTCGATAGGCGCCGCCGCGGCAAACGTACGTACGGCCCGCGCAGCGAATAGGCCGGTGCTCACACCCAAAAGGTCGGCAGCCGATCGGACTCTCGAAGCAAAGGAAACTCCGATCGAAGCCACAGCCGCTCGCGCAACATTCTCGTTCGAGCATGTGTGAACGATTTCATCGATCGACATTGAAGCCTCCTTTGCATTGCTTTTGCAAACTCGATGAGACATCCGGCTTAGATGGATGTCTCCCGCGTTTGCGACACTTAGAGTCTTTCTGAATTTGAAAGAATCTAGTTCATCGCTGCCGTTTCAAAGGCCGCATCTTCGTCATCGGCGGCGACAAAAAACCAATGACGGTCGAACTCGGCAAACTCGTGACGGTAACGCGATTCTTTCGTGTTACCGCCTCACGGCGTTGTGCGTTGTCATCCAAATGCAATATTAAAAATTGGCCATGCTGGAATGAGCACTCTCAGAGTTTGAGATGGGCTCGCTCACAACGAACATTTGAAGTGAGCAGCGAGTATCGGCACAGCACGCGAAGAATGCGCCAAACTTCGTCGTTGTCGAGTCAAACTTTGCTTATGGGGAAGAATTTTTGAACGGCTTTGTGTGCGCCGCGATGTAATGATAATGATCTCCCAAGAACCAGCGCGAAATTGCACTAAATGTTTATGTCTTGTCTGGAGCGATTATCATCTTGACAGATCGCGGTCGCACAATTCGAACAGGCAGCCAAGCCGAGCGCAAATACCCCAACTCGCAGACGTCCATCGGGTTCCGGTTTGCGAAAAATATTTTCCATTCGGCTTAAAACGGCAGCGACGCAATGACGGAAGCCAAACTTCGCCACGCTCTGGTTGAGGCCTCTCGTGATCTGGAAAAACTCCAAATCAATCAGGGCACGTCCGGCAACCTATCTGTCCGATCCGGCGACGCGATGCTCATCACGCCAAGCGGCATCCCCTACGACCGTTTGACACCCGAAATGGTCGCCCTCATGCCGCTTTCGGCAAACGATGGCGCCTGGCGAGGCCCGCAAAAGCCTTCGAGCGAATGGCGTATGCATCTCGATATTCTTCGTGCCCGTCCCGATGACGGTGCCGTGATCCACACACATTCGGTCTACGCGACAGCGCTTTCGATGTTGCGCGAAGAAATTCCCGCGGCGCATTATATGGTTGCCGCCTTTGGCGGTCCCAATGTGCGGTGCACACCTTATGCGCCTTATGGCACACAGGAGCTGTCCGATCTCGTCATCGAAGGATTGCGTGATCGCCACGGCGTTTTGCTTGGTCAGCACGGCATGGTCGTGACCGGGCGCGATCTTGGCCAGGCGATGTGGCGTGCGGTCGAACTTGAAACATTGGCGAAAATGTACGTGATCGCCCGCAGCGTCGGCCGGCCGCACATCCTGCCCGATGAGGAGATTGCGATCACGGTCGAGCGCTTCAAGTCCTACGGCTATCAGTCCGATGTTGTCGCGGCGCTCGTTGCAGCGCCGCGGGCGGTGCCGACGAAAAAATCCGCCAGCAAACAGAAGAAGCTCTAATCTACCAGACGCCCGTGTTGGACATGGACTGCCACGGCTCTTGTGCGGGCTTCGCGCCGCCTTTTTGCAAGAGTTCGATCGAGATATCATCCGGTGAACGGATAAAGGCCATGTATCCGTCGCGCGGCGGCCGATTGATCGTCACGCCCGCTTTCTGCAATTTTTCGCAGGTCGCATAGATATCATCGACCGCAAACGCGAGATGGCCAAAATTGCGTCCGCCTGTGTAAGTTTCCGGATCCCAATTATAGGTGAGTTCGATGAGCGGCCGCTTGGTTGCCTTGGCCGCCTCCGCGTCGTCGGGTGCGGCGAGATAGACCAGAGTGAAGCGGCCTTTCTCGTTAACGATGCGGTTCATTTCGACAAGGCCGAACTTGCCGCAATAAAAATCGAGAGACTGGTCGAGGTCCGTGACACGAACCATGGTGTGGAGATATTCCATTTGCGCACCTGCTGATGGCTGGAAGCCTTGCCGTTCGCGGGTCGAGGCTGCTAGAACCCGCCCGCCGCCGCGGCTTTATCTCTCATTAGGCGCCGGACGCGCAATGGATCAGGCTCAACGCATCAAGGAAAGAGCTGCGCCTGCCCCTATCGCGGCTAGCGTGCCGCTCGCGGTCGCCGAATATGCCGCCATCAGAGATGAAATAGCTTTCGCGGAAGACGCTCGTGATCGAAAATAACGACATAAAAGAGCGGGCCGCCCTCGTTTCAGTTGGCGTGAAAACTCTTCTTGCCGTCGGCAAGCTTGTCGCCGGCCTTATGTCAGGCTCGCTTGCCTTGCTGTCGGAAGCTGCCAACAACATTGGCGATATCGCCATCGTTTGTTTCAGCTTCGTCGCCATTCGCATTGCGAACAAGCCGGCTGACGACACGCACCATTATGGGCATGCGAAGGTCGAGACGCTCGCAGCTTTGGCCCAGACGGGATTTTTGCTGGGGCTGGCGGTCTATATTTTCGCGACCGCCGTCAATCGGCTCATGACTGGATACGTCAATGTCGTTCCTGGCACCTTAGCCTTCGGGGTTCTGATCGTCTCGATTATCGTCGATATTTCGCGTTGGTACTCACTTAACAAGATCGCCAAAGAGACCAGAAGCGAGGCCCTTGCGGCCGACGCTCTGAATTTCGCAAGTGACATCGTCGCGTCGACGTTTGCTCTGCTTGGACTTCTTGCCGTGCATTTCGGTTTTTGGCAGGGCGATTCGATCGGCGCCCTTGGGGTCGCCGTGTTTATCGGTATCGCCGGTTTCAATCTTGCCAGACGCACCATAAATGCCTTGACCGATGCCGCGCCGCCCGGCCTCACCGAAAGTATCAGCGCGGCGGCGCTGCGCGTCCCCGGCGTCATCGGTGTCGACAGCCTGCGGCTGCGTCCGGTCGGCGCCAACGTGCTCGGCGATATTGCAATCCGCGTGCCCCGCACATTGCCGCAGGACGGCGTGACGGCCATCAAGGGTAATGTCAGCGCCGCCATCGCCGCAACGCATCCTGATGTGGAATTGACGGTTGAAACAACGCCGGTCGCGCTCGACGACGAGAGCGTTGTCGAACGGCTGCTGCTCATCGCGGCGAAACGGCATGTCGCCATCCATCACGTCATCGTCCAGCAGGTCTGCGGCAAGATCGCCCTATCCTGCGACATAGAAGTCGATGGCACGATGCCACTCGGCCAGGCGCATAGCATCGCCTCAGGCCTGGAGGCCGAGGCTCGCAAGGAGCTAGGTTCGGACGTCGAGATCGATACGCATATAGAACCGCTCGAGCCACACGAACTCGCCGGCGAAGATGCACCGGAAGACACACGCGACGCGATTGCCGCTGCACTGTCTGCCGCGGCGAGCGGCGGCATCGAAGATATTCACAACGTCCGGGCTCGCAAGACGGCATCAGGGCTCGTCGTGAACTATCATTGCCGCGCCGATCCGCGTACCAGCGTCGCCGTGGTTCACCAGGCAGTCGATGCGCTCGAACATAAAGTGCGCGAAGAATTTCCGGCGATCGCGCGGCTCGTTGGCCACGCCGAACCTTTGCGCTAAGACCGCATGTTCCTTTCCCTCCTCCGCAGCCAGCGATTTGCGGGCCTGTTCTGGTGCCAGTTCCTTTCGGCCTTCAACGACAATTTCGTTCGCAATCTTCTGGCGACGCTGATCCTGTTCAGGCTCGGCCGAGAGAATGCCGGCGCGCTGATCACGCTGGCTATCGGTGTTTTCATCCTGCCATCGGTATTCCTCTCGGGACTCGCCGGTGAGTTAGCGGACGCTCATGATAAGGCGCTGGTCGCACGTCGACTGAAGATCGGCGAGATCTTCGTGCAGGCCATCGCGGCGGCGGGCGTGTGGTTTGGCTCGTTGCCGCTTCTTTATGTTGCGCTCTGCGGACTCGGAACAATCGCGGCCCTCTTCGGGCCGGTGAAATACGGGTTTCTGCCAGAGAATCTGGAAACGCGGGAATTGCCCGCGGGTAACGCTCTGGTCGAGGCCGCGACCTTTCTCGCGATCCTCCTTGGCCTCGTCGCCGGCGCGCTCGCGGCGGACAAAGCTCTCGCGCCGGGCCTCATCGTTGGCCAATTGATGCTTGTCGCTCTCGCGGCCTATGCGACAAGCCTTTTCATACCGCGCAAAGGCGCCGCAGCGCTGGGTTTGCCGGTCCACCGCAATATTCTGGCTTCGACAGTCGAGCTTCTTCGCGAATTACATGCTGAGCCGAAGCTCTGGCGGCCCGGGCTGGCGGTCTCGTGGTTCTGGCTGACCGGCGCCGTCGCGCTATCGCTGGTGCCGGTGGCGGTCCGTAACGCGACCAGCGGCGGCATCGCGGTCGAAGCCGCGATCAGCGGCTTCTTCGCCTTTGGCATCGGCGCGGGATCGATCGCGGCGGCGCTGCTCGCAAGAGGCCGCATCAGTCTTGCACCGGCGCCCGCAGCCGCCATCGGCATGGCCGTCTTTCTCCTCGCCTTGGCTTTGTCCACGCGCGGCATCCCTGCCCCGCACGCCAGCGATGCAAGTCTCGGTAGCTTTTTCGCAACCGCACGAGGCCTGATGATCGCTGTGGAAGTTTTTGGCTTGGCGGCGGCAGGTGGTCTCTTTGTCGTGCCGTTGTTCTCCGCGATCCAGGCGCGCGCGGCGCCAGATAAACGCGCGCGCACGGTCGCGGCGGTGAACATTCAGAACGCCTTGTTCATGGTCGCGGGCTCGCTTTTGACCGCATGGCTGCAAAGCCGTTTCTTTAGCCTCGGCGAGCCTGCGCTGCTGGCGTTTCTTGGTCTCGGCAATGTCGCGGCCGCCATCTATATCCGCCGCGCCATCATCGGCGCCGAGGCAAAATCTGGTTGACCGTCGCACGTTTGCGCCCCGCATCGGAATCTCTATGATCCTCACAACGTTGAGATTCCGTCCCGCTGCGAGGCCCAGATGCGTACCGATGTCGCCCAACCGATCCGCCTCGCGGACTATCGCGCACCGGACTATCTGATCGACCGCGTAGACCTCGACATTCGGCTTGACCAGCACGCAACGCGCGTCGTCTCCCGGCTCAGCATAAGGCCCAATCCGAAGGGCAACGCGGGTGCGGATCTCGTGCTCGACGGTGACGGGTTGAAGATCAAGCGTTTGGTGCTCGACGGCGCCGGTCTCGACACCAATGCCAATTTCGTGACGCCCGACCGGCTGACCATCGCGTCGCCGCCGGACGAGCCGTTCACGCTCGAGATCGAGACCGAGCTAAACCCTTCCGCCAATACGCAGCTCATGGGGCTTTATCGCACCGGGTTGGCCTATTGCAGCCAGTGCGAGGCGGAGGGCTTTCGCCGTATCACCTATTTCCTCGACCGGCCCGACGTGCTGAGCGTCTATTCGGTGCGGCTTGAGGCTGAAATAAGCGAGGCGCCGGTGTTGCTCTCGAACGGCAACATGACCGCCGCGAGCGCGATCGAAGGCACGACGCGCCATTTTGCCGTTTGGCACGACCCGTTTCCCAAGCCCTGCTACCTCTTTGCGGCGGTGGGCGGCGATCTCGGCGCGATCCACGACACATTCGTCACGGCGTCTGGCCGCGAAGTGAAACTCGGCATCTACGTCGAGCACGGCAAGGAAGCCAGCGCCACCTATGCGATGGACGCGCTGAAACGCTCGATGCGCTGGGACGAGGAAGCATTCGGCCGCGAATATGATCTCGACGTCTTCAATATCGTCGCGGTGTCCGACTTCAACATGGGCGCGATGGAGAACAAAGGCCTCAACGTCTTCAACGATAAATACGTCCTGGCCTCGCCCGAGACCGCGACCGACGGCGATTATGCGCAGATCGAAGCCGTCATCGCCCACGAATATTTCCATAACTGGACCGGCAACCGGATCACCTGCCGCGACTGGTTTCAGCTTTGTCTGAAAGAAGGCCTCACGGTCTTCCGCGACCATGAATTCTCGGCCGACATGCGCTCGCGCGCGGTGCGCCGCATCGCCGATGTACGAACCTTGCGGGCGCAGCAATTCCCCGAGGATGCTGGCCCGCTCGCGCATAACGTCCGGCCCGAAACCTATTATGAGATCAATAATTTCTACACGGCGACGGTTTACGAAAAGGGTGCCGAAATCATCCGCATGTTGAAGGTGTTGATCGGCGCGGAAAAGTTTCGCGCCGGGATGGACCTATACTTTGCGCGTTATGATGGGACGGCGGCGACGGTCGAACAGTTCATTGCCTGTTTCGCCGAAGTTTCAGGCCGCGATCTGACGCAGTTCTTCCGTTGGTACACGCAGGCCGGTACGCCGCTCGTCGAAGTGGCCGCCAATTACGATCCAGCGACGCAGGCGTTGACCCTCGATCTCGCGCAAAGCAGCAAGCCGACGCCGGGCCAAGACCAAAAGCTGCCGTTCGTCATCCCGATCGAACTTGGCCTCTTGAGCCGTGACGGTAAAATCTTCGACCTCGTGACGGGGCCGCAAGACGGGGCGAGCGCCGATGAACTTGTCGGAGGCTTGATCGAACTGACGACGCCGCAGCGGCGTGTTGTTTTCCACGCGCTGTCGGAACAGCCTGTCGTCTCGTTGCTGCGCGGCTTTTCCGCGCCGGTGAGCCTCGCCTATGCCGCAAGCGAAGAAGACCTCATCGCGCAGACGGCGCATGACGGCGACAGCTTCAACCGCTGGCAGGCTTCGCAGACCTATGCGACACGGCTGCTTCTGCGCTCAGTCGAGCAGGTTCGCGCTGGGGATGGACCGGTCTCGGACGCGCGTTTCATTGAAGCCTTGCGCCATGTTCTGAAGACGAGCGCTGCCGACCCTGCGTTCGCCGCGCAAGTCGTGACGTTGCCGGGCGAGGCCGACATTGCCCGCGAGATCGGCAACCACGTCGACCCCGATGCGATCTTCGTGGCGCGAAAAGCGTTGCGCCAAGCGATCGGTAGCAGCCTCACCGCGGAACTCCGCGCGATCTATGATTCTCTCGCCGATGACGGCGCCTATTCGCCCGATTCGGCCGCAGCCGGGCGCCGCGCTTTGCGCAATGCAGCACTCGATCTTTACGCAGCCGCAAATCCCGAGGGGGTTACGCTCGCCGAAACACAGTTCGCACGCGCACGCTTCATGACCGACAAAATCACCGCGCTCAACATCATGGCGCTCCAACCCGGCGCAGCGCGTGAAGCGGCCCTGCAAGCCTATTACGAGACTTACCGGAACGAGCCGCTCGCCATCGACAAGTGGTTCGCCTTGCAAGCGGCCATCCCTGAATCCGGCACACTCGCCCGCGTCAAAAATCTGATGCAGCATCCCGGCTTTTCGATCGGAAATCCCAATCGCACCCGTGCCTTAATCGGCGCCTTCGCGGCTGGTAATCAGACGCAATTCAATGCGCCGGATGGCAGCGGCTACGAGTTCGTGACGTCGATAGTCTTGCAGCTCGATGAGAAAAATCCGCAGGTCGCGGCGCGGCTTCTGGGGGCTTTCAAAAGCTGGCGGGCGCTTGAGGCGCATCGGCGTTTACTGGCGGAAAATGCGTTGCGTCGCGTTGCATCACACGGGCGTCTGTCGGCAGACGTCAAGGATATCGTCGAGCGCTCGCTCGCCTGACCTAATCAATTTTCTTTTCAGGATTCATTAATCTCTGGACAAATCACCGCTCTCGGATTCAGATGTGTCGGATTCGAAGAGATGCGGCACATCGACTTCGGATCGTTTCGAGGGGGCTCCACGATGATCCGTGCGGATGCAGCGGGCCTGTTGGCACGCGCTGATCTGTCTTACGCCAGGCAGCCAAAGGCCTCTCGCCTGAAGGCCTCCGATCAAACCTATCTTCAGTTTGAGCCCTGGCTCAGATTGGCTGTTCCGGCGCTCGTCGGCCTCTTCGTCGCCGCGCTAAGCGCAACACTCATCATCATCCTTCTCGACGCGCACGACCGCGCCATCGCCGCGGCAGTAGATGATCTCGAACTCGTCGCCGCCGCGACGGCGAACGACCTCGTCGGTCTCGCCAAAGCGTCGGATCGCGATCCCAGTGTGGCGTTGCTACACGCCCTCCCCGCCCGTGCCCTCATGCGCGGCCGCCGCATCTTCATCAGCAATAACAAGGGCAACATTGTCGCGGCACTGCCGAAGGCGCTTCACCATGGCGGCGCACTGGCCGATTGTCTCGGCAGCGGACGGTTGTTGACGAGTCTGGCCGAACGCGGCGGTGTTCTGCGCGTCCGTCTTGATGACGGCACGGATGCCCTGGCGATTGTGCGGACTTTGCGAGCGCCGTACGGTCAGATTGCCTTCGTGCATCCGATCAGCGCCGTGCTGGCTGACTGGCGCGACGGCATCCTGCGGATGGCGGCGGCATTCTTGGCCACGATCGTTGTGCTTCTGTCCGTCGCTGTGGCGTACTTTTGGCAAGCGGCGCGGGCGCGTAAGGCCGATATTTTCTGCAACCGCATTCGCGACAGGATCGATACCGCCCTCAATCGCGGCCGCTGCGGACTTTGGGATTGGGATCTCGCCCGCGGCCATGTCTATTGGTCGGATTCGATGTACGACATGCTTGGCCTGAAGCCGGAGCGGGCCTTTCTTTCCTTTGGCGAGATCAATGCGCTGGTTCATCCGCACGACGGCGATCTCGCCCATGTCGCTGAAATGCTCGCGGACTCACAGGCCAAAGCCATCGATCATTCGTTCCGGATGCGACACGCCAAGGGCCATTGGATCTGGCTGCGGGCGCGCGCCGAAATCGTACGTGAGGGGCCAGGCGAAGCCGCGCATCTCGTCGGCATCGCCGTCGATACATCAGAGCAAAAGATTCTCGCCGAACGGACAGCCACGGCAAATATGCGGCTGCGGGATGCACTGGAAACCGTCTCCGAAGCCTTTGTTCTTTGGGACAGAGAAAATCGGCTGGTCATGTGCAATTCCAAGTTCCAGCGATTTCACAATCTTCCCGACACCGCCGTCATCAGCGGGCAGCCTTATCAACAGGTGATGGCGCAAGGAACGTCGCCGCTGGTTCAATCGCAATTCGCCCTCGGCGAACGACCCTCTATCGGCGCGCGGACTTACGAAGCGCAACTCGGTGACGGCCGGTGGCTGCAGATCGATGAACGCCGCACCAAGGATGGCGGCTACGTTTCGATCGGCACCGACATCACCGCCCTCAAGCGGCACGAAAGCCAATTGCTCGACTCCGAGCGGCGCCTCACCGCAACGGTCGCGGATTTGCACAAGTCACGTCAGACGCTCGAGCATCAGGCGCAGCAGCTTGCAGAACTTGCCGAGAAATATCTCGAACAAAAAGCCGAGGCCGAATCCGCAAGCCGAGCGAAATCCGAGTTTCTTGCCAACATGAGCCACGAACTGCGTACGCCGCTTAATGCGATCATCGGGTTCTCGGACATGATGATCGGCGAAGTCTTCGGCGCCCTGCCCGCGCGCTATCTCGATTATTCCAAGGATATCCAAAGCAGCGGTCAGCAATTGCTGGCACTGATTTCAGATGTGCTTGAAATGTCGCGGCTCGATGCCGGGCGTGTCAAATTGCAGAAAGCCGAGGTCGCAATCGGCACGATCGTGTCCGCCGCGCTGCAAGGCATCGAAGCGGCAGCACGCGAGAAGTCGATTGCGCTGACAAGCCAGATCGCGGCCACCGCCAGACTTCATGCCGATTCCGCGGCCCTCGAACGGGTTATCGCCGCGCTCTTGCATAACGCGGTGAAATTCACGCCCGAACATGGGAGCGTGAATATTCGCGCGCGTCACGTCAATGGCGCTTTGAATGTCTATGTCGAGGACAACGGGGTGGGTATAGCGCCGGCGGCTTTGGAAAGGCTTGGCCGGCCGTTCGAGCAATGGAATGCACCGCTCGCCAACGGCATGAAGGGCGCGGGCCTCGGTCTCGCCATCGCCCGCTCGCTCGTCGCGTTGCATGGCGGGTCGATCCGCATCCGCTCGACTCCGGGCCACGGCACGATCGTGCAGGTCCATCTTCCCATCGAAAAACCCGCCTTCGCTGTCGCGTCCAAGCCGGCGGCCCGGCGCCCGCTGACCAGCGTCCAGCCGCATGTGGCTGGGCGCGCAATATCGCGGCCAGAAATACAAGTCAGCCGACGACCGTATTGAAGATTGCGCCTACCCGCGCTTCGGTTTCCAAAAGCTCCGCCTCAAGCTGGCCGAAGCTCGGCAGGTTCAGCGCCGTCGCGAGGCGTCGTCTCACGGCATCGCCCGCCTGCGCCAATCGAACATTGCCTTCGAGAATCGCGCGGAGCACTTGTGTGACGTGCGCGTAAAGCTGATTGGCCGCCAAAAGACTCGTCGCATCCGCGACCGCTAAAAAGCCTAGCGATTGCGCGCGCGCAAAAATATCCGCCGGTGCGCCCGTGGGGAGCGTTGGGGCCGCATGTGCATGTTTCAGACAAAGATATTGCGCGAGAAAATCGAGATCGACCTGGCCGCCAGCCGCATATTTCAAATCAAGCGGATCTTTTTCGCCCTTCTCCTTGGCGATCAGGCGGCGCATGTCGCGGACGTCTTTGCGCAAGTTCGCGCGCGGTGGCATCGTCAATATCTTCCGCAGCGCGGTTTCGGCCTCAATAGCGAGCGATACATCGCCGGCGATGACACGGGCGCGGGTCAACGCCATATGCTCCCACGTCTCGGCTTCGGTCTTTTGATATGTAAGGAAGCTCTCGAACTGCGCCGCGAGAGGCCCCTGTCGCCCCGATGGCCGTAGGCGCATGTCGACATCGTAAAGCCCACCGCGCCGCGTCGCGACCGTGAGACCGGAGATAAGACGTTGCGACAGCCGCGTATAGTAATTGGTCGCGTGCAACGGCGTGGCGCCATCGGAGTCGGGATGCGCCGCGTCAAAATCGTAGATCACGATCAGGTCGAGATCTGACGCCGCGGTCATTTCGTGCGAGCCGAGCTTACCCATGCCTAGAATGACGCAACGTCCACCTGGGACGTTGCCGAAACGCGCTTCGAACTCACTGGTCATATGCGCGAGCATAGCGCGCACGATCGCGGCGGCCAGCGCCGAATGGGCTGCGCCCGCTTCGCGCGGCGTCAGATCGGCCGTCAAAAGTCGCAGGCCGATAAGAAAAGATTCCTCCTGGCGGAAATCCCGTAAGCCATCAAGCACATCTTCCGCCGCGGCGGCCGCCGCCAATACGCGCGAGAGGCGTTGAGCGAATTCGACCTCGTCCAGTTTCGCGGTCAGCAGATGCCGGTCGATCATGGAATCGAGCACATGCGGCCGCCGGATGATGATATCGGCGAGCCTCGGCGCACTGCCGAGGAGATCGGCAAATAAATTTCGCAGATTTCCGTTCGATCTCAAAATTGAGAGAAGTTCGACAGCCGCGATGCGTTGCGCCAGGGCTTGATCGAAAGCGGCGAGCGCGGCGTCCGGATCGGCCGTATGGGCGAAAGCATCCAGCAATGCTGGAACGAGTTCCGTCAAAACCTCGCGTGCGCGCTCCGAAGCGACGCCCGCCCGGCGGCCAAAATGCCAGCCGCGGATCGTTTCCGCCGCCAATTCCGGGCGCTTGAAACCGAGCCCGCGCAATGTCTCCAAGGTTCCCGGGTCGTCGCTGACGCCCGTGAAGACCAGATTGCCCGTCGTGCCGGAAAGTGCCGGCGCGGCTTCAAACAGCCGCGCGTAATGTTCCGCGACGCGCTCGAAATGATGCGTCAGATCGGCGGCGAAAGACGTTGTCCCCGGATAGCCACAGAAATTCGCAAAGTGCTCCAGCTCTTGCTGATCGGCCGGCAGACGTTGCGTTTGCTCGTCGCCTATCATTTGCAGGCGGTGTTCCAGCTCTCGCAAAAACAGATAGGCCGCTTCGAGCTCGTCGCGCGCCTCAAGACTGACGAGGCCTTGTTCGTGCAATTGGGCGAGCATCGGCAGCGTTGCCCGGCCGCGCAGATTCGGCCGCCGTCCGCCGTAGATCAATTGCTGGGTCTGGACAAAGAATTCGATCTCGCGAATCCCCCCGCGCCCCAATTTGAGATCGTGCCCCGCGACGGCAATCTCGGCATGGCCGCGGACGGCATGGATTTGCCGCTTCATTGCATGAATGTCGGCGATTGCGGCATAATCGAAATACCGCCGCCAAACAAAGGGCGTCAGCTGTTCGAGAAACGCTGTGCCGAGTTTGAGATCGCCGGCGATGGGGCGCGCCTTGATCATCGCGGCCCGTTCCCAATTCTGCCCGAAGGACTCGTAATAGAAAAAAGCCGCGGGCGTCGAAATCGCGATCGCCGTCGAAGCCGGATCCGGACGCAGCCGAAGATCGACGCGCAACACATAGCCGTCCGCAGTCCGCTCCTGCAAAATTTTGACGAGCCGGCGCGCCATCCGCACGAAGGTGGATACGGGCTCACTCAGATGTTGTGCCGTCGCGCTGGCTGGATCGAAGAAGATGATCAGATCGGTGTCGCTTGAATAATTCAGTTCGCCGCCGCCGTGCTTGCCGAGCGCGAGAACAATTGCGCCGCAATTTTCCGCAGGGTGTGATGGATCGACCAGATAAAGCCGCCCGGCCGCATGCTCGTCGCGCAGGATGAAATCGAGAGCACCGGCAACAAAAACATCAGCCGCCTGCGTCAGCGCATTCATCACGTCCTGGGGCGTCCAGACACCGCCGAGGTCGGCGAGCGCGACGAGAAGTGCAACGTCCTGCTTGGCGCGCCGCAAAAGGCGCATAGCATCCGCTTCGTTTACGCCCTTCAAAGCTTCGCGGAGATCGGTCAGGCAATCCGCAAGGCTCGTTTCCGGCGCGGCCGTCAAAAGCCGTGCGAGCCGCCCTGGTTCGGCGGCCGCGAGCTTCCAGAGATAAGGCGAATGATCGGCAATACCTTTGAGAAGCGCTGCGATAGCGGGCACGTCCGCCAAAGTCGCGACCGCGGTGCTGCTGGAACAAAGCGGCGCCAGCCGGGCCTCCGCGACAACGGAATCGCTCAATGCGGGGGCTTTCACCAGCCGCTCATAGAGAGGCAAAAGTTCAGCCGGCATGGCCGTCCGCCTTCCCGGCGTCAGGCCGCTTCTCCGCGCGGCGCAATCGCGGGGAGTTTTGGCGGCATAGCCAACGCTGCCGGCAATGACAGGACAGCCTTGAGCCCAGGCGCATTATCCTCAAACCGCAACGTTCCCTTATGCAGCCGCGCGACGGCTGCCGTCAGCGACAGCCCGAGACCGGAACCCGGCCGCGACCGGGAATTCTCAAGACGCACAAACCGTTCCTGCACCCGCTCACGGTCGATCGGCGCAATTCCCGGGCCGCGGTCCCCAACGCTGATTTCAATCATCTGGCCCTGGCGTTTCGCCGAAATGCTGACCCCGCCTTCTGCGCCATCGCCCGGCGTGCCGTATTTCAGCGCATTATCGACGAGATTGGCGACCGCCTGCCCGACAAGTTCGCGGCTCCCGTAAAGCATCAGTCCCGGCTCGGCCGTCACGCTCAGGGTCAAGCCACGCTCTTCGGCCGCAGGCTCGTAAAGCTCGCCGACGTCCCGTGCCACATCCGCGGCATCGAAATCGACAAGGCTCTCGGGTCCCGCCCCGGCCTCTGCACGGGCAATCATCAGCAACGCGTTGAAAATACGGATCAACGAATCCGATTCCTCGATGACCTTTTCGAGGGCCACCCGATAGTCTTCCGGCGATTTGCCGAATTGCAGCGCCTGCTCGGCCCGGCTGCGCAACCGTGTCAGCGGTGTCTTCAGATCATGCGCGATATTATCGGAGACTTCACGCAATCCAACGACAAGAAGCGCGATCCGATCCAGCATCGAGTTCAAATTATCGACAAGACGGTCGAGCTCGTCACCAGTCCCCGCGAGCGGCAAGCGTGCGGAGAGGTCGCCGCCGACAATTGCACGCGCCTTGTCGTTGATACGGTCAACGCGGTGCAGCACGCGGCGGGCGATCCAGAGGCCGCCAATCATCCCGATGATGACGAGCCAGATGAGAGAGGTGATCAGAGCACCGACGAAGATACGGCGGAGCCGCATGCCTTCTTCAATGTCGTGACCAACGAGCAGGCGAAAGCCGCCGGGCAACAAAAAGATTCGCGCGATGGCGCGATGGCGCCCGGCCGTATCGCCAGAGCGCAGATAATCGGTCACGACAACGCCGGGTTGCGACAAAACCCCTTCTGGCAACGAAGAAATATTGCCGACGATGGGCTCGCCAGCCTGCGTCGTCACAAGATAAAGCCCCGCACTCGGCTGACGCGTGCGCCGCTCGACGGCGGTGACGAGCTGCGCAATGCCGCCTTCCGAATATTGTTCGGAGAGGCCGGTGATATCGGTATCGACGGTTTGGCGAATCTGCGCATCGATGAGATGCGTGACGTTCCAGCCGACGCGGCCAAGAACAAGCCCCGTTCCGACCGCGGTGACAAGCATATAGACGAGCGAAATCTTGAACGCCGTCGACTTCAGAAGTTTAGCGATGGGCGTCACGGATCATATATCCCGCGCCGCGGATCGTTTGCAGAAGCTGAGGCTCGAAGCCTTTGTCGATCTTGGCGCGCAGCCGCGAAATATGCACGTCGATCACATTGGTCTGCGGATCGAAATGATAATCCCAGACATTTTCAAGAAGCATGGTGCGGGTGACGACCTGGCCGGCGTGTTTCATGAGGTATTCGAGCAGCCGGAATTCCCGCGGCTGAAGGATGATCTCCTTGCCATTGCGTGAGAGCTTGTGCGAGAGCCGGTCGAGCTCAAGGCCGCCGACGCGATAGACTGTTTCCTCGCCAGCGCCACTCGATTTGCGCCGCGCCAGAACCTCGATTCGCGCCAGCAATTCGGAAAAGGCGTAGGGCTTCGTCAAATAATCGTCGCCGCCGGCGCGCAGCCCCTTCACTCGGTCGTCCACCTGCCCGAGAGCAGAGAGAATGAGCACCGGCGTTTCGAGCTTTTGTGCCCGCAGGCCGCCAATCAGGGACAGCCCATCGAGCTTCGGCAGCATGCGATCGACGATGAGAACGTCGTAACCGCCATCGCGCGCTTTGTCATAGCCCTCGACGCCGTCGGCCGCGTGGTCCGCGACATGTCCGGCCTCGCGCAATGCCTTGGCGAGGTAGTTCGCTGCTTCGGTATCGTCTTCAATGATCAGGATGCGCATAGACGACATATAGCCAATTCCGCAAAAAAACGGCAGGCCGGAGGTCACTCCGGGCCTGCCGCCTCCGAAACCGGCATCGCAGACGGGGGGCTTATGCGATTCCCGGCGGGGAGTGGAAAACATCGGTCGCGGCGGGGGTGCCGCCGCGCGCAAGCCGAAGCGAAATCACGACGCCTTGCTGAGCTCGAGCGCCACGAAATGGGTTTCGTCGCCGCTTTTTACCCGCAGCAAGACGGCCTTGCGGCCCGCCTTCTTTGCGTCGCCCAGCACGCCGGCGACTTCGCCTGGCGTCTTCACGGTTTTGCCGCCGGCTTCGAGGATCACATCGCCGACCTTCAAGCCTTTCTGTGCGGCGGTGCCATCCGGGTCGACATTGGTCACCACGACGCCGCCAGCGGCCGCGCCGGGGACGGAGTCAGAGGGCGCCAGGGTGAGGCCGAAAGCGGTGAGGTTGTCGGTTCCGGTATCCTGATCGGTGTCGGCCTTGGCGACCTGCTCGTTCGGCAGGGTGCCGAGCTTGACGTCGAAGGATTTCTGCGAGCCATCGTGCCAGACGAGAAGCGCGGCATTGGCGTTGGGTCCTAGCGCCGCAATCTTGCGAGCAAGTTCGCGCGGACTATCGACCGATTCGCCGTTGACGCTGAGGATCACGTCGCCGGTCTTGATCCCGGCCGCAGCGGCCGGAGAATTCTTCTCGGTGTCCGCGACCAGCGCACCCTTCTCGCTCTTGAGTCCAAGACTGTCGGCGATGTCAGATGTCACAGGCTGGATTTCGACACCGATCCAACCACGCGTCACGATGCCCTTGCTCTCAAGCGCGGCGATAACAGTACGTGCCTCGTCCGACGGAATATCGAAGCCGATGCCGACGCTCCCGCCCGATGGCGAGTAAATAGCGGTATTGATGCCGACGACGTCGCCCTGCGTGTTGAAGGTCGGGCCGCCCGAATTGCCGCGGTTCACTGGCGCATCAATTTGCAGATAGTCGTCATACGGGCCGGAATTGATGTCGCGGCCGCGGGCCGAAACGATGCCGGCCGTCACTGTGCCGCCGAGACCGAACGGATTGCCGACCGCAATCACCCAATCGCCGACGCGCGGCGATTTCGACGCGAATTTGACGTAGCTGAACGGTCCGCCGCCCTTGATCTTCAAGAGTGCAAGGTCGGTGCGCTTATCCGTGCCAATCACCTTGGCCGGATGCGTCGAGCCATCGTCCATCGTGATCGTCACTTCGGTCGCGTGGTCAACGACGTGATTGTTGGTCACGACATAACCGTCGGACGAAATGATGAAGCCTGAGCCTTGCGCCATCTCGGTATGCGGGCGGTTATGATGGAACTCGAAAGGCTGGCCTTCCTCACCGCCGAACCGACGGAAAAACTTTTCTAGCGGATCATCCGGCGAAAGTTGCGGACCTCCCTCATCGGACTGGTCGGTGTCGGCGACTTCCGAAATCTTCACCTTGATGGAAACAACCGCGCTGCGGACATGATCGACGACATCGGCGAAGGAGAATGCATTCGCCGGAAGCGGCGCGACAGAGCCGGTTTCAGCGTTTGCGGGCGTCGTCCAAATCGCGCCGGGGGTTCCCTTCGAGAATCCGCCGTTGCCCAGAACCGCGCCGCCCAAGGCGACCGCCGCAACCGTGCTGAGAAGGACGAAGCGCGACGGGCGCGGTCTTTTTCCCACCGTCGATTGCGGGTTCTTTTCAGAAACCGGTTGAGTCATTTTTTCTTCTCCTGTGCCACTGACGGCGTTCGAAACGAAATGCGGACGGCTCCGCGACCTGTTGCCGGATTGGCCGCGGGCTTGAGCGCTGGCGTCCGACTCTGATCGTGAAGATGACGCCGGCCGGCTTACGCGGCTATTTCGAGGGAATGAAACTTTCGTAAGGTTGCGAAGTCCCATCGCTGGACGCCCGCAATCCTCGCTCGCCAGGAGGCTCAGTGATCGTCCGTATGGCCGACAATCTGCGCGAGCTTGGTCGCTTCGGTAGAGGTTAGATTTGCTGGCGCTGGGGGCGGCTTTCGCCGCGTATTGAGATAAATGGCGCCCCCGCCGGCGAGCAGCAAAATAAGCGGCGTCAGCCACAGAAGATAAGTCCCGGGCTCGAACGGCGGCTTCAGCAGAATGAAATTGCCGTAGCGAGACACGAGAAAATTGCGAATTTGCTCGTCGCTATCACCCGCGAGCAGACGCTCGCGGACAAGCACGCGGATGTCATGCGCCAATGTCGCATTGGATTCGTCGATCGACTCGTTCTGACAAACGAGGCAACGCAATCCGGTGGAGATCGCCCGTGCGCGCGCCTCAAGTTTCGGATCGGACAGCATTTCCGCCGGCTGAACCGCGTGCGCGATCAGCGGCCCTAATGTGAGGGCCGCAAGCACAATGAGGCGTAAGAGCCACTTCATTCGGCAGGCGCCTGCTGCGCGCCGGCGAACTTGCGGAAGCGGTGGGCGACGCCAATCCGAAGCCGGCGATCACTCAGTGAAAGGAGGCCTCCGAAGCCCATGACGAGGGCGCCGATCCAGATCAATGTGACGAGCGGTTTCCAATAGAGGCGCGCATCGACCGTGCCCGGCTTCACGCCGTCGCTGATGCCGACATAGACCTGCCCGAGATTGAGCGTTTTAATGCCGGCTTCGGCCCGGCTCATCTGCCGGGTCGGATAGAAGCGCACGGCCGGATTGATCGCGGCGATCTCGCGTCCGTCCGAACGGATGACGACATGGCCGACCTTCGCGGTGAAGTTCGGGCCGGTCTCACTGACAAGGCTTGTCAGCGTCAATTGGTAAGGTCCGACAATGGCGCTGTCGCCGGGCTTCATGGTGAGCACTTTTTCGGCGCCCCAGCTTGTTCCCGCGAGGCCCAGCAGAGAGACACCAATGCCCGCATGCGCGAGGGCCGTGCCGTAGGTCGAAAGCGGCAGGCCCGTCGCATGACGCCAAGCTTGCGCGATGCCGCCCTTGACCAGCGCGATGCGACTGAAGCTGCGGCTCACGATCTCGGCGAAGGCTCCCACGATCACATAGACGCCAAGCCCACTGACGATGATCGATGTGAGCGGACCGTTATGATGCCAGCCCGCAAGCACCAACACCATCGCCAAGCCGCAGAGCAGCGCGAAATAGAGCCGCTGCGCCGCGCCGAGAAAATCGCCGCGCTTCCACGCGAGATTTTGACCAACGGGCATCAACAGGACGAGCGGCAGAAACAGAGGCACGACCGTCGCATTGAAGAACGGCGCACCGACCGAGATTTTCTCGCCTGTAAACGATTGCAGCGCCAACGGGTAAAGCGTCCCGACGAACACGGTGGCGCAGCATGTCGTCAGCACGAGATTGTTGAGAACGAGCGCCCCCTCGCGCGAAACCGGCGCAAAGAAGCCGCCAGGTTTCAAAGTGTTGGCGCGCAAAGCAAAGAGCAGCAGCGCACCGCCGATGAAGAACACGAGAATCGCAAGGATGAATTCACCGCGCTGCGGATCGTTGGCGAAAGAATGCACCGACGTGAGCACGCCCGAGCGCACGATGAACGTACCGATCAACGAGAGCGAAAACGCGAGAATGGCGAGGAAGATCGTCCAGACTTTCAGCGCCTCGCGCTTCTCCATCACGGTCGCGGAATGGAGTAGCGCGGTCGCAGCGAGCCAAGGCATCAGCGAAGCGTTCTCCACTGGGTCCCAGAACCAGAAGCCGCCCCAGCCGAGCGTGTAATAGGCCCAATAAGAGCCCATCGCGATGCCAAGCGTCAGGAATATCCAGGCAATCAACGTCCACGGCCGCACAAGCCGCGCCCAGACGCCATCAATCCGGCCGCAGATCAGTGCGCCCGCTGCGAAAGCAAAAGTGATCGAAAGCCCGACATAACCGAGATAGAGCAACGGTGGATGGATGGCGAGACCGGGGTCTTGCAACAGCGGATTAAGGTCCTGGCCCTCGATCGGCGGATTGGCCATCCGCACGAATGGATCGGAGGTCAGAAGGATGAAAAGCAGGAAGGCAGCGCTGATCCAGGATTGCACTGCGAGCACAGCGGCATGGAGATCCTGCGGCATGCTGCGCGCCGAAAGCGCCACCGCCGCCGCGAAGACGGCGAGGATCAGCACCCAGAGCAGCATCGAGCCTTCGTGATTGCCCCAGACGCCGGTGATCTTATAAATCAGCGGCTTCGCCGAGGCCGAATTCTCATAGACGTTGACGAGCGAGAAATCAGACGTGATGTGCGCATAGGTCAGCGCAGCATACGACAAAGCGACAAAACCAAATCCTGCAAGCGCGGCTGTCGGCGCGACACCCATCAGGCGAGAATCGCGTGTCGCGACGCCCCATAGAGGCACGATCGCATTGAGGCAGGCGAGCGCCAGCGCCAGGATCAGCGCGAAATGGCCGGTTTCGACGATCATTGGCTCGACCCCATATCTGCATTCTCCTGCCAGCGGCCGGACTTCTTCAAAGCGTCAACGACTTCTTTGGGCATATAGCGCTCATCGTGCTTGGCGAGAACTTCCGAAGCGTCAAGGCCGCCCGCCGCCAGGACACCCTCCGCCACAACGCCCTGCCCTTCACGGAAAAGATCGGGCAAAGCGCCGTCATAGGTCACAGCGATCTCATGCTTGCCGTCGGTGACGTCGAAGCGCACATCCTGGCCCTCGTGGACGACAGAACCCTTTTTGACCAGACCGCCGATCCGCACCCGTGTGCCCGGCGGCAGGTCTTTCGCGACGATCTCGCTCGGCCCGTAAAAGAAAACGATGTTGTCGCGCAGCGCATAGAGCACGAGGCCCAAGGCCGTGCCTAGCACCGCCATCGCCGCAATAATTAGCGTCGCGCGCTTCTTTTTCCGGGTCATGATTCAAGTCCAAGCTCGTGCGCCAGCGCATCGATCCGCGCTGTCGCAGCGGCATCGCCATCGAAATCGTGCCGGGCGGTTTTCAGCGCCGCGCGCGCCTTGTCGATTTCATTCAAAACCTTATAGGCGCGAACGAGACGAACCCAACCGTCAATATCGTTACCATTCTGCGCAAGGCGTGCCGCCAAGCCATCGACCATCGACTGGATCGTCGCCTGTTGCTGCGCCGGAGACATGGCCGCGATCCGCGCCGCCTGACCCGACGCGGGCAGACCCTTATCAAGTTGCCCGAGCCGCGCGACGAGATCGGCCCGCCAGGGCGCATTGGGTGGCGCCGATGCCAAAAGCGGTCCCCAATATTTCCGCGCGGCGACAGCATCGTTTTCCTGCGAGGCCGCGAGGCCGAGGAAGAACATGGCTTTGGCTTCGTGCGGATCGGAGGCGATTGCCTTTTCGAACTGGTGACGCGCGTCTTCCGTCACGATGCCATTCGACGCGACGACGAGCGTTTCGCCATAGACGGTCAGCGTATCGGCATTTTGGGGGCGCAGACGAACCGCCGTCTGCGCGGCGTTGACGGCATCGCCCACGCGCCCGGTGATCAAGAGAGCTTGGGCCAGCACCTGATAGCCAAGACCATCCTGCGGATGCTGCGCCAGATGGGCTTCAACCCGGGCGATGGCGGCATTGACGTCCATCCGTCCGACTGGTGCGTTGAGCCGCGCCTGCAGCGGCAAATCCGGCCACGTCGGATGACCGAGATATGTATAGAATCCAAACCCGATCGCCGGAACAAAGACGAGCGCGATAACGGCCGCAACCCGCAAATGCCATTTCGGGCTTTGTACCGTTGTATCGGATGAGTGCGGGTCTTTCCCGCTGACGGCGAGGAGTTGGCGCGCCGCCTCGGTCTTCGCAGCGGCGGCTTCCTCCGCAGAAATATTGGCGCGCGCTTCATCACGCGTGATCTCTTCGAGCTTCGCCTGATAGAAAGCTACGTCCGGAGCCGTAGAATCGCGCCGCGCCGGCCGCGCTAGCGGCCAGAGAACGGCGAAGACCGCGCCGCCGGTCAAAAGCGCGAACAAACTCCAGAGCATGATTTTCCTTGTGCCTCTTCCGGCTGGCTCAGTACGCCTTTTTCGCCGGAATTTCCATCCGACAAAGGCGTGAACACTTTGAACTGATAAAAAATATATTTACGTATATTATCATGTTATTGCATCTCATTCTTAAACGGTAAATTCAAGCTGCCGCCGGCAATTCCAGTTCTGCACGCAGCCCGCCCGCCGGGCTCGCGTCGAGCCGCAGCGCACCGCCGTAGAGAGCGGCAAGGTCGGCGACGATTGAAAGACCCAGCCCTGATCCGGGCCGCGTTTCATCCAATCGGCGGCCACGCCGCATGGCGGCCTCGCGCAATTCCGGCGCGAGCCCGACGCCGTCATCATCGATGACGACGCGAAAGAATTTCTTACCCTGTGGATTGGCGGCCAAAGCCGTGATGGCGATGGTCACATTCTGACGCGCCCATTTCCCGGCGTTATCGACGAGATTGCCGATCATCTCCTCAAGATCCTGCCGCTCGCCGCGAAAACGGATGTTGTCTGCGACCTGCGCCGAGAAATTGATGCCCCGGTCGCGATAGATTTTCTCGAATGTGCGCACCAGACCCGTCGTCACCGGCGCAACCTCCGCCATATTGCCGATGGCGCCGACACGCACGGCGGCCCGCGCGCGATCAAGGTAATAAGTCACCTGATCGCGCATGATCGCCGCTTGCTCATGCACCTTGGACGACAGCGGACCCTTTTCGATGTCCGCCTCATTGATAATGACGCTGAGTGGCGTCTTCAGTGCATGCGCCAGATTTCCGACCTGGGTGCGGGCGCGTTCGACGACCTCGCGGTTGGCGTCGAGCAGGAGGTTCACTTCGGAGGCAAGGGGTGCAATGTCCTGCGGAAACTCGCCGCCGATCTTTTCGCCCTGCCCTTGCCGGATCGACGCGACGCCTTCCTGCAAGCGGCGCAAGGGCTCCAGCCCGTAACGCATCTGCAGCACCGCCGAACCGACAAGCGCCGCGGCGAGCAACGTAAACGTCACGATCAACGCGAGTTCGAAGCCTTCGACTTCGGATTCCATCGGCGCCGTCGTCGCCGCAACCTGCACGAGATAGATGCCTTCATCGCCGGTATCGATGGTGCGTTCGACCATGCGAAGGATTTTTTCGTCAGGACCTTTCACATAACCGTCGCGCGCACCGCCCACGCCGGCTGGAACACCCTTGGTGACAAGCTGCGGCAGGCGCTCGGCGAAGAGCGAACGCGAACTAATGATATTCGGATCGTTGCCGTCGAGCCGGGTGATCTGCCAATACCAGCCGGACAGCGGAATCTCGAATTGCGGTTCGCCGAGTTCGAATTGCTGGGGACGGTTTTCTTCGCTGGGCGAGGCGATGTCGGCGACAAGAGCGCGAAGATAAAATCCCAACTGCTCGTCAAAGCGCGTCTCGGCCGATTTGCGGTAGAGCGCGGAAAGACCCGCGCCAGCGATGACCAGAATGATCGAACTGAGCACCGCAGCCGAAACGAACAGCCGCGCCGCGATCGACCAATGTCGCGGATTGAGGCGTCGCATCAGGAGGTTTTGGGTGCGGGTGCGCCCGGCTTGTCGCCTTTGCCTGCTTGCTCAGCCTCCGGCTCGGCAACGACATAGCCAAGTCCGCGCACCGTCTGAATGATATCGATCCCGAGTTTCTTTCGCAGGCGCCCAACGAAAACTTCGATCGTATTCGAGTCGCGGTCGAAGTCCTGATCGTAGAGATGTTCGACCAGTTCACTACGCGAGACGACCCTGCCAGCATGGTGCATGAGATAGGCTAATAGCCGGTATTCATGCGAGGTCAGTTTGATCTGATTGCCATCAACGAGGACACGACTTGAACGAGTGTCCAGCCGCACGGGTCCGCAGGTCAATTCGTTTGAGGCATGGCCGGTTGCGCGCCGCAACAGAGCGCGGATTCGCGCCAGAACCTCCTCGATGTGAAAGGGCTTGGCGACATAATCGTCCGCCCCGACATCGAAGCCCTGTACCTTGTCGCTCCAGCGGTCGCGCGCCGTAAGAATCAGCACCGGCATCGCACGGCCGGCATCGCGCCAATCCTTGAGGACGCTGATTCCATCCTTCTTCGGCAGACCAAGGTCGAGGACGATAGCGTCATAAGACTCCGTATCACCCAGAAACCACCCCTCCTCGCCGTCGTAGGCGCGATCGACCGCATAGCCCGCCTGCGTCAGCGCGGTCGCGATCTGCCGGTTCAAATCCCTATCATCCTCGACAACCAGAAGCCGCAATCCGCTCTCCCTAACCGCAGTTCATTCGGCGACACTCACTTGGCGTTTTTGGCGCTGAGAATCTGGCCCGTCAATGCATTGGTATAAACGTGAATCACCCGGCCATTTGTCCGCAAAAGGCTGATTTCATAGATATATTGTTCTTTGCGACGGCAAAGTCGAACGCCAAGCGCCTCGGCCTCGTAACGGCGAGCAGCGCCCATCAGCAGCCTGAACGGCTCGGCGAGCTTGTGCGCCGCAATTTTCTCCCGCGTCTGCGAAGCTGAAAAGCATTCGTGCTCCGGCGGGACCGCCCGCGCTGCGCCAGCGAGATGGAGAGCACTGCTAAGGTGTGAGTTCGTCCCAAGCCGGCCGCTACCTTCACTATGCGGACTATGCGCACTGCCGGGTTGGCGCGACGTTCCGGCTGCCAGCGCTTGGACGCAGGCAAAGAAAAGAGCTGCGAGTACAAGGCCGGCGTGCCGCATCGGGTCGAGACTCGCTTCAACGCGGTGAATGCGCGATGAACATCGGGCGGATCAGCGAAGCTATACAGGCGCTCCCGGGCTTTGCAAAGCCTACCCTCTCGACGCAACGGTTCGTTTACTCGAATAGAGGCGTTCCCGTAACTATTGCGCAATTTCCATCGGATAGGGTCTTTCGAGACAAAATGTTTCCGAGACCCCTGACGCTTGGCTATGACCGCTGAACCAGATCATGCCTCCAGAAAGCGCTTCCGCTGGCCGAAATTGCCGCGCCGATTCGTGCGCGATCAAGACGGCGCGGCCGCGGTGGAATTCGCGATGGTCGCCTTGCCGCTTTTCGCGATCATTATGGCGTCGCTGCAAGCTGCGCTCGTTCTGTTGGCTGAGCAGGAATTGGACTATGCGACAGATGAAGCGGGTCGCCTCGTCATGACCGGCCAGGTATCGAGTACTGTGGGTCAGACCGGTTACCTGACACAGGCTCAGTTTACCCAGAAAGTCTGTAGCTATCTGCCCGCGCTCTTCAATTGTTCAAACCTGATGGTCAACATGCAGGCCGCGAGTTCATTCAGCGGCGTGAACACTTCAGCGCCGACCTATACCACGCTTCAGCAGAACCAATGGAGCTACAGCACCGGATCGCACGGTTTGACCCCGAACACCGTGATCCTCCAGGTCATGTACGAATGGCCGGTCTTCGGAAGCCCGATGAGCTTCAACCTCGCCGATCTGGCGAACGGCAAGCGCCTGCTGATCGGAACTGCGGTGTTCAAAAACGAGCCAGGCCAACAATGATGCGCTCGCACCTTTTATACGATAACCTGACACGCTTCACATCCCATGAAAAAGGGATTGCGGCGGTCGAGTTCGCATTGACCTTGCCGATTATGCTGTTCGTCTTTGTGGGCGTGACGCAGGTCGGCCAAGCGGTTTCGATCAGCCACAGGGTCACGATCACGGCGCGCACGATTACCGATCTCGTCACTAGAGAGACCGTTTCAACCGGCTTAGTCCCGGCGTCCACGATTCAGACGGATCTGGCGGCAGCGGCGCAAGTTATAGCGCCGTACCCGTCAACCACTCTGACAGTGACCGTATCGCAAATTGTAACGGATTCGAACGGCAATGCGACGGTAAATTGGAGTCAATCCTGGCCCAACAATAATAATGCTTTGGTCGCTGGCTCTGCGTTCACACTTCCGAGCAGCTTGGCAGGGGCAAACATCACAATTATCTACGGGCAGGTCAGCTACGGCTACACGCCGATCCTTGGCTATAAGATCATTCGACCGATGACACTCTCCGACTCGATCTATCTGTACCCGCGGACAGGTACCTGCGTCCCTGTCGTCAACGAATGTCCGCAATAGTCAGCTATACTCGACCGGGTCAAACGCGTCACGTCTTGACGTCATTGAGACCAAATTATTCCGACTTATATTACGGCCTTGCACTCTCGCCAGATCGCCGTGAAATCGTCTGAACGTTGTGAAACCTCGAGCGGTATTGACTGGATTCAACCACGCAAATGGCCGGGACAAGCCCGGCCAAAACATTTCAGATAGTTTTGCGACCTATTCGGTTAAATGGGCTGCCTGGTTCGCTGCGGCAGTGAAAAGCGACTGCAGCGCCGTGCTAATATCCTGGTCCGTCGAGACCTCGGTATAGAGAGACGGCGACGACGCGCAGGATTGCAGGGCGGTTGCATTATTAGGATTTGGCGTCGGAACCGTGTTGCTATCGAACGGCTTAACATTGCCGTTGTAGAAGCTGTTACTCGGCAAAGCTGAATAGTTAAGATAAAGTACGGCGATCTGAATTGGCAACCCGGCGGCGCTCGCCTTCTGCTTGATGGCGGTGCAATTTGCCGTATTGATCATCGAAATGGTTCGTCCGCCGCCGTTGACCTGATAGTCATTCACGCCGTCGGTAATGAGCATCAACACCTCTTGCGGCGTGTCTCCCGGCAATTTGGTTCCGTTGCCCGGCGTCGGCATCAGCGTGCTGATTTGCTTCATGGCCGCGTCGAGCGCTGTACCGCCGTCCTGAAAGTTCGTGCAGGTCTGCTGGTATTGACTGGGATCTGTTGACGACGTCTGATTCACGCCTGTGAAACTTCCATTGTCAAACACCTGCAGCATCTGGATATTCGCGGCAGCCGTGGAAGCGGTGGACATATCCTGCGGTGTCAGGGAACTTCCCCCAGAGATAAAATGTAGCGGCGGATTGCCAGAATTGCATGGGGATGCGGTCGTCCAATCGGTATCGAATGTGGCGACCGACATCTGATACACCGCGCCATTGCCTAATGTGCTTCCGCTCCCTTGGCTCATACTTGTCGCATAGGGGCCAAGCTGTTGGACGGCGGCACGCAGATTATCGATACGAAGTGTCATGCCCTGCACGCATTCCGCATAAGTGTAATCATCGACGTAACCGGGATTTTTGGAAGTTCCTGCCGTGTAGTAAGTGAATGTCTGAGTTTTTTTATTCTTCCCGCTCCCTGTCGTAACCGAGCCTGAGTTGGCGTTGACCCCAATACAAGAAGAATTTCCAGGCAAAACCCACGTTTTGTAATCGGATTCATGGCAAGCGAAGGAGCAACCGCCTTCGTTATCCCCACCGCCCCCCGTGCCGCTCGATGTGTAATTGAACATATCGGTAATGTTCTGAGCCGAGGCTGGAATCGCCATGGACGGCGACGAATCCGCCAGGATGTAAAAATTGATGTTGGGCGCTATAGACACTTGCGCCACGGCGCCACCGGCTCCGTTGCCGATCGGAATTGTTTTCATGCCGATGATGCCGCCGAAGGCATCGATCGAGTTTGCGGTGTATACGACCTTCGTTGAACGCGGGGGCTGCGACGAGTTGGTCCCGTCAGTAACCGTCACCGTTCCATGAACGTTGGTCGCGCCGATCACAGCGCTGGCGAGAGAATTGAACATCAGTTGCGCCCGGGTCTGCGCATCTGTCTGATCCAATCCCTCGCCCGGTATGGGTGAGTAGGCCGGCGGGCTCCCCGAAAGCGTGACCGTGGACAGCGCGACCGTATCAGCGATCGCGTCGAGCTTGGCCTTGCGCCGCGTGGCGTTGGTGTAATCAATCCCTGCACCAACCGCGAAGAGGATCGGAATCGAGCATAAGGCGAAGATCATCGCGACATTGCCACGTTGATCGGATTTAAAGCGCGAAAGTTCGTGCCGGGCGTGGAAAATAAGGTCGGCCACAAACGCGCGGCCGGCGCGTAAAATCGATGAGGGGTCGAAACGTGTGGTCACGGGCGCAGTCCTTGAAATCTGATGCCCGTAGCTAAAGCCTCTATTGGTAAAGAGTTCTTACAGTTAATAGCAAAGTGATCGGTGCATCGCGCAATTTTTGGCTCGCAACGCCCCGAGAAGACCTTTATTTCTGGTGAAATAACAAGGGTTTCTGTGTCGTCGGCCGGGCTACTTGGCTTGCAAAACACTCTGGCATTGAGCTTTTGCCTTGGTAAATCAGGCCCTATCGCATTCGCTGAAAGATCGCGCTTCTCCGTTCGGCTGACGTTTACGCGGAACGCTTCCGCGCGGCGCGGGGCGAACGGCCCGGCCAACTGACGATGTGGTTGGTATAATCATCGACCTTGAGATCGGTCTCGGTCAGTTCGACCCGGCCGCGTACCGAAATTCCCGCCTCGTGAACGGTCTCCGGCGAGCCGGAGACAAGTGGATGCCACCAGGCCAGCGGCCGGCCCTCCGCTCGTAGCCGATAGGCGCAGGTCGGCGGCAGCCAATGAAGTGATGCCGCCAGGTCTGGCGTGAGTTTGAGACAATCGCGGACCTTGCGACGGCGATGGGCATAATCGGCACAGCGGCAGGTCTCGACGTCGAGCAGCCGACAGGCCACGTCGGTGAAATAGATGCGGCCGGTGTCCTCGTCTTCCAGCTTAACGAGACAGCAGCGGCCGCAGCCGTCACAAAGGCTTTCCCACTCCGCCGCGGTCAAGTCTCCGAGCGGCTTCTCCCAATAGGCATCCGTCTTTGCCATGCTCTTGCCCCGACGCTGTGGTTCTTGAGCCATGTCTGTGCCTTTGCCCGCGGCCCGTCCCGAACCCATAATCGCAGAATGGCGCCTAGCGGCCGCCCGTTTACGCGAAGAGGAAGCTGGCCTTAAGTCTTTCGGTCACATCGCATTTGCCCGAAAACCGCTTCGCACTTTTCGGTCCGATGCTTTAAAATTGCAATCCATTCCGGTCTCGGCCCAGAAGAAAGCCACAGCGGCATGAGTGTTTTGGACAGGCTGCGTTCGTCCAGGCTCTATAAACGGGCCTCCCGCGCCCTACTCGAAATCGACGCCTTTTTCGACTCTTCCATGTTCGAGTCGGGGGAGCGCTCGCGCAGTGCCTATGCCTCGCTCATCGCCTTCATGGACCGGCTGCATGTGTCCGGCTGGCGGCGGTTGCTCGTCGAACTCTTCTGCGAAGGCTCGAACATCGCCGTCGTGATCGGGCTAATCGCCCTTTTCTTCGCCATCCCGGCCTTCGAGGATACCGCCGGCGCCGATTGGCTGAAAAAGGAAGACCTCGCCGTCACCTTTCTCGACAGCTATGGCCAGATCGTTGGCCGGCGCGGGATCAAACACGATGATTCCGTGCCGATCGAGCAGATGCCGAAATATTTGATCGACGCAGTGATCGCCACCGAAGACCGGCGCTTCTTCGAACATATCGGCATCGATTTCGTTGGCGTTTTCCGCGCGCTGATGGTCGATGCGAAGGCCAACGGCGTGGTCCAGGGCGGCTCCTCGCTCACGCAGCAGCTCGCCAAAAACATCTTTCTATCCAATGAGCGGACGCTGACCCGCAAGGTCAAGGAAGCCTATCTCGCGCTCTGGCTCGAAGGCCATCTGACCAAGCGTGAAATCCTCCAGCTCTATCTCGACCGCGTCTATATGGGCGGCGGCACATTTGGAATTCAAGCCGCGTCGCAATTCTATTTCGGCAAGTCGGTCCGCGATGTCAGCCTTGCCGAGGCCGCCATGCTCGCGGGTCTCTTTAAAGCGCCGACCAAATATGCGCCGCACGTCAATCTGCCTGCCGCCCGCGCCCGTGCCAATGAGGTGCTGAATAATCTCGTCGACGCCGGCTATCTGACCGAAGGTCAAATCTATGCCGCGGTGCGAAATCCTGCGACGCCGGTCGCACGCGGCCAAACCTATTCGCCGGACTGGTACCTCGATTGGGCCTATAGCGAAGTGCATCAGCTCTCGGCCGCAGGCAAGCTCGGCAACAATCGCGTGCTGACCGTGCGGACAGCGCTCGATTCAAATCTGCAGCAATACGCGGACATGACGATTGCCAACCAGCTTCGCGAATTCGGTCCAGGCTACCATGTCAAACAATCGGCCATGGTCATTCTCGACCCTTCGACCGGCGCAGTCCGCACGCTCATCGGCGGCCAGGACTATGGCGAGAGTCAGTTCAATCGCGCCACCGATGCCATGCGCCAGCCGGGCTCATCGTTCAAGCCAATCGTCTATCTGACCGCACTGCTGACGGGCAAGTACAAGCCAACGACGGTCGTTCTCGACGCGCCGGTCTGTATCGGAAATTGGTGCCCGCATAACTTCGGCAACAAATATATGGGCAACGTTCCGCTCATCACCGCGCTGACGCATTCACTCAACACGGTGGCCGTGCGGCTGTCGATCGCGATCGGCGCGGCGAATTCAGTGCCCGGTCACAACAATGTCTACGAGGAAGCCAAACGCGGCCGCGCTAAAATCATCGAGACGGCCCGCAAGATGGGGATCAGCACGCCGTTGCCCGACACTGTCTCATTGCCGATCGGCGCCGACGATGTGAATGTGATCGAAATGTCCGGCGCCTACGCCACCTTTGCCAACGGCGGCAAGCATATAACCCCGCACGCCGCGGTCGAAATCTACAACAGCCACGGCGATCTCGTTTACAGCTATCAGCGTGACAATCCCCCGCCGCGACAGGTCTTCGACAAGGATAAAATCATCGACATGGTGACGATGATGCGCAATGTCGTACAGGACGGCACCGCGCAGCGCGCTAAGCTCGATAATGTGGATATCGCCGGAAAAACCGGCACGACGAACGGCTTCAAGGACGCCTGGTTCAATGGCTATTCGGGTAATTTCGTCGGCACGATCTGGTTTGGAAACGACGACGACACGCCGACCGACAACATGACTGGTGGCTCGCTGCCGGCGATGACCTGGCACATCATCATGGCCTATGCGCATCAGGGCATCGAATTGAAACCACTGCCGGGATTACCGCCCCCGCCCGTCGCCGTTAAAGCGCCGCCGGTGGCAGCAACCGCGGACGCGGGGCCGCCTCCGCCGCGCCACCCTGCAGCGCTGTCACGCCATTCCGCCGATGTCCTCGCTGGCATCGAGACGGCGGCGCATAACGTCGCGAGCAACCGGCAGGATGGACCTGCGCCGCAATGAGTGCTGAAGGCCTGGTGCGTTGACTCTCATCAAATTCATTCTCACCGTCCTTGTCGGCACATTGCTCGGCTTCCTCATCACCGCGCGCGTGCTCGATCGTGGCATCGGTTTCGATACGGCCCGCGCCGGCCCCTGGCTTGGCCAGCCAAAAGCGGGAACCATGGATATCGATCCCTATGCCCATGCGATCATTGCCCGCACGGCCGAGTTGCCGCTCGGCAGCGCCGAAGGCCTCAGCTTCATTGCGCGCACCGATAGCGAGGATGCGCCGCTGCGGCCTGAATGCGATTACACAATCAGCGGCACGGTCCCACCAACGCGTTACTGGACTTTGACGATCGTATCGCCAAAGGGATTTTTGATTTCCAACCAGCCGCAAAAATTCGGCTTCACGTCGCGGGAGGTCGTTCGTGCAGCGGACGGGACGTTCGCTATCGACGTCAGCCGCCAGGCACGGCCCGGCAATTGGCTGCCCGTCGGCGACACCAGGCGCTTCGCTCTGATGCTTCGTCTCTATGATACGCTGCTTGACTTCGGCACGACAAAAGTCGAGGCGGCGGCACTGCCGAAAATCCAGCGTGGCAGGTGCTCATGAGCCTGGGTGACCGCTTCTTCAGCTTGCTGCTTTATTTGGCCGGCGTTCTCTGCGTCGCAGGCCTTGTTCATATCGTCTCGATATTGATGATGCCGCATGTCGCTGCGCATGACGCTTATCAGCGTTTCGCTACGCTGGCGAAACCGGGCAAGACGACGCTCTTGCCGCAGGCGCAGCCTGGTCATGAAATTGAACCGTTCGCGGATCCGGCCTTGGCGCAAGCTGTGTGCCTTTACGACCTTTCCGACGGGCCGCTGCATGTTCACGCCGATCTTCCCGACAACCGTTTGCTGACGATGTCGTTTCGCACGCGAACCGGAGAGGTTTTTTATTCGATGACCGATCGTGCCTCACTGCACGGAACGATCGACGTCACCATCATGACGCAGGCAGAACTCGACGCCGCGCAGCAAGACGATGAAGATAATGACGACGATGAAAATGATCAGCCGTTGAAGGAATTGCGCCTCGTCGCCCCGGACGCCAAGGGCTTCGTCCTGATCAACGCTCTTTCGGCCTATCCGAGCGAACGCGCTGAGGCCGAGGCGGAAGTCAAATCGGTCGCCTGCGCCCCCGAAACAATTGCGCAAGACAATTAATGCGGCGCCTGCTCGCGCTGGGCGACACTTTTGCGCTTTGTGTCCATGCGATCGGATCGAATGGCGGCCTCGTGATAAGTCTCTGTGCGAATGTAACGCACACCCGTAAAGAAGAGAATTTCCGCCTCCTCGCCGCGCGGCGCTGCGCTGCGCGCAACGCGCGTTTGCGCCCTAAAAGCTAACAGCTCGCCCATGGTTTGACCTCCACGCGGCCCTGCGTCCGTCCCTATTCTCCGCATCACGCCGAGCCCGTGAGGACAAGCGTCACCCCGGGTTGGTTAATGCTTTCTCAACGGATTTTAAAAGATTGGAAAGAAAAGCGCGGCGTGGCTCCGGCGCTACAAAGGCATCAGGACGCGTCTGCGAGATCGAGAAAATTGCGGCCGAGGCGATCTTCGACTTCGACGATCCAAAGATCGACATCGAAGTCGATTTCGCGTTTAAGCCGCGCTTCAATGGCGCCGGGATCGAGCCATTCTTCTTTATGAAGCCGGGTAAAAAGGCGCACGCCGTCATCAACTTCGCTCGGCGGTGCTGGGCCAAACAGAGCGGCCTGTCCATCAAGCCTGTCGATCTTTACGAATATGGTGCCGGCTTCCGCCGCGCCCCGTCGGCGTAAGTAGGCGGGTGCGCCTTCTACGCCGCAGCGCCGCAAATACGCGGCAATCCAGATATCGCTTCGCAATCGCATTAAACTGGACCCATATCGCCCGCATCCCCAACTTTGTCACAAAACTGCAATGCACTTCGGTTTGGTTAGCGCCGCCGTTTGGAGGATGCGCGCCATGACTTCCCTTTCATCTATTGATACCGCCCCGCAAGAGACGCGAGGTCCTGCCCCGAAACTCGATCATCCGATCGATATGAAGGCTGTGATTGTTTTTCTTACGATTATTGGCTGCGGACTGCTGTTCGCCGCTTTTAGTGTGCATAATGACGTCGAAGCGACCGGGACGGTCGTCAAAAGTGTCCTGCCTTACCTCCTCCTTGGCGTCGCTTTGGTGATTGCCCTTGGGTTCGAATTCGTCAACGGCTTCCACGATACCGCCAATGCCGTCGCCACCGTCATCTATACCCGCTCGCTGCCGGCGCAGGTCGCCGTGGTGTGGTCGGGCACCTTCAACTTCCTTGGCGTTCTGACCTCGACCGGTGCCGTTGCCTTCGGCATCGTCTCGTTGCTGCCAGTGGAGTTGATCCTCCAGGTCGGCTCAGAAGCGGGTTTCGCCATGGTGTTCGCCATGTTGATCGCCGCGATCATCTGGAACCTCGGCACCTGGTGGCTCGGCCTCCCGGCGTCGAGCTCCCACACGTTGATCGGCTCGATCATTGGCGTCGGCGTTGCTAACGCACTTATGCGTGGCCGTGACGGCACCTCGGGCGTGGATTGGGGCAAGGCGACCGAAATCGGCTATGCGCTGCTCCTGTCGCCGCTGGTTGGCTTTGCCCTTTCAGCGCTTCTGCTGCTGATCTTCAAGACTCTCATCAAGAATCCGGATCTCTTCAAAGAACCGAAGGGCGATCAGCCGCCGCCGGCCTGGATCCGCGGTCTTCTGGTTCTGACCTGCACCGGCGTTTCGTTCGCGCACGGTTCGAACGACGGTCAGAAGGGCATGGGCCTTATCATGCTGATCCTGATCGGCACGGTGCCGACAGCCTACGCACTTAACCGCGCTGTGCCTCCGCATCACATCCAGACGTTTGTCGCCACCTCGGAAGCGGCGTCAAAAGTCGTCAATTCGAAGGCGAGTGGCTACAACATCATCGGCGATCCCCGCCCCGCGGTGACCGCCTATGTCTCCCAGCATCAGCTCAACGAGGGCACTTATCCGTCGCTCGCCGCGCTGATCCAGGACATCGCCAAACAGGTGCAGACCTACGGCTCGCTTGCCAAAGTGCCGGCAAACCAGGTTTCGAACACCCGCAACGACATGTACCTGACCTCGGAAGCGATTCGCGTTCTGAGCAAAGACAAAGCGAGCTCCCTTTCAGCGAGCGACGTGAAAACGCTGACCGCCTATAAGAAGGAACTCGATCTCTCGACGAAGTTCATCCCGATCTGGGTGAAGATCTGCGTCGCCTTGGCGCTCGGCCTCGGCACGATGATCGGCTGGAAGCGCATCGTCGTTACCGTCGGCGAAAAAATCGGCAAGGAGCATCTGAACTATGGTCAGGGCGCCGCCGCCGAAATCGTCGCGATGGGTACGATCTTCGCGGCCGACAACTTCGGTCTCCCGGTCTCGACCACCCACGTCCTCTCGTCCGGCATTGCCGGCACGATGGCGGCGAATGGCTCGGGGCTCCAACTTGCGACACTGCGCAATATCGCCCTCGCTTGGGTGCTGACCCTGCCTTGCGCGATCACGCTCTCCGCCACGCTCTACTGGATCTTCCGCCACATCTTCTGATCGGAAGTTCTTTTTGAGCAGAGAGGCCGGCCCTGCCCCCAGGGCCGGCCTTTTGTTTGGGCGGCAGGACTTGCCGCTCCGACGCCAAGCGGTTAAGCCAGCCGGCATCCCACACCTTACGGAGGCCGCATGGCTCAGCTCGATGCCGCGCTGGCGAAAATCGATGCGAATTTGGACGCGGCGTTGCAGCGCCTTTTCGCCCTTGTCTCGATCCCATCGATCTCGACCGATCCGGCCTACGCCGGGGACTGCCAAAATGCGGCGGAATGGCTGAAAGACGAATTGCACAGCCTCGGGTTTGAAGCCTCTGTGCGGCCGACCGCCGGACGGCCAATGGTCATCGCCAAGGCGAAAGCCCGGCGCGCCAACGCGCCGCATGTACTGTTCTATGGGCATTACGACGTCCAGCCGTCCGACCCGCTCGATCTCTGGAAGACCCCGCCCTTCGAGCCGCGCCTTGCCGACGCGCCGACAGGCACCCAGATCGTCGGCCGCGGCACCTCTGACGACAAGGGCCAGTTGATGACCTTCGTCGAGGCGTGTCGGGCGTTGAAAGAAACCGGCGATTTCCCTTGCGACATAACCATTCTCTTGGAGGGTGAAGAGGAATCAGGTTCGCACTCGTTGCCCGCCTTCCTCGCGGAGAATAGGGATGAACTCCGCGCCGACGTCGCGCTGATCTGCGATACGAGCATGCTTGATCGCGCCACGCCGGCCATCACCACCATGTTGCGTGGAATCGTGACGCAGGAAGTCGTCATCAAGGGCGCGGATCGCGACCTTCATTCCGGTCTGTTCGGCGGCGCGGCGGTCAATCCGGTCCATGTGCTGACGAAAATCATCGCCGATCTGCACGACGAAAATGGCCGCGTCACCCTGCCCGGCTTTTACGATGGCGTCGCCGAATTGCCGGCGGAGATCGCCGCGCAATGGCGCGAGATTGGCTTCGACGGCGCGCAATTCCTCAAGGATGTCGGTCTTTCCGTTCCGGTGGGCGAGAAAGGCCGCAGCGTGCTCGAAATGATCTGGGCGCGACCGACCTGCGAGATCAACGGCATCATCGGCGGTTATACCGGCAAGGGATTCAAGACGGTGCTCCCGGCGCAGGCCAGCGCCAAAATCTCCTTCCGTCTCGTCGGTGCCCAGGACCCCGAGAAGATCGCCGCGAACTTCCGCGCTTTCGTCAAGGCGCATCTGCCGGCCGATTGCCACGCCGAGTTCATGGCGCATGGCGGCTCCGCGGCGCTGCAATTGCCGTTCGACTCGGCGCCGCTCACGCGTGCCCGTGCGGCGTTGCACGACGAATGGGGCAAGGAGCCGGTGCTGATCGGCTCGGGCGGCTCGATCCCGATCGTCGGCGCGTTCAAACGCGACCTCGGCATGGAAAGCCTGATGATCGGCTTCGGCCTCGAAGACGATCGTATCCATTCGCCGAACGAGAAGTACGAGCTTTCATCATTTCATAAGGGCGCGCGAAGCTGGGCGCGGATATTGACGGCGCTCGGCGCGGCATAAGTCAGCGCGCTCAAAATGCTGCACTGCCCGCGCCGTTGGTGCGGCGCGGAAGCGCACTCTGCGTCAAACTGGGCATTGACCTTTTGGCGCGTTGACGGCAGGACCACGCTTCGCCCAAGAAGGCTTATAAGTTTCCGCCATCAACAACTTGCGCGGCGTCAACCAGCGCGAGACCGAACCCGAGGACCGCCATGGCCACCGATATTGAAATCGCCCGCGCTGCCAAGCTCGAACCTATCCTGAAGATTGCCGAGAAGATCGGCATTCCGGCTGAGGCGGTCGAGCCCTACGGCACGAAGATCGGCAAGGTCGATCTCGGCTTCTTGGCCGAGGCGCAGGAACGCGCCAAAAGCCGCGCGAAATCGAAGCTCATCCTCGTCACCGCCATCAACCCGACGGCGGCCGGCGAAGGCAAGACAACGACCTCGGTTGGCCTCGCCGATGCGTTGCGCCATGTCGGCAAGAAGAGCGTCGTTGCCCTGCGTGAACCCTCGCTCGGCCCGTGCTTCGGCATGAAGGGCGGTGCCGCCGGCGGCGGCTATGCCCAGGTCGTGCCGATGGAGGCGATCAACCTACATTTCACCGGCGATTTCCACGCCATCTCCGCCGCGCACAATCTGCTCGCGGCGATGATCGACAATCACATCTATTGGGGCAATCAGCCGGCGATCGACTCACGCCGCGTTGCGCTGCGCCGTGTGGTGGATATGAACGACCGCGCGCTGCGCGAGATCATCGTCTCGCTCGGCGGTGTCGCCAACGGCTATCCGCGCGAAAACGGTTTCGACATCACCGTTGCCTCGGAAGTGATGGCGATCTTCTGCCTCGCCCGCAATCTCGCCGATCTGCAAGATCGGTTGGGTAAGATTGTCGTCGCCTATGGTCCGGATAAAAAGCCGATCACCGCGGAAGACTTGAAAGCCGCGGGCGCGATGACCGTTCTGCTCAAGGACGCGCTGATGCCGAACCTGGTGCAGACGCTGGAAGGCACGCCGGCGTTCATTCACGGCGGTCCCTTTGCCAATATCGCGCATGGCTGCAATTCGGTGATCGCGACGACGGCGGGACTCGCGCTCGCCGATTACACGGTGACGGAAGCGGGCTTCGGCGCCGACCTTGGCGCGGAAAAATTCATGGACATCAAGTGCCGCAAGGCAGGCCTCGCACCATCCGCCGCCGTCATCGTTGCGACGCTCCGCGCGCTCAAGGCGCAGGGCGGCGTCGTCAAAGCCGATCTCGGCAAGGAGAACCATGCGGCGGTGAAGGCCGGCCTCGCCAACCTCGGCCGCCATGTCGCCAATGTGCGCAAGTTCGGTCTGCCGGTCGTCGTCGCGATCAACCATTTCGGCGGCGATCACGAGGATGAACTCGAGATCATCGCCAAGACCTCGCGCGACGAGTTCGGCGCCGAGGCGATCGTCTGCAAACATTGGGCGGAAGGCGGCAAGGGCGCGGTCAAGCTCGCCGAGAAGGTTATCGAGCTCGCCGAATCCGGCAAAGCCAACTTCCAGGTGCTTTATCCCGACGACCTCTCGCTCACCGAGAAGATGCGTAAGATCGCGCAGGATATCTATGGCGCGAAGGATATTTCGATTGAGCCCGCGGCCAAGAAGCAGATCGCCGACATTGAGGCGCTCGGCTTCGGCCATTTGCCCGTCTGCGTGGCGAAGACGCAATATTCCTTCTCGACCGATCCGACCAAGCTCGGCGCACCGACCGGCTTTACCGTTCCGGTGCGCGAAGTGCGGCTCTCGGCTGGTGCTGGTTTCGTCGTGATGATCACAGGCGAAATCATGACCATGCCCGGCCTGCCGAAAGTGCCGGCAGCGGTGAACATCCGGCTCGACGACAAGGGCCAGATCGAAGGGCTATTCTAAGGCGCTAAGACCTGCGATGGAATTGCCGCGCAGCCGCAACCATCGATCTAAAATTTCCAAGTTGAGCAGATGCGAGACATCGCATCTGCTCAAGGCTGTCGCGCGGGCGCGGGTGCAAAAGCGCCATTACGCTCCTAAGAGTCTGCAACTTTTCGCAATCATGCTCCAGGTCAATCCGCCTGACGATTCCCGCAGTCTTTTGCAGCGCTCTTCACGACGTTCGATGTCACCAAGTTTCAACTCTGCCGCGGATGTCTATATTTCTGGTTGTAAGTATTAATGAGAATTTAATGAGGTAAAAACGTTTCCAATACGAAAGATCTCCGACACAATATTGATCCTAATCAACAGCGGAACTCAATCCACGTCATATACAGGGCGAATCAATACATTGGAATCTGAGGCCCCATGTCTGAGTCCGCGTATAGCCTGGATGGTTTGAGTGAACGTCTCGATTTTCTGGGGCTCGACGAGGGGATACGCACAGCGCTCCGGGACTTGAGGCCTGTTCTCGCGCAGGCCATCCGCCCCGCCCTGAACACCTTCTATGATAAGGTCCGCGCCACGCCGCATATGCGGGCTTTTTTCAGCGACGACCGTCACATCGCGGCTGCGCAAAGCCATCAGGAAAAGCATTGGGCGCTGATCGCCGAAGCAAACTTTGATACGGATTATACAAATGCTGTCCGGCGCATCGGTCAGGCCCATGCCCGCATCGGCCTTGAACCGCGCTGGTATATCGGCGGCTACGCGGCAGTCCTCACCGAGCTTGTCCGTGCCCTTGTCAAGGAGCAATGGCCGCGCTTGACGCAACTCTCGAAGCGCAACCCCCAAAGTGTCGCGGAGTCCTTGGGCGCGCTCGTCAGGGCGGCAATGCTCGACATGGACCTCGCCATTTCCGTCTATCTCGATGAACTCGACGGGCAGCGCCAAGCCGCGCAGCAAGCAAACGAAACCGTTAAGCGCGAGGCGGCGAACGCCGTCAATGCCCTTGGCGCCGGCTTGACCAAGCTTGCAGGCAAGGATCTGACCTATCGCATTTCCGATGATCTTCCAGACGCCTACACTAAATTAAAAGGCGATTTCAACGCGGCCGTAGAACAGCTTGAAAGCGCGATAGGCGCTGTCTCTGGAAGCACTGAGGCCATCCATTCCGGCACGCAGGAGATTTCCTCGGCCGCCGACGATCTCTCGCGCCGCACCGAGCAACAAGCAGCAAGCCTTGAGGAGACGGCGGCGGCGCTCGATGAGATTACCGCGACGGTCAAGAAGTCGGCCGAGGGCGCGCGCCATGCGCGATCGGTCGTCTTGGCTGCCGATGAAAACGCCAAGCAAAGCGCCCTCGTCGTGCAGGAAACCATCGCCGCGATGGATGCGATCGCCAAATCGGCACAGCAAATCAATCAGATCATCGGCGTCATCGACGAGATCGCCTTCCAAACCAATCTGCTTGCGCTTAACGCGGGTGTGGAAGCCGCCCGCGCTGGCGATGCCGGACGCGGCTTTGCGGTCGTGGCTTCTGAAGTTCGCGCCTGGCGCAACGTTCCGCCGATGCCGCCAAGGAGATCAAGGCCCTGATCTCCGCCTCCAGCATGCAAGTCGATCACGGCGTGAAGCTTGTCGGAGAAACCGGTAAATCGCTCGAACGAATCATGGCACAGGTCGGCGACATCAGTGATGTCGTCAGCCAGATCGCAACGGGCGCCAGCGAACAGGCACTTGGTCTCGATCAGGTCAACGCCGCTGTCAACGAGATGGACCGCGTGACGCAACAGAATGCGACAATGGTCGAAGAGACGACCGCAGCCGCCCATTCCGTGTCACAGGAAATGTCACAGCTCTACGATTTCATCGGCAAATTTCAGATCGGGCGAGCGCCGCAGGAAAGGATGACCGACATGGAGCGAAAGAAAGCCGTCGGCCACGTCATTCGGAATCAGGATGGCGTCAAGCCCGCGCCACGGTCCACGCGCGGCGCGATAAAGGCGGTCGTCTATGACGAAAAACTTCGCGGAGTCGCGCGGAAATTCTAGGCTCGCTGACGCCGCGAGCGAATCCCGAGCCTCACGCCTGTCGCATAAAGTCCTGCGCCCAGCACAGGCGCATAAACCAAAGCGCCGCCGATAAGCAGCAGAATCAACTCGCTCTCGTTCTGGAAGCGCGGCAGGCGGGCGCAAAATTCGGCCGCCGGCCAAGCAGCGAGCAAAGCAAAAAGTGCCAAGGCAAAGCCCGCGACGGATGTCACCGCCGCGCTTTTGCCGAACACCCAATCGAGCCGCATCAGGCCCTGACGCGAGGCGATCGCCATCAACAGAAGCAGGTTGATCCAGGCACCCGTGGCTGTCGCCGTGGCAAGACCCGCGGCGCCGAACGGATGGAATAACAGCAGTTTTAAGCCGACGTTTACGGCCACGGCGAAGAGCGAGACATACATCGGCGTTCGCGTGTCGCCGATCGATTGAAAACTCGCGACCGCCGAACGGATCAAGACGATCGGTACGATGCCGAATCCATAGGCTGTCAAAACTGCGGCGGCGGCGAGCGCATCAGCTTCGTTAAAAGCACCATGCATGAAAACGCCGCGCATGATGATTTCCGGGATCATGACGAAGGCGACGAAGCATGGTGCGGCGATCGTCACAGAAAGCGCCATTGTCCGGTTCTGCGCGTGATAAGCGCCGTCTGCATCGCCACGGACCAGACGGCGGCTCATTTCCGGCAGCAGCACCGTGCCGGCGGCAATGCCAACAACGCCGATCGGCAATTGATAGATGCGGTCGGCATAATAGATCGAAGAAACGCCGCCCGTCGGCAGCATCGAGCCGATGATCGTATCGGCGAAAAGCGCGAGTTGCACGCCGGCCGAGCCGATCACCGCCGGGCCGAGGATGACAAAGAAATGCTTGACGTCGGCATTCCAGACGTCACGCACGAGATGTTCGTGCAGGCCAATCCGCTGCAGCGCCATGAACGTGAGCGCGAATTGCGCGATGCCCGAAACGGTGACGCCGACCGCGGCGGCGACCCCGGCGCTCGGAAAAAGAAACGCCAATGCCAGAAAGAAGATCATCACGACGTTCAGCAAAATCGGCGCGGAGGCCGCGGCGGTGAAATGCTCCAGCGCGTTCAACGTGCCTGATTGCAATGTGACGAGCGTGATGAAAAGCAAATAGGGAAAAGTGATCCGAGTCAGCGTCACGGCGAGCGCGAATTTCTGCGGATCAGCACGAAATCCCGGCGCCAGAAGATCAATAAACTGCGGCATGAAAATAAGCGCCGCAGCCAGCAGCACGACCTGCGAGGCCAACAACAGTGTGAATATCTGGCTGGCGAAATGGCGCCCCGCCTCGGCGCCGCGTTTCGCCAGAATCTGCGAATAGCAAGGCACATAGGCGGCGTTGAACGCGCCTTCGCCGAAGATCGCACGAAAATGGTTTGGCAGCCGGAAAGCCACGACAAACGCATCGGCATTGAGGCCCGCGCCAAGCACGGCGGCCAGAATGACGTCGCGGATAAATCCCGTCGCGCGCGAAACGAGCGTCAGCACTGCGACGGAGAAAAGGTTTCTATACATCCAAGCGTCCGCCCCCGCGAATCGCGGAGGACCACGATCTTTTTATTTCGGCGCCAAGTCAAAACGCACGCCGTTGCGACCAAGGTACACAAAATGAAAGGTCGGCCAAATGCTTGGCCGACCTTTTATCGCCGCAATTCAGGCGAAACCTAGTTTAAGCTTCGCCGGTTTCGAAGCGCTCGGCAACATATTCCCAATTGACGAGGTGATCGACGACAGCTTGCAGATAATCGAGACGACGATTGCGGTAGTCGATGTAATAGGAATGTTCCCAGACATCGATGCCAAGAATTGGAATTGCACCGAAGATCAGCGGGTTTTCGCCATTGGCGGTCTTCATGACTTCGATTTTGCCGTCCTTAAGCGCGAACCACGTCCAGCCGGAGCCGAATTGGCCGACGCCGCCCTGAACGAGCTGCTTCTTCGCCTCTTCAACGGAGCCGAATGAATCGGCGAGCGCTTTTTCAAGCTTGCCGGGAATTGCGCCACCGCCGTTCGGCTTCAGCCAATGCCAGAAGTGGGTATGGTTGTAAGCTTGGGCAGCATTGTTGAAAAGCGGCGCATTCTTGCCGTGTGATTCCTTGACGATCTCTGCCAGGGGCTTGTCTGCCAGCGGGCTGTCCTTCAGGAGGTTGTTGGCCGTGTCGACATAAGCCTTATGGTGCTTATCGTGATGATATTCGAGGGTTTCACGCGACATATAGGGTTGTAGCGCGTCGTAAGCATAAGGCAGGGGGGGAAGCGTGAGAGCCATGTCTACTCCTTATTGGCATGGAGACGGGGAAACTCATGAGGCGGCCGCAATATCCCATCGCGAAAGGATCGGGCCGCGTATGTCAGGTAGGAAGGCGGGACGGTTCGGCAACCTTATACTGGGCAAAGGTGCGAACCGGAAGCGTGGTTGAGCGACATCTGACGTCCGCCGGCCGACCCTTCCCTTCCGTTAGCGATACCACAACGGATGACAGGCAATGTGACAGGCCAAGTCAAATGCTCGCGCTGGCTTTTAAAGCACGGAGGCGGAAATCATGAAATACGCCCTTTTCGTCCTCGGCATGATTCTCATCGTGGTCGGTGGCTATTTCCTCTTCAGCGGCTCGAACATCATCGAAGTCGAGCGCGGGTGGTCAAGCGTCATTGCGGGGACGACCGCACTGACGGGCGGTGTGATTACCTTGGGCCTTGCAGGAGTCGTCAAGAGCCTCGAAGATTTGCAGCGCCTTTGGGCAGCCGGCGTCGAACGGCCTGCCGCCGGCCCCGTGCTCCTGGAAACACCAGCGCCGTCTGTTACCCCGATCGAAACGCCCGTCGCCCCCGACTTCGGTCCAGTGCTGTTCGACGCCGATGCTCCCTCTCTCTTTGAAGAAGAGGTCGCGCGGGACGAACTGCCGGAACCGCCCCCGCCGGATGTGATCCCGAGCCCGCTCCCAAAAGAACGGCCACGGTTGACGCCCCAATTCGAGCGTTCACAAGATACAACGGAGCCATCAGCCGCGATCGCCGCATTGCGTCAACGCGTGGCAGACGATTTTTCCTTGAATTGGCCGAGTTTCAATCAACGCCCAGAGCCGCCACGCGAGCCGGCAATCCCCGCCGAACCTACCCCGGCCGAACCTGTCTCGACCGAACCTGAACCGGCGCCGGTAACACCGCCACCACTGCATCTCGACGATCTCGACATTGACGAGCCGGAGTTATTGCGCCGCGAAGCGGAGGCCGAACTCGAAGTCGAGACGCAAGAGCCGGAAGCCGAACCGGTGCCTGCGGCGCCAGCCGAATTTGCCGCTGCTGAAGGAAACGGAGCTTCCGCACCGGAAGCACCCAAGCCGAAGGCCATTGGCCGCTATGAGGCCGACGGCACGATCTACGTGATGTTCGCCGATGGATCGATCGAGGCACAATCCGCGGAAGGGACACGCCATTTCAATTCAATGGCCGAGCTTAAAGCATCCTTCCACGCCTAGACTTGGCCGTACCTGCGATTTCGGCCATCTAGTTAGAAGCTGACGTAAGGGCATCTAAGTTTTCCGGTGGAATTCCATAATCTTAGACTGTCGAGCAGTTGTGCCGTGAAAGTTTTCATTTTATCACCTCCGTGCGATTCCTGAAGAGTCGCGTGACAAATCGCATTGTGGTGATTTTTCAAAAGATTTTATGGGGATGCGACGCGATGTCTGTGGTGCATCCGTTACTTTTTGATCAATGCTGACTTAAAATTAAAAGCAGGGGCCGGCAAATGAGCGACATAAATTCTGGAAACTACATTGAATTGGCGGCTGAAATTGTTTCTGCCTATGTCAGCAACAACTCCGTTCCTGCGAGCGATTTGCCCAGCCTCATCCATGAAGTTCATTCGGCGCTGTTGAAGGTCACCTCTGGACACCCCATCGTCGTGGCGGAGGCGCCCAAGCCCGCGATACCGACCAAAAAATCGATCACAAACGATTATCTTATCTGTCTTGAGGACGGCCGGAAATTCAAGTCGCTCAAGCGACATTTGCGGACCCAGTATAATTTGTCACCCGATGAGTACCGGGAGAAATGGGGCCTGCCTCCGGATTATCCGATGGTCGCGCCGAACTACGCCAAGGCGCGTTCCAACCTTGCCAAACAGATGGGGCTCGGCCAGCAGCGCCGGCGCAAGCGGTAATCCTTCCAATCCGTCCAGCTAAGCCACAGTCTCTTCCGCCGCACGCCGCGCATCGCGCTTGATACGCTCGACCATCGAGCGCGTGCCATTAGTACGCTGGCGCGTCAAATGCGCGGAGAGGCCGAGCTTATCAAAAAGCGCTTCCGCGTCGGTCGCGAGAATGTCCGCAGAAGTCTTGCCCGAATAAAGCGCCAGGATCAGCGCGATGAGACCACGCACGATATGCGCGTCGCTGTCGGCGCGAAAGCTGAGGATCGGCTCTCCCTGCCCGCCGTGATCGACGTGAGTTTCGAGCCAAACCTGGCTGGCGCAGCCGAGCACCTTGTTGGCATCGGTTCGCGCGCTTTCGTCGATTGGCTCGAGCGTGCGGCCAAGCTCAATAACGTAGCGGTAACGATCTTCCCAATCGTCCAGATAGCTGAAGTTTTCGATGATTTCGTCGAGGCTCATGATCCATCCGGCGCCTGCGCCGGGTCAGAACTCGGCGCGTTCTTGATCCATAAGATATTCATGCCGCGCTGTCTTCTCCAGCGTCGGCCGGGCCGTTCTGGCGAAGTTTTGGGGCCGGCGCGGTGGCAGAGGCACATCCGGGTTCCGTGGAACTTCCGGCGTGATTTGCGTGACCTGCGCGCTCGGCCATGCGGAAGCCGGAATGCCGCTGCCGGCCAATTTGGAGAGCTGCGCGGCGACGGCAAGGCAAGTTGCCGGCGCACTCCCGCAGCGGTCTGCAACCCTGGTTGCGGCCCTCTCGAGCCAGGCTTGTGCGTTCGAGGCAATCGGCTGCAGAGCCACGGCTTGCGGCGCGGACGACGACGCATGCGGCGTGCCGTGCTCGCCCGAAGGCTGCGCAAAGATGGTGCTGAACACCACCCAAAGCCAGAAAACGCAGCGGATCAAAAAGAACATATTCGTCTCGTCTCAGGCAGCCGCAGAACGACCGATGCGATACCCTAGCCGGAGCGCATAAAAATCGTGCGATTATCGGCACGACAATTCGAGCCGCAAGATTTACCTTTTGATGACCATTCGCCGAGCGCGCGGGAAGCTATCTGGCAAGACCTTCTAAACCATAGCGGGAGAATTCGCGTCTCCCGCCGCTGCGCTTCCTCTCGGGCGTTTCATCGCTGCCAGCGTTTTGATGGTGTGGCTTAGTGTTCACTTAAGACGCGCCTGCGAACTTGTTTTCGTCGAAAGGCGGAGATTCGCAGACGAGTTGCGATCCCCTTCGCTTCGCGGCCGCGCCCGCAGCTTGCTGCGCCGTCGCGCGGAAGCCGGAGTTCAGCGGTTGAGTTTTGCGTTAAATATCGAGAAGCAGATCACCTCCCTGGTGCATCCAAACGTTCTGCCGCGTCCGGCTGAGCGCCTGCGCCATGAGACCTTCATTCTTCGCCGTTTGGCGAGTTCGATGACGGTCATATGCCTCGCGCCGCTGTTTCTCGCGATCTATGGCGCGCCAGCGCTGTGGCATGCCCTTGTCTTCGTCTGGTGTATTGTCCCGATCGGCGCTGTTCTGCTGCTGTCGCGTAGCGGCAATCTGTTGCTGGCACAGACGATTTGCATCGCCAGTTTCATCGGCGCAGCGGCGTCGGTTGCAGCGGCTGGTGGTCCATGGGAAGCCGCTCTCGTCTGGCTTGTCCTTGCGCCATTTGAGGGTGCGCTTTCACAGAATTCCCGGCTTGTACTCGGCGGCGGAGCTCTGTCCGCGCTTGCGGCGCTCGGGCTGATCCTTATCCGTTCGAGCCTTGCCAGCGGTCACGCGCCGGCTCTCGTACTGCCGGCGATCGCCTACGCGACGTTCGTCGCCTATGGCCTCGTCGCTTTCCAGCACCGGCGCGAGACGTCGGCTCACGCACGTTCGGACTATTATCGCGCGGTCTACGAGATGGTCGGCGACTTGATCGTGCATCATGCCAGCGACGGCACCGCGGAATTTGTCAGTCCGGCTTGCTATGATCTTTTCGGCCTGCCCAGCGCCGATCTCCTGGGCCGCGGCCTCTTTGAACATATCCACGTCGCTGATAGGCCGGCGTTTCTCAAAGCGATTTCCGATGCCGCGACATCGTCGCGCATTGCGACGGCAACCCTGCGCTTGCGCGCGCCCGGTCCGCATGGCGAGGCGGGCGCCGACTCAGACTTTCGCTGGATCGAATTGCGCGCACAGCATTGCTCATCCGAGGCCGGGGATGCAACGGCGCACTCGGGGCGCGTCGTATCGACGTTGCACGACATCACGCAAATCAAGCAGCGCGAGCAGGACTATGAGGCCGCACGCGCCACCGCCGAAGATGCAAATCTTTGGAAAGATCAGTTCCTTGCCAATGTCAGCCATGAATTGCGCACGCCACTCAACGCGATCATCGGCTTTTCGGAGATTCTGTCCGACGAGGGATTGTCCCCGCAGGAGCCCGGCAAACAGCGCGAATATGCTGCGATCATCCACAAATCCGGCCAGCATCTGCTCGCCGTCGTAAATACCATTCTCGATATGTCAAAGATTCAGTCGGGCGCGTTCGAGATCAGGGCTGAGCCTTTCCCGTTGCCGCCGTTGATCGATCTCTGCTGCGATATGGTGAAACTCAAGGCGACCGAGGGTAGCGTCGAGCTTGTTCGCGCCTATCCCGAGAAGATCGATGAGATCATCGGCGACAAGCGAGCGTATCGGCAGGTTCTTCTCAATCTGCTTTCCAACGCGATCAAGTTCACGCCGCCGCGCGGCCGTGTAACGATCAAGCTGCGGCCGGATGGCAACCACATCATCGTCTCGGTCGCGGATACCGGCATCGGTATCGCGCAGAACGACCTCGCCAGTCTCGGCATCCCATTCTTTCAAGCCGGCGCATCGTATGATCGGCCTTACGAGGGCACGGGGCTCGGGCTCTCTGTCGTGCGCGGCCTCGTCGGTCTCCATGGCGGGACGATTTCGATTGAGAGCGAACCTGATCGTGGAACCTGCGTCAGCGTCCGCCTGCCGCTCGACAGCCGCCGTCTGCCAGCGAGCAAGACCGGCACGGCCAAAATCGAAACCTTGCCGCGCCGCTCGCGCAGTGACGATCAACGTGTTTTCAGCAACGAGATGATGGTGAAGAAAATTGCGTGAAGCTCTCGCCCGCAGCGACAATGATTTCCTCGTCGCCGAACCGCGCCGCAGAAAACCCGCCGCGCGGAAAAGTTCTCTGAGCAAGCTAATCGGTGTCGCCCGGTTTCTCGGCGGCGTCGCGAATTATCCAAATCGCGTTGCCGGTGCCCTGCTCGTCGCGATGGCAGTCGCCATTACGGTCAATGCACTCGAATTGCAGACGACACGCCACCCTGCACCATTGTTCGGCCATGCGACGGCCCAGGTCGAAGCAGCGTCGGCGATAGCGCCGGCCCCGCCCGCGCGCGTTGTGGTTCCAGCTCCAGAGTCAGCGTCCGTACCAACGCCTTACGTCAGCGCTGCACCGGTCGCGCCCGCCCCTAATGCAGACCCTCTCGGCCAATTCATCCGCCAGGACGAGGCGCCCGGACCGGCCCATAACAAACGGCCGTCACGGCCAGCCGCGCCGCATGCCGACCCGATCTCCCAGATTCTGCACGAGGACAGCCAAACCTCGGATGTTCCGCCAAAGCCGAGCCGGACCGTCTTGGGGGTCCAACGGGCCCTCGTGAAACTGGGCTTTGTATTAGAGCCCGACGGCATCGAAGGCGACGCCACACGCAAGGCCATCACGCAATTCGAACGCGATCATCACCTGCCAACGCGAGCAGACCTCTCGCCGAAAGTCATCCGCGCGCTTCGTGCGGAATCTGACATCTCAATTCCCTGAGCGTCGCGAGAGCGCGCAGCCCAGTTTACGCCGCGCCTACTCTGGCCTAGGTTGCACGCCACTCAACTGACCAGTGAGAGACGTAAGATGAGCGTACGCGAACCCCTCTTGAAACCGGTTCCCCTTGCCGATTTGCGTCCGACACAAATCACCGTCGGATACCGCGAGGTGAAAGAAAAGCGCAAAGCCTGGAAGGAAATCGCCGACTCGAAAGGTTCGGAATTCCTCGGCAAACATATGATCCCGGTCATTCTCGGGCCGAAGGAACGCCATTACGTCATCGACCATCACCATCTGGGCCTCGCCCTGATCGAGGAGAAGGTCAAAGACATTCTCGTCAACGTCGTCGCTGACCTGCGGACGCTGAGCCAAGAAGCTTTCTGGGTTTTCCTCGACAATCGCGGCTGGATGCATCCCTTCGATGCGGATGGACAGCGCAAAACCTATGCCGATCTGCCGAAGGCGCTCACCGATCTCGCCGATGATCCATTCCGCTCGCTTGCCGGCGAATTGCGCCGCGCTGGTGGCTACGCCAAAGACACGACGCCCTTCGCCGAATTTCTTTGGGCCGATTTCCTGCGCAGACGGATCAAGCGCAAGCTCGTCGAATCCGATTTCTCGTCGGCGATCGAAAAGGCTCTTGGTTTCGCCAAAAGCAAAGAAACGGATTTCCTGCCGGGCTGGTGTGGCCCGAATGATGGTGATTAAGCGCCTATGAGCTTTGCTGGCAAAGCAAAGCTCTTGATTTATGAGCGCGGTGCGGCAAAAGCTGGGGCTCTGCCATCAAGGCTCACGCGAACAGTTCGCGGCAACGCCGTTGAATTGCTCGGTGGCCAATCCCATCGGAATTTCCCATGCCACGCTTCTGGCTTCGCTTCTGCGTTTTTGCCGCGCTTTGCGCCGCGTTTGCCGGCCCGGTAGCGGCCCGCCACCACCACAAGATAGCCACGGCCACGGCCCAGCAAGGTTTCGACGGCACGTACAACGTCGAGATCACGACCACCGATGGCCATGGAAGTTGCCCGGCATCCTATGTGGGAACGCTCACGGTTCGCGATTTTCGCATTGTTGCGCTGAGCGATCCTGCGGCGACAGCAAGCGGTGGGATCGAGAGCGACGGCACGATTTCATTGGCGTTCCGCAAAGCTGATCAGATTGCAAATGTTGGCGGCCAGATGAAAGGCTCCGGCGGCAAGGGCTTCTGGTCGTCGCCGACCGCATTTTGCGGCGGCCTTTGGCGCGCCGCGCGCCAAAATTAAACGCGAGCCGATTTAATGCGCGGTCGCTGATGCGGGCACCGGTAGCGTGCCGGGCAGCGGCGTTTGCGGCAACACGTTGCCCCCTGTGCTGGAACCGGCGGGTGCGCCGGCAACAGGTTGCGATGACGGCTGCAGGGGCGCTGTCGAAACCTGCGTATCGACCGGGCGCTCCCCAAGCACCGCTGTGACGTCCTGATCCTGAATGCGTTGGCGGCCGATCTGCGCGCCGATCGAGCGCACGACGTCTGGCAGATCGGCATAGGCATCGTGGTCGATCAGTCCATCGGATTTGCCCGAAAGATCGTAAATTTTCACGCCGAGGCGGGCCAGCGCCGCACGATCGGATGGCTTGCGCGGATCGAGCGCACCGACGCGCGGCCGATCCCCGGCCAGCGTCCGCGATAGCGACAATGCCCGATCATCGGCCGAAACGAGAACGGAAAAATGCGATGCATCGAGTTCTGAAAGCTGCGAGCGGAACACGGAAAGATCGATGTCCGGCGCCGCCAGCATCACGAGGCCGAGCTTGCCATTAAGGCTGGGGCTGCCGGCGATCGCGCGCTGGCGCAGCGCTTCCATGGTAAGCCAGGTGCCCAGCGAATGGGCCAGAATATGGATGCGGCCAATGTCCGGAATCTCGCTCAGATCCTTCAGCAGATTGGCAAGTGAGTCGCGTGAAGCCGTCGCGCTTTCTCGCGCCGCCTCGTAGTCCAACAAATTGTTGCTTGCCGGCCATGTGAAAAGCACCGGAATACCGCCAAAGCGGCCGTCGGTGACGATTTGGGCCAACCGGAACCGCGCGGCATCGAAGCCTGTGTTAAACCCGTGCACATAAAGCAGCACATCGCGGTTCGAGCCGATGCGGCCGGAAATATCGGTAGCAAGTTCGTTGCGGAATTCGGTCTCGCTGAGATCACGCGTGCTGGCGACCATAAAGTGATGCTGCGGATCCGGACTCCCGAATGCCGGCCGTTCGATCTGGCCAGGATGGTGATCTGGCGGGATGCTGAGGATCTGCAAGGAATAGGCTGGCCCGTCAGTCCGCATCGTATCGACGCCGCCGGGACCGGAATCGCGGGTTGAGCAGACGAAGGTCAGAATCGAGTGCGGGCCAGCGTCAGCGCTCGCCATCATTCCAGTCGTCGACGCGCAGCCCGCGACGAGGCTGGCGAGAAGCAATCCGGCTAGAAGAGGCAAAAGTTTGCCGCATGGATGTGCGCGCGAAAAGGCCAACATCAAATACCCCACGCCGCCGCCCGGCGACTGGCCTGCCCGGGCGTCAATGACGCCAAAAGGTGACGAGAATGGGACGCTGGCTTCGCAAAACGCCAGAGCTGCCAAGCTTTTGGCGATGTTTTGGCGCAGACGCGAAGGATGTAGAATGGGCCACCGAATTCGATCCGCAAGCATGACCTTCCAATATAAAATCCGCATCGCAGCCTCAATCCGCGAAATCAACGCCGCGCAATGGGATGCCTGCGCCAACCCAGTGGTGACAACGCCGACGGAATCTGACGGCGAAGAGCGATTCAATCCGTTTATTTCGCACGCCTTTCTGGCTGCACTCGAAGACTCGGACTCCGTCGGGCGCAAAAGCGGATGGGTACCAACGCATGTCCTCGTCGAAGACGACAGCGGCGACCTGCTCGCGGCCGCGCCGACCTATCTCAAGACCCATTCAATGGGCGAATATGTTTTCGACCACGCCTGGGCCGATGCCTACGAGCGGGCCGGCCTCGATTATTACCCCAAGCTCCAGGTCGCGGTACCCTTCACGCCAGTCACGGGACGGCGCCTGCTCGTGACGCCAGAAGGCGGCGCGACTGCAAGGGCTGCGTTGATTCTCGGCCTGCGCAAATGGCGTGAAGAGACAGAAGCCTCATCGATCCATGTCACTTTCCCGACAAAGGCCGAATGGCTGGCACTCGGCGAGGCAAAATTCCTGCGCCGCACCGGGCAACAGTTCCATTTCGTCAACAAGGGCTATGCCGATTTCGACGGTTTCCTCAATGACCTCGCGTCACGCAAGCGCAAGACGATTCGTCGCGAGCGTAAGGGCGCGATCACTGACGGGATCAGCATCGAGCATCTCACCGGCAGCGAAATTCAAGAAACGCACTGGGATGCGTTCTTCGAGTTTTATATGGATACCGGCTCACGCAAATGGGGCCGACCTTATCTGAGCCGCCGCTTCTTCAGCGAGATCAGTGCGAGTCTCGCGCCGCGCATTTTGCTGGTGATGGCCAAGCGCAACGGACGCTACATTGCCGGCGCGCTGAATTTCATCGGTACGGATGCGCTTTACGGCCGTTATTGGGGCGCGATCGAGGAACACCCGTTTCTGCATTTCGAGGTCTGTTATTATCAGGCGATCGATTATGCCATCACGCATAAGTTGAAGCGGGTCGAAGCCGGCGCGCAAGGGGAGCACAAACTTGCCCGCGGCTATGCTGCTGTGCCCACCTATTCAGCTCATGATATTGCGGACACGCGTTTTGCATCGGCGATCGATGATTACCTTGTCCGGGAACGTGTCATCATGGATGAACAGCTCGCTGAATATGCTGAACTTGCGCCGTTCAAGAAGGGCTAAATCCGTCACGCTCAAGATGATGAAGAATTCATAAAGAAACTCGATTTTGTCTACGATACACGTAGATGTCACATTTACTAAATGGCGATTGCAGTCACGGTATTTCTCCAGAAAGCTTTGCCCTACACCTGACCTCGATTATCGTCGCACGGCAATCAACAAAGTGAACATTCATGTCCTCGGCTTACGACAACAACAACGTTTTCGCGAAAATTTTACGCGGTGAAATCCCTTGCTACAAAGTCTACGAAGACGACGTCGCGCTCGCTTTCATGGACATCATGCCCCGTATTGACGGGCATACGCTCGTCATCCCGAAGTTCCCTGCCCGCACCCTTCTCGATGCCGATCCGGATAAACTGGGCGAACTCATCAAACGCGTGCAAAAGGTCGCGGCCGCTGTGAAGAACAGCCTCGGCGCCGAGGGACTCACTTTACTGCAATCGAATGAAAGCGCCGGCGGCCAGGTGATCTTTCACCTGCATTTCCATATCCTACCACGCTGGGAAGGCATCGAATTGAAGCCCTCGGCAAGCGCAATGGAAGCGCCGGAAGTTCTCGAGAAATTCCAGACAAAAATTGCTACGGCGTTGAAATAGAAAGGGCGGCCATAGCCGCCCTTTCTTCATTCGAAGCAAACCTTCGCTTTAGCCCTGCAGCGGTACGTTGGGCACGATGCCGGAAGGCTTCGCTTCGCCTTCGGATGCTGTCTCATCCGAAGGCTCAGCATCAAGTGCCTCGTCGGTCGGCAGGTCGTCGTCAGGCTCGCCTTCCGGTCCGCCGTCATCATCGTCGTCCGTCTTAAGCTTGCGCGCTCGGGCGCGACGCACTTCCGGCTCCGGCCGCACACGCTTCTTGCTCGCCTCGACGATATCCTTCTCCGGCCGCGGCAGAACCGGGCCTTCAGGGAAGACGAAGCCCAGCTTCTTGCCGCCGTCCTCATCCGCCACCACGACGACACGAACATTGCCGCCGTTCTTCAACCGTCCGAACAGCACTTCATCGGCCAGCGGTGTCTTGATGGTCTGCTGGATGATGCGCGACATCGGCCGCGCGCCCATCTGCTCGTCATAGCCATGCTCAACGAGCCAATTGCGAGCCTCATCGGTCAGCTCGATTGTCACGTTGCGCTCAGCAAGCTGAGCATCGAGTTGCATAATGAACTTGTCGACGACCTTGGCGACAACTTCGCTCGGCAGATGACCGAACGTCACGACAGCATCGAGACGGTTGCGGAATTCCGGTGCGAACATGCGATTGATCGCCTCCGTATCCTCCCCCTCGCGCTTCGTGCGCGTGAAGCCATAGGCTTCGCGCTGCATATCGGCGGCGCCGGCGTTCGTCGTCATGATCAGGATCACATTGCGGAAGTCGATCTGCTTGCCATTGTGATCCGTCAGCTTGCCGTGATCCATCACCTGCAACAGGATGTTGTAGAGATCAGGATGCGCCTTCTCAATCTCATCGAGCAGAAGAACGCTGTGCGGATGCTGATCGATCGCATCGGTCAAGAGACCGCCCTGATCGAAGCCGACATAGCCGGGCGGCGCACCGATCAAGCGCGACACCGTGTGACGCTCCATATATTCCGACATGTCGAAGCGGAGCAGCTCAACACCTAAAGCCGTGGCGAGCTGGCGTGCGACTTCCGTTTTGCCGACACCCGTCGGGCCCGAGAAGAGATAAGAGCCAATCGGCTTCTCGCCATCGCGCAAACCCGCACGCGCGAGCTTGATCGCCGACGTCAGCGCATCGATGGCCTTGTTCTGCCCATAGACCACCCGCTCTAATGTCTGAGTCAGATGCTCGAGCACTTCAGCATCATCCTTCGACACGGTCTTCGGCGGGATTCGCGCCATCGTGGCGATCGTTGTCTCGATTTCCTTGATGCCGATCGTCTTCTTGCGCTTTGCCTCAGGGACCAGCATCTGGCTCGCGCCGGTCTCATCGATCACGTCGATCGCCTTATCAGGCAGCTTGCGGTCGTGGATGTAGCGCGCCGAGAGCTCGACAGCCGCCTTCACGGCTTCGTTGGTATAACGAACCTTGTGATAGTCCTCGAAATAGGGCTTCAGCCCCTTCATGATTTCGATCGCATCCTCGACCGTCGGTTCATTGACGTCGATCTTCTGGAAGCGACGAACCAGCGCACGGTCCTTTTCGAAATATTGGCGATATTCCTTATAGGTCGTCGAGCCGATGCAACGCAGCGTGCCTTGCGCCAAAGCCGGCTTTAGCAGGTTGGACGCATCCATCGCGCCGCCGGATGTCGCGCCGGCGCCGATGACGGTATGAATCTCGTCGATGAAAAGGATCGCCTTCTTATGGTTTTCGATCTCCTTCATCACCTGCTTCAGGCGCTCTTCGAAATCGCCACGATAGCGTGTGCCGGCGAGCAACGTGCCCATGTCGAGGGCGAACACGGTCGCATCGGCCAGCACTTCCGGCACTTCGTTCTTGACGATCTTTCGCGCCAGACCCTCGGCAATAGCGGTCTTGCCAACGCCCGGATCGCCGACCAGCAACGGATTGTTCTTGTGCCGGCGGCAAAGCACCTGGATCGTGCGGAGCACTTCGGCCTCGCGACCGATCAGCGGATCGATGCGGCCATCTTTCGCTTTGCGATTGAGGTTGACGCAATAGGCATCGAGCGCGCCCTCCTTTTTCTTGGAGTCGCCGCTCTCTTTATCCTTACCGTCGCGGCCGTCATCGTCGTCGGCACCGCGCGGCGTCTTTGACGAATCGGACATACCGGGCCTCTTCGCAATGCCGTGGCTGATGTAGTTTACCGCGTCGTAGCGGGTCATATCCTGCTCTTGCAGGAAATAGGCGGCGTGACTCTCGCGCTCGGCGAAAATGGCCACAAGCACGTTCGCGCCCGTGACTTCCTCGCGGCCCGAAGATTGGACATGAATGACGGCGCGCTGAATGACGCGCTGGAAGCCAGCCGTGGGCTTGGCATCCTCGCGACCATCGCTGACAAGATTGTCGAGCTCCTGGTCGATGTAATCACGTAAATTCTTCCGCAAGATTTCGAGATCGACCGAACACGCACGCAGAACCGCCGCGGCGTCGGTATCCTCCGTCAAGCTCAGGAGGAGATGCTCCAGCGTCGCGTATTCATGATGGCGCTCGTTGGCAACAGCGAGAGCGCGGTGAAGAGTCTGCTCGAGATTACGTGAGAAGGACGGCATGGAAACTCCGATCTCTCATTTCTTTTCCATGATGCATTGCAGTGGGTGCTGATGCTTCCTGGCGTAGTCCATCACTTGGGTGACTTTAGTCTCAGCGACTTCGTAAGTGAAAACACCGCATTCGCCGACGCCATGCTGGTGGACATGAAGCATGATCTGCGTCGCCTCTTCCGGCCCTTTGTTGAAATATTTGCGTAGGACGACCACGACAAACTCCATCGGCGTGTAATCGTCGTTGAGGAGCAGCACGCGATACATATTGGGGCGTCGCGTCTGCGGCTTGGTGCGCGTGATGACCGCGGTGCCGTTCCCCGGCCCGGGATCATTGATTTTTTGTGGGTCCTTGGCTGCCCGTGACGGCATGCCTTTGCCTCCTGTCGCGCAAGCGGCACGGAGCGGCCGGAAGCTTTCCCGACCGGAACTCCGGTCAATACGCAACCATAACTCCGGTTCGCAACGCTCGCCTAGGCGAAACTGCGCCGCGATTGCCACTCTCAGCAATTATCTTGCCGATCCATGCAAGATAGATACAAAACGTGGCATTTCCAGAATAGCGTGTCATCGTGGCGATAATTTATTTCGCTTATCTGGCGATTCGCAATTCTGCCTGTGCGCGAGACAATAAAAAAGGCCCGACATCTGTCGAGCCTTCAGTGCCCCTTTTGGGGTCTTGAAATGTCTATGAGAGCGCACTATCCGGCGGACGAGGCATCCGCCCTCGCGCGTGCGACCCTGCCGAATCTTACTTGACGATCGGCGTCACGCTGCTTGCGACAGACTGGACCTTGGCAATCGCGCTCTCGACCGGCTTGAAAGCTTCCTTGGCGAGGCTGGCATAAAGTTCGCTGATCTTGCTCGTCTGGGCGACGAAGCCTTCGTAAGCGACCTTGGCATATTCCGACTGGATTTGAATCGCGTTGTCGAGCGACTTGGCGCCGACAAGCTTCTCAAGATAAGCCGAGCTCGTCTCGAGCGAGCGCTTCGAATAATCCGTCGTTTCCGCGGCGATCGTCTGGAAGCCCCTGGCAAGGGACGACGCGACCGAACTCACGGCCTCGAGCTGCTCTTTGCTGAATTTCTGGAAATCATCAAAATTCGTTGCCATGCGTTGCTCCTTTGACTGACGTGCATAGAGGTGAATTGCAGCATTCCATGCCAAAGGGCTTCGCGTCGAGATAAGCCCCGGGGCCACCCCCGCTATATAGTGCGTTGCACAAAAGCGGTCAAGATTTTTTGCAGTGCAACAAAAATCTCTTCCTGACACGCCGAGCCGGTATTTACCCGATCGCTTTAACCGACGGGTAACCGAGACATTTTAGTTTTATTCGAGCATTCGGTGAAATGTTTTTAGCTTTCGCCAGTGAGTTCAGCGATCCTAGCGGGGATGCACGCTGTCTAAGTATTTGATAATGCGGCTTTAAAGGATAGACGCGTGATGTTTATGCGTGGCTTGGCGGGCCGTGGGCGTACTCTGATCCTGGCAAGTTTCGCGGCATCGCTGCTTCCGGCGCTCGGAAGTCCCGCGGAAGCCCATCACCGCCACCACCTCCGGCATTTCGCCCATTCCGCGCACCACGCGCGTTTCCGGGTCGCTTCCCATCGCCGACACCATGAATATGCGGCGCGGCATCACGGATATGCAGCCGGGGGCGGAAGTTCGGGCCTTGCCGAAATCGTCGTCGACAGCAATTCCGGTCGCGTCCTTTACGCGCAGAGCGAAAATGAGCTGCGCCACCCCGCCTCAATCACCAAGGTCATGACCCTCTACCTGCTCTTCAAGGAGCTGGACAGAGGGCGGTTGCATCTCAATTCGCGCCTCACGGTTTCTGCCCATGCCGCCGCGCAGGCGCCGACCAAGCTCGGCCTGCGGCCCGGCCAGACCATCGACGTCGATAGCGCCATCAAGGCGATCGTCACCAAGTCCGCCAACGATATGGCCGTCGCCATCGCCGAAGCCATCGGTGGCAGCGAAGGGAATTTTTGCGCCATGATGACGCGCGAGGCGCATTCGCTCGGCATGTCGCATACCCATTACGCCGATGCTTCGGGCCTGCCGAACGACGCGCAGATCACGACGGCCGCCGACCTCGCCATTCTCGGCCGCGCCATCCAGGAGCGGTTTCCGCGCTATTATCATTACTTCTCGCTGCAGGAGTTCGCCTTTCACGGCCAACTCATCCGCAATCATAATCACCTGCTCGGCAGAATCGCTGGCATGGACGGCATCAAGACGGGTTATACCCGCGCCTCCGGCTTCAACCTGTTGACCTCGGTGCATCGCGACGGACGCGCAATCATTGCTGTTGTTATGGGGGGCGCCACCGCGGCGAGCCGCGACCGGGCGATGGCCGCCCTCATCGGCCGCGAAATCCAGGAAGCCTCGATGCGCCGGACGGCGCCGATGATCGCCGAGGTCGTCGAAGAACGCGCGACAGCCCGCCCACAGGCCGCAGACATTACCAAGACTTCGTCATGGGCTGAGAAGGCGGAAGCCCTCCAGGCGGCCGAGCCCGTGCCCATGCCGGTCGAACGGCCGCGTCCAGCTTATATCGCCAGCGCCCCGGCGGCTTCTTCCGACGAAGACACCAGCGATACCGCGGACGCCACGGACGCCGGCGACGCATCCGATGCTTCTGACGCCACAACCGGCAGCGTAAATCGCGTCGCCTTCGATGGTTCGACCGGACGGCCCGAAGCATCGAGCGCGACTCCTTCGAATTTGCATTGGGTGACCGGCCCCGCACCGGCGAAAATCCATAAGGCTTCGGCCGTTATCGCCGATAGCGAGCTCGCCGCCGCCGGTATCGAGGTCAAGCCTCAAGCACACGAGGACGACGATGCGTCGGACGCGGCGCAGGCTCTTCCGTCCGGCTGGATGATCCAGATCGGTGCGACCGATGACGCCGACAAGGCTCATGCGCTGCTGGCTCGCGCCAAGGCGCGCGGGCTTAGCGCACTCGACGATGCGCACGCCTTTACGCAGAAGGTTCAGAAAGGCGAAGCCACCCTTTACCGCGCGCGTTTCGCGGGCCTCGACGAAGGTGACGCACAAGCCGTCTGCCGTAGCCTAAAAAGATCTGGTTTCGCCTGCTTCGCAATGAAGAATTAGTGGAATGTTTTTATGGTCGTCAGCGATGACGACCGCGTCGCGTATCGCGTAGGAGTTAGTTGTGTCTGCGCATCAAAACGTCCTTGGCCTCGTTGACACGAGCAGCAAGATCCGTCGATCCCCCGTGGTCGGGATGCAATTTCTTTATCAAGGACCGGTGCGAGCGCACGACGTCGTCACGCGTCGCCCCCTTGTGAAGGCCCAGGACCTCATAGGCCTCATCCTCAGTCATTATGCCCGGACGGGCAGAAGTCTGCGCGCGCCAGCGCCGCGCGTCCGCACTCTCGTTTCGTGCCGGACGCCATCCGGGAAACCGGCGGTCCAGATAAGCCTCTAAAAGCTTCGCGCCGTCCGGATCTTCGCGCAAACACAGGGCGTGCAACGTCTCGCATTGTTCGCGCGTCATCTGTGCGAGCGACTTGCCCTCGTCAGGTCCCGCCAGCACCGTGCCGCAGATCGTGCCGGAGGCATGATCGACCTCCATCTCAATGACGGCGGAGCGCAACCGCGATGTCGCCCCGGTGCGCCGCCCGGCAATCGTGCTTAGCCGGCTACGCCATGATTTCGCGGCGCTTGCCAGAAGCCAGAGCCCGATCGCGGCGAGGACCACCGCTCCATCCGGGCTGCCCCGTAAAAGCGCCAATCCCGCAAGGAGCAACACCAGGACGCCGCCAAAACGCCGCAGAGCCACGGCAAGCGCGGCGGGGTTTGCACGGGCAAAGGCCCGCATGCCCCAAAGCACGAGATAAAAGACCAAAAAGCCTACGAGGAGATAAGGCATCCGCCCTGCCCGTTTGCGTCAGAGCTTACGTTCCTATGCCGGCGCAGTCTCGGCAAGCCGCTTTGCGAACGCCGCGACTTTTTTCTGGCTACGATCCATCATAATAAGCCGAGAGCTGCAAGTTCGCTGCGTAACGTCTCCGGCATCTCGGCGACATCCCGGCTCGCGAGATCCGGCGGCGAATCCTTCGGCTGCAGATAGCGCCAGCCCTGAAAGGCTCGAAACGGCCGCGGCCGGACCCGTACAATCGCCGCGTCGAGCACCAGCCGACAGCGGCTCACGCCATCGTCGTCGGTGAAGGCTTCGATTGCCTGTAGCGGCTGCCGGACGGCAATCTGCCCCTTGATGACCCAATAGAGCGAGCCGCCATCGAGCAATTCTTCGACGCGCCGGGGGACCATGCGCGTCACATGAAATGGCGGCTGAGCGCGGCGTGCTTGAAAATCCTCAAGATCGGCAATCGACTCCGCGCCAACGGCAAGTTTCAGCAGATGAAGCGTCAATGGAGGGCTCCGGCCATAATATGACGGCCACATAATACCCGTGCTAGAAGCCGTCATGGACTATCGCAAGAAATTCATCGTCGCACCGGATAAAAAGCTTCGCCTCTCGGAAATCGACCCAGCGGGTACGCCGGATCAAAAATCCGAGGCCGGTGCCGCCGATCTGACCGAGGACTACCGGCATAGGCTCGCCCAGCTGCAGACCCTGCTCTATGCCGAAAACAAGCGGGCTTTGCTCATCGTGCTCCAAGCTATGGATGCCGGCGGCAAGGATGGGACCATTTCGCATGTGATGCGATGCATGAACCCACAAGGCGTCAGTGTTGCGCGCTTCGAAACGCCGACGCCTGAAGAACAAGCGCATGACTTTCTCTGGCGTGTCCATATCAAGGTGCCGCGGCGCAGCCAGGTCGGCGTGTTCAACCGGTCGCATTACGAAGAGGTGCTGATCACTCGCGTGCATAAGCTGATCGACAAAGAGACCTGCAGGTCACGCTACGCGCAGATTCGCGATTTCGAATCAGAGCTTCTCGACAACGGCACGCATATCCTCAAATTCTTCCTGCATATCAGCAAGGAGGAACAGCTCGCACGCTTCGCCCAGCGGCTCGAAGACCCACAGCGCAATTGGAAGATCAGCGAGGCGGATTATACCGAGCGCGAATTCTGGGACGCCTATATGGACGCCTATGAAGAAGCGATGAGCGCGACGAGTACCAAGGATGCGCCCTGGTTCGTCATCCCGTCGAACCACAAATGGTTCCGCAATCTGGCGATCTCCCAGATCGTCGCGGAAACCATGGTGGACTTCGGCATGAAATATCCCAAGCCCAGCGTCGATCTTGCCAAAATCCGCCGCGACTATCACACGGCGGTTACGGAGGCGGACGGGAAGAAAAAGCGCAAGACCTAACGGCCTAAAGCAGGCTGATAACGCGGCGCGGTGAGGCTCGCCAACAGCACGGCCAGCACGCCGGTCAGGAAAATGCCGTCGAACGTCCCCGCCCCACCGATCGACGCGACGGGCGCGCCAAGGTCGGCGACCTTGTTCAGATTCGAGAGGTCCGCGCCAATCAGCACGCCGAGGCTGCCGCTGATATAGGCAAGCGGGCCGGCATAAGTGCGAGAGAGAATGACGGCGACGATCGCCGTGATGATCGGCGGCACAAAGATCGGCAACGCAATGCCGACGCCGTGCACCGGAGTTGCCATCATATGCGTGATGACCGCGACAATTGCGGTCCCGACCGCGCCGAGCACCCAAAGATCGTATCTCGTCAGGATATAGAGCGAGAGCAGAACGGGAATCACGCAACCGCCGACATTCACGGCAAGTACCGTTCCCTGCCAATCGGCGGTCGGCACGACATATTGCATGCCAAAGAAATCAACCTGCTGATCCGACATGACCGGGCGGCCGTGCAGCCAGAACAGCGGGATGTTCACATAGCTGCCGACCCAGGAGGCGAACAGCATGAACAAGGCAGCGGGCGAACTGATCCCGGCACGCTGATAGGCAAATGTCAGCGCCCGGACCTCGACCCAGATGACGAGCAGGACAAGAATGCCCCCGAGCATGAAAAAGAACGGCAGCGACAGCGGCAAATAATGCATTTCGTCCGGCCTCCATGCGTCGCATTTTAAATCGCGCCGGATTAGACCGTCCGACGCTTAGACTTCCTCGTATTTGGCGATGCGCCAAGTCTCCGCCGCAGCGCCTTTGCGCCAATCCTGATAGGCAGGCAACGCCATGACCGCTTCCATATATGCCCGGCTCGCCGCGCTGACCGGCGCATCGTAGATGTAGAGCCGGTTCACCACCGGCGCGAACATCGCGTCTGCTGCACAGAAATTCCCGAACAAAAAGTCGCCGCCCGCGCCAAATCTTCCGCGCGCATCGGACCATGCAATTTCAAGACGCGCAATATCCGCCAGGACCTCTAGCGTGAGATCGCGACGTTTCACCGCGCGGCGCATGTTCATCGGCAAATGGACACGCAGCGGCTGGAAACCCGAATGCATTTCAGCCGCCAGCGAGCGGGCGACGGCACGTGCCGCCCGGTCGCGCGGCCAGACCGGCAGATCAGGAAATTTCTCTGCCACATATTCGATGATGGCGAGCGAATCCCAAACCACGAGATCGCCGTCGATCAAGGCTGGACATCGCGCCGACGGCGAATATTTGAGAATATCCGCCCGCGTCGTCTCCTGACCCAGGGGAATCGCGATTTCGTCGAACGCGATCCCCAAATGGCGCATGAGGATGAAGGGCCGCAGCGACCAGGACGAATAAGCCTTGTTGGCGATGAGAAGCGTGAGCGACACGCGCGCCTCGTTCCTAGTTTTGCCCGAGGGCTTTGAGCTCTGCTGTCGCAGCCGTCTTCTCATCAACCGAATTGAAGCAAACATCGAGCGAATGATTGAACAATTCGATCGCGTCGCTCTTTTCGCCTTGGGCGAGCGAAAACTCGCCAGCGTAGAAGCCGACATCGCACATGCGCGCCTTGGAAACCTTGAGATCGACGTTCTGCGCTGCGAGAACGACATCGTGCGGCGTCATCTGACCTGCGTAGAGCAGAAGCAGCGGCGCTGGCCATGACGTCATGTTCACTTGCGTCGTGGCTTTGGCGAGATCAGGCGAGGCCTTGGCACCGAGCCTGCGCTTAGTCAGTTCGAGCCACAGCAGCGAATAAGCATCGGACGAATCGAGCGCCACGGCCTGCTCAAAATCGGCTTTGGCCTTATCCTTTTCACCGTTGAAAAATTCAGCAATACCACGGCCCTTATAAGCCAGCGCATGTTTCGGATCGAGCTTGATCACCTGATCGTAGTTCTTGATCGCCGAACCGAAATCGGTCTTCGCCAAATAGGCTTTGGCGAGATTGTTGTAGGCATGAGCATAAGCCGGCTCGAACGAAACGGCGTCGGTCCAGGCCTTGATCGCATTGTCCAAATCGTTTTTCGCATAATAGCCGATGCCGAGGTTGAAGGCGGCGACGGCGCGGTCGTGAACATCGATGCTCTTATCCGCAGCGATCTTGCCGCAACCACTGATCGCCAGATCCGCATCGCCCTGCTGCTGGCAATGCTGAATGTCGAGCGGATCGACGGCAAAAGCGGGCGCTGTGGAAAGCGCGAACGGAACGATGGCAACCGCCAACCATAAATGACGCATAAAACTTCCTTCCCATATTACCGCCGCGTCGGTCCGCGGCTTGTTGCGTTTCAGCTTGAAAATCAAAGCGGATTTATTGGCTTACGATGCGCCGTGCAAGTTGCTTTTCGGCCATGTTAGGGCGCCGGGAACCAGGCACTCGTCTTGCCAGTGAAATGATAGACGGTCAGGCCGATCCATTCGTGTAGACCAGCCTGGAACATCCCGAGCTGTCCGATGCCAAGATGGAACCAGCCATAATCGCGACTATCTCCGAGGGTCATGTAGTCCGTCGGATAGGCGATGACATGGTAGCCGAGCTTGCGGAACACGCCCATCGCGCGTGGCATGTGCCAGGCCGCGGTGACCAGAAGGAACGTGTCGCCCGGCTGCGGCCGCGTCAGCGGGCGGGCGAAAAGGCCGTTCTCCCAGGTATTCCGTGATCTCGTCTCAAAGGCCATGCGTCCCGGATCGACGCCCAATTCGGTCCAAAGCTCGCGCACGCCGGTCGCTTCATCCGCGCCACTCGGGCGCAGGCTTGAGGAGCCGCCGGTAAAGATCAGGCGTGCCTTGGGAAACCGGCGCGCGAGGACCGCGCCCATCGTCACGCGCTCGCCCACCTCTGTCGGCTCGTGCCGGGTCGCCGTCAGATCCTCGTCGAGGCCGCCGCCGAGAACGATGATGCCGGTCGGCGCGGCGATATTCAAAGGCGGCAGCGGAAAACGATCCTCGATTGGCCGTAGCAGAAATGCGCCGAGCGGCGAGAAGGTCAGGATCGTGAAAAGAGCGAGCGAGATCACGCAGAGCCGATGACCCCAACAGCGCCACGGGCTGAAACTCAGCGCCACCCCGATCAAGCCCAGGATCAGTAGAAAATTGAACGGCTCAGCGAGCGCCCAAAACAGCTTGGCAACAACGAAAAACATGACGCTCCCGCGGACCGAACCTCGGCACCGGGATCAATCCTGCTCCGGCGAGGCATCCCTTAGCCCGGAATCGTCGGCGTCGTCATCTTCCGGCTTCGCAGGCAGCGCATAGGCACCCTTGAGCCAACGATGCAGATCGACATCGGCGCAGCGCGCCGAGCAGAACGGACGATCCGCTGCGCTCGCCGGCTTGCCGCAAATCGGGCACGGACGGCTCTGAGGCGCGCTGTCGTGCTTTTCGTGAGCCTTGGACTGCATGATGCTCCTAGGATGCCCTCCGAGGGAGACTTCGCGACTAGACGCGATTCAACCAGAAGAAATGCGCCGGGAACCCTTCCCCCGCAAGTAACGACAGCGTCTCGTAAAGCGGCAGACCGACCACGCCCGTATAAGACCCCACGAGCTTTACCACAAAAGCGCCAGCGAGCCCCTGGATCGCATAGCCGCCGGCTTTGCCGCGCCATTCCCCGGAGGCGAGATAGGCCTCGATCTCATCGGTAGAGAAGCGTTTGAAGCGCACGCGCGACTCGACCAGCCGCCGCCGGCGGCCGCCCTTGGGGGTGATGAGCGTCACGCCGGTATAGACACGGTGAATGCGGCCCGAGAGCAGCCGCAGACATTGCGTCGCTTCATCGACGACCTCGCATTTCGGCAGGATGCGGCGCCCGACTGCGACAACTGTATCGGCCGCGACCAGAAAGGCGCCCTCGAGTTCGGGCCGCTGGGCAGCGATCTTTGCTGCGGCCTCCGCCTTTTCGGCCGCAAGTCGCGCGGCGAGAACACGCGGCAACTCGCCACGATTGGGTGTCTCGTCGAGATCGGCGGGAATCAAGGCGTCGGGATCAAGCCCGATCTGCTGCAAGAGTTCGAGCCGGCGCACGGACGCCGAAGCGAGGATCAGCTTGGGCCGCCAGGGTTTGCTCTCGCCGCTCACGGCCGCCGCCCGAATTTACTTGAAACGATAGGTAATGCGACCCTTGGTCAGGTCGTAGGGGGTCATCTCGACGAGGACTTTGTCGCCGGTCAAGACGCGGATGCGGTTCTTACGCATCTTTCCGGCCGTATGGGCAATAATTTCGTGCTCATTCTCGAGTTTGACCCGGAAGGTCGCGTTCGGGAGCAATTCTGTGATTACGCCCGGAAACTCGAGCAATTCTTCTTTCGACATTTGATTCCTTCTGCTGAAGCCGGCCGCCACGGCTTCACGGATATAGGCGGCGTGGACCCTAATCGAGAACGACGGATTTGTGAACTGCTGCGGCAACGTCATCCGCTCAAGTAGCGGCCTTTGTGTCCCGCGCGGCGAAAGCCCGGTATTTCATGACCGCCAGGGGGATGGTCGCGAGATAGACCAGGCTGAGGCAGGCCAGAACTTCCATAGGAAAGCTCGCCAGCAGCAATATCAAAGCTGCAATGGCGAACAGAACGACAATGACATATTCGCGCGGCACGCGGCCGATCTTCTTCGCCGAAAAATGCGGAATCCGGCTCGCCATCAGGAAGGCGATCAGCAGCACATAGGCGATTTCGAACGGCGCCGTTACGTGCGTCGCTGGAAGGCCCAGGAACGAGAAATTAAGATACAGCGGCAAAAGCCCAAGGATCGCGCCGGCGGGAGCCGGCATGCCGGTGAAAAAATTGCCTTCCCAGCTCGCGCGGTCGGGATCATCGAGCGAAACGTTGAAGCGGGCGAGCCGTAGCGCACAGGCGATGGCGAAGACCAGCGCGGCAAACCAGCCGAAGCTTTTGAGCTGATGCAGGTTCCAAAGATAAAGGATCAAGCCGGGCGCGACGCCGAAATCGACAAAATCGGCCAGCGAATCAAGCTCTGCCCCGAAACGGCTCGTGCCGCGCAACGCCCGCGCGATGCGCCCGTCGAGACCGTCTAGAATGGCGGCGATAATCACGACAAGAACCGCGATCTGGAATTGCCCCTCGATGGCAAAACGGATGCCCGTCAGGCCCATCGAAAGGGCCAGCAACGTCACGAGGTTGGGCAGGATGATGCGTAACGGCACCGGCCGAAAACGGCGCCCGCGCACGAGTCCGAGCCGGCGCTCGCCCTGTTCCGGCTCGCGTTCATGCACAGAAAATCGTCGCGGCAAAGGATCGCTCATCGCCGCCTTCATAAAGCAAATTGTGGCACGACGGAAACCTGCTTGATCTCGGCCCTAGGCCAGCTTGAACAGGCGCACCGGCTCATCGGCGTGGAAATCGGCCAGGATGGTCTCGCCCGCAATCGCGGTCGCGCCTTCCGCGACCAGCGCCCGCGCCCCATGCGGCAGATAGACATCGACCCGCGACCCAAAGCGGATCAGGCCGAAACGCTCACCCGCATCGACGCTATCGCCTTGTTCGACGAAGCAAACGATTCGCCGGGCGATGAGGCCGGCAATCTGAACGACGCCAATCCGCCCCGCGGCCGTGTCGATCACGAGGCCGTTGCGCTCGTTGTCCTCGCTGGCCTTGTCGAGATCCGCGTTGAGAAAGATACCCGGCCGGTAAGCGATCTTGGCGACGCGGCCCGCCATCGGCGCGCGATTCACATGCACATTGAAGACCGACATAAAAATCGAGATGCGCGGCAAGGGGTCGGCGCCGAGGCCCAATTCGGGTGGCGGCGCGGCGAGACCCACGGCGGAAACCTTGCCATCCGCCGGCGAAATGACGAGATCGCTCGCCTGCGGCGTCACCCGCACCGGATCGCGGAAGAAAAGCGCGCACCAGATCGTCAGCAGCAAGCCGATCCAGAACAGCGGATCGAAGATCCAGCCTGCAATGAGCGTAATCACCACGAAAATCGCGATGAAAATATAGCCTTCCGGGTGGATCGGCGGAATTTGCTTACGGATGGAGTCGATGACGCTCATGGCTGCAAGGCTTTATCCCAATGCGATGTCGGCGTCATCTTCGACGTAAGAGCGAGCAGCAGGCTCGGCTGTATCATCCTCTACCGGGCGCGTGACACCCTGCTCTTCCGCGGCAGCCCGACGCAAGACTTCCTCGGCGCGACGCACCTCGTTCTGCCGGTTCCACATGGCGGCATAGATGCCATTTTTTTCGAGCAGCACCGTGTGCGATCCGCGCTCGACGATTCGCCCCTGATCGAGAACGAGGATTTGATCGGCATTGACGACGGTGGAGAGTCGATGCGCGATGACAAGCGTGGTGCGGCCGCGCGAAACGCGATCGAGCGCATCCTGGATTTCACCCTCGGTGAAGCTGTCGAGCGCCGAGGTCGCCTCATCGAGCACGAGGATCGGCGGCGCTTTCAGAATCGTCCGGGCAATGGCGACGCGCTGTTTCTCGCCGCCGGAAAGTTTCAGACCCCGCTCGCCAACCTGCGCCTGATAGCCGCTCGGCAGGCTCTCGATGAACCGATCGATCTGGGCAAGACGCGCTGCCTCGCGCATGTCGGCATCGCTGGCGTCGGCGCGCCCGTAGCGAATATTGTAGGCGATCGTATCATTGAAGAGCACGGTATCCTGCGGCACCATGCCGATCACGGCGCGCAGCGATTTCTGCGTCACGTTGTCGATATTCTGGCCATCGATCGTGATCGCGCCCGACGAGGGCTCATAAAAGCGGAAGATCAGCCGCGAGAGCGTCGATTTGCCGGCGCCGGAGGAACCGACAATGGCAACGGTCTTGCCCGCTGGAACCTCGAAGCTCACGCCTTTCAATATCTCGCGCTCGGGATCATAACTGAAACGCACATTGTCGAAGCGGACGTCGCCGCCGGAGACGACAAGCGGCTTCGCGCCCGGCTTGTCGGCGATATCGGGATATTCCCCGAGAATACCGAACATCATTTCGAGATCGATCGTCGCCTGCCGAATGTCGCGATAGATTGAGCCGAGGAAATTCAGCGGCTGGTAAAGCTGGATCATCATCGCGTTGATCAGCACGAAATCGCCGACGCTGTTGTGTCCGGCACGAACGCCCATGATGCTCATCGCCATGACAACGGTAAGGCCGAGAGAAAAGATCAACGCCTGACCGAAATTGAGAAAGGTCAGCGAGGTGTAGGACTTGACACTGTTTGCTTCATAGCGCGCCATCGATTTGTCGTAGCGCGTCGCCTCACGACCTTCGGCGCCGAAATATTTGACCGTCTCGTAATTCAGCAGCGAATCGAGTGCCTTGCTGTTGGCGTCGACATCGCTCTCATTCATCGTCCGGCGAATGCCGATCCGCCAATTGGTGGCGACGAGCGTGAAGGCAGTATAGGCCGCGATCATCACAGCGACCGCGGCGGTGTAGCGCCAGTCGAATTGGAAGAAGACGACAGCGAGAATCAGCAAGAATTCGACGGCCGTTGGCGCCGCGACGAGGACGACGGTGCGCACGATTGTTTCAATCGCGTCGCGCCCACGTTCGAGGATGCGCGTCAGGCCGCCGATGCGCCGCTGCAAATGAAAGCGCAGCGACAGAAGATGCAAATGGATGAAGACGTCATTGGCGAGGCGCCGCACGGCGTGCATCGCGACATCAGCAAAGATCCCGTCGCGCGCCTGCGTGAGGGCGGCCATGATGATGCGCATCAAGCCGTAAAGCAGAGTCAAAGCCAGCGGCCCGACCACCCAGCCGAGAATGTGATGCGTCAGGTGATGGCCGGAGAGTTCGTCGGTCGCCCATTTGAACGCATAGGGAACGGCAACCGTGACGAGCTTGCCCACGATGAGCAGCACGAAGGTCGCGTACATCCGCATTTGCAGATCGCGCCGGCCACTCGGCCAGACATAGGGCCAGAGTTTCCTCCAAACCTCTGAGATGCCGGTCACGCTGGCCGCGAGATTTGCGGACCACGAATGTTTGACGGGCGCGGAGGACGATATCGGATTGGTTTGCAGCATATTTCTCTTTGAACGACAGATCGGCGCGGGTGATCACTAGCGCCCGGCAGCGGCGCTGGCTTTCATATAGGCGCACCCGTGCAAATCCCTAGTCGCCCGCCCAGATGCCGCGGACGCCCTCGGGCTGAAGCCGTTTCAGGGCTGCGGCGGCACCACGAAAACCTGACCGGGATAGATCAGATTCGGATCGCGAATTTGCGACGCATTGGCCTCATAGATCAACGTATAGCGGACGCCATGACCGAGGATTTTCCGGCTGATCCGCCAGAGGCTGTCGCCGTGAATGACTGTGGCCGTTCCGAGGGTCGGCACAACGGCATCGTTCAAGGTTGAAGCGGCCGGCGGCACCTCAGCCCGCTGCTGCATCGACCCCGGCGCGGACATGGCGGGCGTCGGTTCGGCATCGGATTGCGTCACCCCGCTATGCGGTTGGGTCGGTGCCGCCGAGGCCGTGAGAAGCGGCACGTCGAAGCCGACCTCGGCGCGGGCGCTAACCTTTTGCGCCCCGTCCAGAGCATCGGCGCGCAATATATAATGGCCCGGCGAGAGACCGCGCTTCACCGTCAGCGACCAATGGTCGTCAGCCGCGGCGGCGAGATCGGCAATGTGGGTGCCGTTGAGATAAATGCGCAAATGCTCGCCGGGCGGTGTCGCCGTGCCGGTGGCGTAGAAGCCGTCCTTATCGACTTCGGCCGTTTTAAAACTGACCGAGGGCGTCTGCAGAGCGCCGGGCACAGGCGGTGCCATCGGTTTCTCCAGTGCGGACGTGTCGGCGAGGATTCGCGTCGGCTTGCCGGGTTCTGCCACGGCGACGACCAGGTTTTTCTGGCCACGGGCCGGCACGGATACGGTCACGACCTGAACGGACACTTCGGCGGGTTTGCCGGGCCGCTCGGTCCGCAATGTCAGATTATAATTCCCCGGCGCCAGTTGCGTCGGGATGATAACGAAATTGCCAGCGCCGTCCGAGGCTTCGTTAGCGATCGGCTTGCCGTTGGCGAGCAGCGCGACCTGCGCACCGGGCGCGCCATGACCCGCGACCACTGTGTCGCCCGAAGGTTCGACACGGACCGTGTCAAACTGCGGCAAGGTCGGCGCGAGGTCCGCCGCGGGCGGTGGCACCGGCGCTTCCGGCACCGCCGGCTCGACTTTTGCGGTTTGCTGCGGCGGCGGTGTCGCGGGAACCCGCGGCTCAGGCTTCGCGGGGTTGACGGCCGCGAACGAAAGCGCGCGCGGCGCTGGCGCATTCGCCCGATATTCGTGCCAAACGAGGCCAGCACCGACGGCGACCACGGCGGCACCGAGCCCAAGGGCTGCAATTTGTGGTGGCCTCATCGGCGCGTCCTCCTCGCGGACTTACTTATCCGTCGTTTGGTTCTCAGTTTCATTTAACTGCATTATTTGAATAGTGAAGCGGAATCATAGAGGTCGCGAGGCGTCGTCCCCCGTGTCTTGCGGCGCGACATCACATTTTCCCGGAATTTCTTGACCCTTTTGGGCGCGGGCGCGACAAGCGCGCCATGACAGCAACAATCGATTTTCAGGATTCGCCCCTCGCCGCCCCAGGTAACGGTCTCATCCGCAATGTCTGCGTCTATTGCGGTTCGGGGCAAGGGACAACGCCTATTCATGTCGAGGCTGCGACTGCCTTCGGGCGCGTCCTCGCTGGCGCGGGCATTGGCCTCGTGTACGGTGGCGGCAACACCGGGCTGATGGGCGCGGTCGCGCGCGCCGTTCTCGCCGAAGGCGGCCATGTCACCGGCATCATCCCGCAATTCCTATCGGATCGCGAAGTTGCGCTAGAAGCCGCGCAAAGACTGATCGTTGTGCCGGACATGCATACACGCAAACGGCTGATGTTCGAGAAGGCCGACGCTTTCGTCGCGCTGCCGGGCGGCATCGGCACGCTGGAGGAATTGGTCGAGCAATTGACATGGGTACAGCTCGAACGCCACACCAAGCCCGTGCTCATCGCCGATATCGGTGGTTTCTGGCGGCCGCTGCTCGACGTTTTCGCCCATATGCGGACGCAAGGCTTTATCCAGGCGAAATTCGAAGTGCGCTATCTCGTGGCCGAAGCGGTCGACGACATCCTGCCGATGCTCGAAACCGCGGCTGAACGCACGGCCAAACTCGGCCTCACGAAAACCGATATCGATCCGCGCCTGTGAGCCGGCCGGTCCACATCATTGGCGCGGGACTCGCAGGCTCGGAAGCCGCTTGGCAGATCGCGCGTCATGGCCTGCCTGTCGTCTTGCACGAAATGCGTCCCGTCCGCATGACGGGAGCGCATCAGACCAGCGATTTTGCCGAACTCGTCTGTTCTAATTCGTTCCGCGCCGACGATCCGCAGACGAGCGCCATCGGTATCCTACATCGCGAGATGCGGCGGCTCGATTCGATCATCCTCGCCGCCGCCGATGCGCATAAAGTGCCCGCCGGCGGCGCGCTTGCGGTTGATCGCGAGAGCTTCGCGCAACACGTCACGCGGCGCCTTGCATCCGAACCCAACATCACGATTGTCCGTGACGAGATCGCAGGCCTGCCCCCGGCGGATTGGGATCAAGTCATCATCGCCACCGGCCCCCTCACCTCGCCGGCTCTCGGCGAAGCAATTCGCACGTTGACGGGTGAAGCCGATCTAGCCTTTTTCGACGCGATCGCACCCATCGTCTCGCGCGAAACGGTCGACATGGACAAGGCATGGTTCCAATCGCGCTATGACCGCGTCGGACCGGAAGGCGACGGCGCCGACTACATCAATTGCCCGCTCACGCGCGAGCAATACGAGGCTTTCATCGACGGTCTGCTGACCGGCGAAAAGGTCGCGTTCAAGGACTTCGAGGATACGCCCTATTTCGACGGCTGCCTGCCCATCGAAGTGATGGCCGAGCGGGGCCGCGAGACACTGCGTCATGGGCCAATGAAGCCATTCGGCCTCACCAATCCGCATGAGCCGGATAAGAAGGCTTACGCCGTCGTGCAATTGCGCCAGGACAACAAGCTCGGCACGTTGTTCAATATGGTCGGCTTCCAGACCAAGCTGAAACATGCCGCGCAGGTCGCCGTCTTCCGCACCATTCCCGGTCTCGAAAACGCGAATTTCGTCCGGCTCGGCGGCCTGCATCGCAACGTGTTCCTCAATTCGCCGAAAGTGCTCGACGCGAAGCTGCGTTTGAAGGCCGAACCCCGGCTGCGTTTTGCTGGCCAGATCACAGGTTGCGAGGGCTATGTGGAAAGCGCCGCGATCGGCCTTCTTGCCGGACGGCTTGCGGCAGCCGAACGCCTCGGCGTCGAACTCGAATCGCCACCGCCGACCACCGCGCTCGGCGCGCTGGTCAATCACATCACCGGCGGCCATATCGCCGTGATCGACGCCGGCCGCGCCTCGTTTCAGCCGATGAATGTCAATTTCGGGCTCTTTCCGCCTTTGGACGCCGCGTTGAAGGCCGAGGACGGCAAACGTCTGCGCGGTACGGATAAAGCCGCCGCGAAGAAACGCGCGTTAAGCGCACGCGCAATGGCAGATCTCGATGTCTGGGCCGGGGCTGCGGCACAAAGCGCCGCAGAATAACTTTGCCTCGACTTTGCCGCGATGTCGGCTTTTAACGAGAGCATATCAGCACCCTCTCCGGCCCGTCGGGCAGATGCCGCAAATCCCGGATTTTTCAAGCACCTGGAGCAACGATGCCCTGTACTTCCGTTTCGCCGGAAGCTGGACAATCGATGCTGCACGCAGACTTCAGGAGCGCGTCGAGACGCTGATCGCGAGCGCGCATGGTGCAACACAAGCGATCTTCGACCTCGGCGAGATAGAGCGCCTCGATACCTCCGGCGCTTTTCTGATCGACCGCACACGGCAGGATTTGAATGGCCGCGGTGTTGCGACGCGGCTCGAACGCGTGCGGCCGGAATTCGAAATCCTGCTCACGGAGGCGCGGTATCGGGCCTTCCCGGACTTGCCACAGCCGCACAAAAATATCGCGTTCGAGATCGCCGCGGATGTCGGCGAAAGCCTCGTCACCACCGGCCGCGATCTTTTCAACGCGGTCTCGTTTCTCGGCGAAGTGGTGGCGAGCCTCGGCCGACTCGTTCTGCAGCCGTCGCGCTTCCGCGGCCCGTCCGTCGTCTTCCATTTCGAGAATTTCGCCTTCCGCAGCCTGCCCATCATCGCGCTAATCAATTTTCTCGTCGGCGGCATCGTCGCGCAACGCGGCATTTATTTGTTGCAAAGGTTCGGCGCACCGACTTACGCGATCGATCTCGTCGGCATGCTGACGCTGCGCGAACTCGGTGTCTTGCTGACATCGATCATGATCGCCGGACGCTCAGGCTCCGCGATTACCGCCGAAATCGGCGCGATGAAAATGCGCGAGGAAATCGACGCGCTGCATGTGATGGGCCTGCGGCCGATCGAAGTTCTTGTCGTGCCGCGGCTGATCGCGCTCGTCCTGGCGTTGCCTGCGCTCACCATCGCCGCCAACACGGCCGCGCTCTTTGGCGGCCTGCTCGTCGCATGGGCCTACGGCGGCATTACGCCGGAGAATTTTCTCACGCATTTGCAGAACGCCGTTGATACCAGCGATTTCTGGGTCGGCGTCATCAAGGCGCCGTTCATGGCGCTCGTCATCGGCCTGATCGCCGCGACCGAAGGTTTCAATGTCGCGGGTTCAGCGGAATCGCTCGGCCACCAGGTGACGGCTTCCGTCGTCAAAGCGATCTTCATGGTCATCGTCGTCGATGGAATCTTCTCCATCTTCTTCAGCTCGATCCGGTTCTAGCGATGATCGAAGCCCCGCTCCTTAATGCCGCGCCGCCCGGAGATACGACGCCCCTCGCGATCAAGGTGCGCGATCTGAGCGTCTCCTTCGGCGATAAAATCATCCTCGATGGGCTCGATCTCGACGTGCGCCGTGGCGAAGTCATGGGCTTCGTCGGCGGCTCCGGCATGGGCAAATCGGTGCTGACGCGCACCATCCTGGGCCTGACACCCAAACAGCGCGGCACGATCGAAGTCTTCGGCTCTAACCTCGACACACTCGATTTCGCCGCGCGCAAACGGGTCGAGCGCCGTTTCGGTGTGATGTTTCAGATGGGCGCGCTCTTCTCGGGTCTGACGGTGAAGCAAAACGTGCAAGTGCCGCTGCGCGAGCATCTACGCTTGACCGGACGGCTCGCCGACGAACTTGCGATGCTGAAGATCGAACTCGTCGGCCTGCAGCCCGATGCGGCGGACAAATATCCGGCCGAATTGTCCGGCGGCATGATCAAACGTGCCGCCCTCGCCCGCGCTTTGGCGCTCGATCCGGAACTCGTCTTTCTCGACGAGCCCACTTCGGGGCTCGATCCCATCGGTGCCGCCGAATTCGACGAATTGATCGCCACGTTGCAGAAGACGCTCGGACTGACAGTCTTCATGGTGACGCACGACCTCGACAGCCTTTTCGCGGCCTGCGATCGCGTGGCCGCCCTAGCCGATGGGAAGGTCATCGCGACCGGGCCGATCGGCACTATGCTGGCCTCGGAGCATCCGTGGCTGCGCAATTATTTCCACGGCAAACGCGCGCGCCAGGCGGACGCGGCCTCCCGGCCGCAGGCGCGCGCGACGCCACCGGTACGATAAACGACGAGGACATATGGAAACCAGGGCCCATTACGCGCTGATCGGCGCCTTCGCGCTCGCCGTGATCGCTGTCGGCTTTTTCTCCATCTTCTGGCTTTCCGGAGGCGGCACAAGGCCAGAAGGCACGCACACTTACAAAGTGATCTTCGCCGGCTCGATCGCAGGCCTCGGCCGGGGCAGCTTCGTGCTGTTCAATGGCGTGCGTGTTGGCGAAGTCACCGAGATCAATCTCATGCCGCAGGATCCAGCGCATGTTTACGCGTTGATCAGCGTCGACTCACGCGTGCCCATGCGCGCGGATACCAAGGCACAGCTCGAATCAAGCGGCTTCACCGGCGTGCAATCGGTGGCGCTCTCCGGCGGCAACATCAGCGCGCCGATCCTGCCGAAGCCGGCCGACGGCGGCCCGCCAGTCATCATCGCTGAACACTCGAATTTTCAAGACTTGCTGGAGGCGGCGCATTCGATCACCGGCCAGGCCTCCGATCTCTTGACCAAGGCGAACAAGCTGCTCGACGACGACGCGCCGCCCTTGAATGCATCAATCAAGAACATACAAAAGTTTTCCGACGCCCTCGCTGCAAATTCGGACGGCGTGAAGCAATTCCTTTCGGCGATGACGGAGGTCGGCAAGCAAATCGGACCTCTCTCGACGAAGCTCTCGACCTTGGCAGACGACACCGATCATGTCGTGAAAGCAGTCGATCCGGCGCAAGTGAAGTCGATGATCAAGGATCTCTCGGAACTCTCCGCCAAACTCAATAAGGCTGCCGATCAGGTCGATACTGTGCTGACCAGCCTCGGCGGCTTCTTCAAGACGACCGATTCAAAGGGCGCGTTCCAGGAGATCGCGGGCGCAGCCAAATCGATCCATATCCTCGCCGACCATCTCGATGAGCGGACGAAGGAGCTGACCGCCAATCTCAATCATTTCAGCAGTACCGGATTGCGCCAATACGAAGGGCTTGCCGTCGACGGGCGTCAGACGCTGCAAGACCTCGACAAGGTCATCAAATCCGTTCAGGAAAATCCGCAGCAATTCATCTTCGGTAAGAAAGCGCATTAGGCCGCCATCTCGAAAGCGGCGTAAGATCAATGTCATAACAGACTGGTAGGGCGTCCTCGCGCAATGTTGCGGGTTGCCGGGACAATGGCCAGGGGTCGCCTCTCGCAAATTCGCCTTCAACCACGTAGGATTACCGCGCGTGATACGGGCGCCGGTGCAGCGACGGCAACAATGCGGCCGGCAGCGAGGAGATTTGTGCATGTTCAACCTAAATGACATTCTGCAAAGTGCGCAGGGTGGCGAAGCCATCAATAATATTGCGCAGCGGTTCGGCCTTTCACAGGAACAGGCGCAAGCCGCCGTTCAGGCTCTCATTCCTGCGCTCTCAGCTGGTTTGACGAAAGCCGCTGCGAACCCCGGCACGCTCGGCTCGGTCATTTCGGCGGTCAACGACAGCACGCACCAGGCCTCGTTCAACGACCCCAACGCCGCGCAATCGCCCGCAGCGACGCAGAAGAGCAGCGATACGCTGTCGCAAATTCTCGGCTCAAATCATATAATTCAGCAGATCGTTCAACGTGCATCGGCCCTGACCGGAATCCGGCCCGACATCCTGATGCAGATGCTCCCGGTCGTCGCCTCGGTCGTCATTGGCGGCCTCGCAACCTCGCTCAAAAATCAAGGCCTCGGCGGCATGCTGGGCCAGCTCGCCACGGCGGCCGAACAAGGCAACCTCGGTTCGGTGCTCGGCGGCGCGGCCGGTACAACGGCCGGCAGCTCCGGCGGCGGCCTGATCAGCATATTGACGAATTTGCTCGGCGGCCTCTTCGGCGGCCAGTCTTCCGGCTCGGGCGCCAGCAGCACCACGGGGAATTCATCTCTCGGCGGGGCGCTTACTTCGCTGACCAATATGTTCCAGACCGGCAATCTGCCGTCGAACATTTCGCAATCCGGCTTGCAGGACGAAATCGGTAAAATTCTCGGCGGCAGCCGCTAGCCGCAGAAGCACACGCGTTCTCGCGGGTCGGCCCGCGAGGACGTCAGCTCAAATTCGAAGACAGCGGGCCATAAAACTTGGTTTGCAGGGCGAGGCCGACGGCGCGCGCGCCCGCAACGAGGGCGACCGAAATCACACACGCGATCATGGCATATTCGATCGAGGTGGCGCCGCGATTGTCCAGGGCAAAACGCCGAATAAGGCTCATAACAATCTCCTTGCCGCTCGATAGCATACCGGCGATGGAGGAACTCTTAAGCAGCCCAGCAAAACTTTGCCCTACCCGCAAACAGTAAACTAGCCTTGAGCGATTGGCCGAGATTGACGCGCGTCTCTTGCGAAGTAGGCGTGGCTGCGCTTATTAGGCGACTTCGGCGATCTGGTTTCGCCGAGGCCAGAGAACCGGCCGTTCGCCCTAAAGTGCATTCTGAGAGATATGTGCGAGCAAACTGAAATATCTGCGGAAATGGCGCAACTAGCCCGTCATAAAGCCTCCGTGCATTAGCTCTCTCGCCGTCTTTCCCGCACAAGAGATCAACGAAAGCTTTTTATGGCCCGCGACGTTTCCGACTCGACGCCCGTTACGTCGCGTGACCAGCTCGTAGCGTGGTCCGAAGCCGGCGCGAAGCCGCTGGACCAATTCCGCATCGGCACCGAGCACGAGAAGCTGCCATTTTATCGCGCCGACCTGCGCCCGGTGCCTTATGCCGGGCGCGCCAGCCAGGGCGGCATCCGCGCTTTGCTCGACGGAATGCAGAATGCGCTTGGGTGGGAGCCGATCATCGAAGGCGGCAACAGCATAGGTCTTTACGATGGGGCGGGCAGCGCGATCTCGCTTGAACCCGGCGGCCAATTTGAACTTTCCGGCGCACCGCTTGCGAGCGCGCACGAGACGAAAGCGGAACTTGATCGCCATTTTCAGACTCTGAAGACGGTCGCCGAGCCGCTTGGCATCGAATTTCTCGACCTTGGCATGAGCCCCAAATGGACGCGTCATGAGACGCCGATCATGCCGAAGCAGCGCTATCAGATTATGGCGCGCTACATGCCGACGGTCGGCACGCATGGGCTCGACATGATGTTTCGCACCTGCACGGTGCAGACCAATTTCGATTATGCGAGCGAAGCCGACATGGTGAAAAAGCTGCGCGTGTCGCTCGCGCTGCAACCGCTGATCACCGCGCTTTTCGCCAATTCGCCTTTCACCGACGGCAAGCTCAACGGCTATCTCTCTATGCGCTCGGAGATCTGGCGCCACACCGATGCCGCGCGCACCGGCATGTTGCCGTTCGCGTTTGAGCCGGGAATGGGTTTCGAACGCTACGTGGATTACGCGCTCGATGTGCCGATGTATTTCGTCAAGCGCGGCGATCATTATCATGATGTCGCCGGTGCGAGTTTTCGCGATCTCCTCGCCGGCCGGCTCGCGGCACTTCCCGGCGAACGGGCAATCTTGTCCGATTGGGCCAACCACCTGTCGACGATTTTCCCGGAGGTGCGGCTGAAGCGCTATCTTGAGATCCGCGGTGCCGATGCCGGTCCCATGCCGTTTCTCTGCGCGCTGCCCGCGCTTTGTTTTGGATTGTTTTATGACACGTCGGCGCTGGATGGCGCCTGGGACATCGTCAAGAACTGGGATGACGAAGCGCGCGAGACTTTGCGGGCCGAGGCACCGCGTCTGGGTCTCGGCGCCAAGATCGGCAATCGTCTATTGCGGGACATCGCGCGCGACGTCTTGGCTCTCGCCAGGCAGGGGCTCATACACCGCGCCCAACGCGATGCGATGCAAAACGACGAAACGATGTTTCTTGAACCGCTTGAAGCTGTCGTTGCGGGGAAAAGCCAAGCCGAAAATTTGATCCACCATTTCAAGACAAAGTGGAACGGCAGCGTCGATCCTGCTTTCAGCGAATGTGTATTTTAGCGATACGATTCGTCGTTCGTATCGACGCGCATATGGCGTAGGCCGCCGTCGTTATCGAAGCCTTCGCTGCGCAATGTTGCAGATGTCGCGTTTGCGTGCAGGCTGCCTGTCTCGAAAGGGTCAGCTTCGGCCGAGGGCGAAAACTGCACGCGCATATGCCCGCCGATTCTGACGCAGGTATGCGTCCCTTCCACCAGAGCAAAATTAGGCCCGTACGCGGCGCAAGTGCCGAGCGCGAAGCTCGACGGGGTGAAGGCAAGAAACAGCAGACTCGAAACGCAACAGACAGGACCGATACGGAAGTGCGATCCGAGAGACATGAACAGTCCTATCTTTGAATTGCCGAGGGAGCTGCCGCGGCAATTTTCCGGCCCTAGTGATCACGACCACCGGGACGTTCGTTTCATTCGACGACGCAATGGTTAAGAATGGTTTGAGGCAATATCGTGGACGCGCCGCCGCAAATGTTTGGCTTTCAAGCACCATCGCGCCAATCGCCCCAAACCGCCTGAACCAGGGTCAGCGCCGCGACGGCCGCCGTATCGGCCCGCAAGATGCGCGGGCCGAGTGAGATTCGAGCCACCTGCGGTAGCAAGAGGAGCGCGGCGCGCTCTGTGTCATCGAATCCGCCTTCGGGACCGATCAACACGGACAAAGCCGTCGGCCGAGGGCATGCCGACAAGGCTGCGACGGGGTCTTGAACGTCCGCCCCTTCGTCGCAAAAAACGAGCATTCGCTCCGCCGGCCATGCGGCGAGGAGTGCCGCAAGTTTCACCGGCGCGACGACGTCAGGGACTGCCAGAATGCCGCATTGCTCGGCCGCTTCCACGACATTGGCGCGCATTCGCTCGATGTTAAGCCGCTCGCCCTGGGTACGCTGGGTCAGGACCGGTTGAAGAACACCAGCACCCATCTCGACCGCCTTTTGCACCATATAATCGAGCCGGGCATGTTTGAGCGGCGCGAACAGGTAATGCAGATCATGGGGCGCCTCTTGCGGCCGCACCTGGGCTCGCACATCGAGGGCCGTCTGCTTCTTGGCGGCAGGGGCCAGAGCCGCCCGCCACTCGCCATCGCGCCCATTGAAAACCAGCAGTTCCGCGCCATCGGAAAGACGTAATACGTTGCGCAAATAATGCGCCGCCGGCTGCGGAAGATTTATCCGCGCCCCGGTCTGAAGCGGCGCCTCGACGAAAAGCCGGTGTGTGGTGAAGTCGTAGCGTGCCATTCTCTCCCTTTCCGCCGGGCGCTTGCCCCCCGCAAGGGATTTTTGCTATGAGACCAACACGTTACAGTCAAAACGAATTTGCGGGACGAGCGCCATGCTGATGCAGCTTCTTCCAACCCGCGGCGCGGCAGCGGCCGTGGGTTTAGCACTTCTGGCCCTCTCATGGGGAGCGCCGGTCACAACTTTCCTTGGCCTGAGCCGGCCGGCGCACGCCGCAGAATGCAGCGAGGATATCGGCAACCTGTCGAAACGGCGCATGGATATCATTCAATCCTTGAACAAGATCGCCCATTCGTCCGCCAAGGGCCAGCTCGATCCGGCCCTCTCCTGCCCCAAACTGCGCGAGCTTGCGGTCGCGGAAAAGGCGATGCTCGACTACCTCGCCAAGAACAAGGACTGGTGCATGATCCCCGACGACGCGATCTCGAACCTCGACAAAAGTTACAAACATTCGACCGAGATTGCCGGCAAGGCCTGCGCCTTCGCGGCTCAGGAAAAGAAAGCGCAGCAGGCGGGCAGTGATTCCGCCCTCGGTGGCCAGAAATTGCCTTCCGGACCTCTATGAATTCTCCGCTCGGCGCAGGCCTTCCAGACGCCGGGCGTCCGACGCTGCTGCGGCACGCGCCTTATACCTGGCAGCCATATATCCAGCTCGCGCGGCTCGACCGGCCGATCGGCTGGTGGCTTTTATTGCTGCCATGCTGGTGGGCCTCGCTGCTCGCCAGCGTCGTGCGGCACAGTCCGCCCAACCTCTGGCATCTTGCGCTGTTCCTGATCGGCGCGGTCGCCATGCGCGGCGTGGGCACGACCTATAACGATTTCATTGACCGCGATATCGACGCCAAGGTCGAGCGCACCCGCAACCGGCCGCTCGCCTCAAGCCGCGTAAGTCCGCAAGCGGCCATCGGCTTTCTTGCGGCGCTGATACTTGTCGGTCTCGCGGTTCTGGTCTGCTTCAATCGTTTCACCCTCCTGCTCGCGCCCGCCTCGCTCGTAATCGTCGCGATCTATCCGCTGATGAAACGTATCACGTTCTGGCCACAGGCCGTGCTGGGGCTTGCCTTCGCGTTCGGTGCACTGGTCGGCTGGGCGGCGGAAATGGGCAGCCTCGCGTGGCCGCCCGTTCTGCTTTACCTCGGTGGCATTTGCTGGACGATCGGCTACGACACGATCTACGCGCTGCAGGACATCGAGGACGATCTCGTCGCCGGGGTGAAATCGACGGCGCTGCGATTCGGCGCCCACGTGCGCGAAGGCGTCGGCGCGTTTTATGTGCTCGCCTTCGGGTTCATCGGCGCGGCACTCTTTGCGGCTGGCGCGGCACACGGCTTCGGCCTGCTCGGCTGGCTCTGTCTCGGCGCGCATTTCATCTGGCAGATCGCGCGACTCGAGCCCGCTGACGGCAATCTCGCGCTAAGACTCTTCCGCTCCAATCGCGACGCAGGATTGATCTTCGCCGCCGGCCTCGCCGCGCAAGCCATTCTGCAAATCACCAGTTCTGCGGGCTGACGCCCCGTCTACTCGCGACAGGTAATAATGAAGGAATTCGGGTCGAGCTTGACCGGCTTCAGGCTCCGCGTCGCGCTTGTCACATCAGACGCCGGGCCGAAGGCGATTGGTTCCGACATCCCGTGCGCTTCGCACCAGGCCGAGGCAACGACTTGTCCGCAGGTCTTGTCCTTGCCAAGGCAGTCTTCAGTGCCGTAGCCATCGTCGGCGGGAATGACAAAAGTCTCGCTGGCGAGGGCTTGTTTATCCTGTGCGCGTGCTTCGGTCCGCATCGCCGCCAGCGCGATCAGGCCAGCTAAAATCGATAGACCGAGCGGCACGAGCCGCCGGTAATCGCGCACGATAAACGTCATCACGCCCCCCAAACGCCCTGAGCGCATGATCGGCACTCCGCGTCCACGCCCGCGGAGGCCGGGAATCGGACTCCCGCAGGTGAATAAGTTTTCTCCGGGCGGAGCTAAAAAACGGTTAAGTGTGCCGTTCGGAACAGCTTGACCGGCGGCTTCTTCTCGCCCATGTTCCACCCATGACGTGCTCCATCCGCCCTCGCCGGATAATTATTCGCTAGCTTCGCGCTGGCCGGAGACGTCTCGTCCTCTTCCCGAGTTCAGATTGGACCTCCCAGGCCAGCCGAGGCTGTAAAGGGAAGCTATGGCTTTGCAGCTTTACAACACGCAGACCCGGCAGAAGCAGGTCTTCGAGCCGATCGATGCAGCCAACGTGCGCATGTATGTGTGCGGGCCGACGGTCTATGACTTCGCCCATATCGGCAATGCGCGGCCGCTCATCGTCTTTGACGTGCTCTATCGGCTGCTACGCCATCTCTACGGCGAGGACCACGTCACCTATGTCCGCAACATCACGGACGTCGATGACAAGATCAACGCCCGCGCCGCCGAGCGGAATATCTCCATCCGCGAACTGACCGAAGAAACCAACGCGACTTTCCAGGCCGACGCCAAGGCACTTGGCTGCCTTGAGCCGAATATCCAGCCGCGCGCGACCGAGCATATCCATGCGATGATCGCCCTGATCGAGCGGCTCATTCTCACGCGCCATGCCTATGTCGCGGAAGGACATGTGCTCTTCGACGTACCGTCAATGCCGGATTATGGGCGTCTGTCGCGGCGCCCGCTCGACGAGATGGTGGCGGGCGCCCGCGTCGAAGTCGCGCCCTACAAGAAAAGCCCGACGGACTTCGTGCTATGGAAGCCCTCAGCCGCGAATGAGCCCGGCTGGGAAAGCCCATGGGGCTACGGACGCCCCGGCTGGCACCTCGAATGCTCGGCCATGAGTTGGCAATACCTCGGCGAAGTTTTCGACATCCACGGCGGCGGCATCGATCTCGTCTTCCCGCATCATGAAAACGAGATCGCCCAGACCTGCTCGGCCTTCGGCCATAGCGTGATGGCGAACTATTGGCTGCACAACGGCTTCCTGCAGGTCGAAGGCCAGAAAATGTCGAAGAGCCTCGGCAATTTCATCACCATCAGAGAGGCGCTGAAGGATTGGCCTGGCGAGGTTTTGCGCTTCAACATGCTGAAGGCGCATTATCGTCAGCCGATCGACTGGACACTTGCGAGCCTCAACGAAAGCCAGCGCGAACTCGATAAATTCTATCCCGTGGCCAAGCAATTCGCGGTTTCCTCCGCCACCCTGGCGCCGGAATTTCTTGTCGCGCTTGAAGACGATCTCAATACGCCAGAAGCCATCACCGTGTTGCGCCGGCTCTATCGCGAGGCGCAGAGTGGCGATGTCGCACTGGCAGGAACGCGCTTCGCATCTTCCGGCCACTTCATCGGGCTTTTCCAATCCGATCTTGCCGATTGGAATCCGGCGCCCATCTTGTTAGACAAGAGCCATGTCGAAAGCCTGATCGAAGCGCGGCTTGAAGCGCGCCGGACGAAGGATTGGGCCGAGTCCGACCGCCTCCGCGACGAACTGATCGGCATGGGCATCGCCCTGAAGGATAACAAGGACGGGACCACAAGCTGGGAGGTCAAGCGATGAGCGCCACCGGCACTAAGCCCGCCCTGCGCCCCTTTCTGCCGCAAGATACCGCGACGGTCGCGCAAATCTTCCGCGATGCGATCGGAGAATTGACCGAAGACGATTACGACGATGCGCAGCGCGCCGCCTGGATGGCAAGCGCCGACGACGAGGAAAGCTTTGCCAAGCGCCTCGCCGGGCAAACGACATTGCTCGCCTTGCGTGACAGCGAACCTGTCGGCTTCATCAGCCTGAAGGGAAACGATCACATCGACATGCTCTATGTGCGCCCGGAAGTTGCGGGTGAAGGAATCGGCACGTTTCTCGCCACCGCGATCGAAACGCTGGCGCGCGGGCGCAAGGCTAAGACGCTCAGCGTCGATGCGAGCGACACCGCCCTACCCTTCTTCGAGAAGCTTGGATTCAAGCCACAGCTTCGCCAAAGCATCGCGCTCGAAGGCGAATGGCTCGCCAATACGAAAATGGCGAAGACGCTTGAAGCGTCGGCCGGGCGCGAACGTCCATGAGCCGAGAACGTCTCTACCTCTACGATACGACATTGCGCGATGGCGCGCAGACAACGGGCGTCGATTTTTCGCTCGACGACAAGCGCCGTATCGCCGCTTTGCTTGACGCGCTTGGCGTCGATTACATTGAGGGCGGCTATCCGGGCGCGAATCCACTCGACACCGAATTCTTTTCGAAGAAGCCAAAATTCCATCACGCGAAATTCGCCGCCTTCGGCATGATCCGCCGCAGCGGCCGCTCAGCCGAAAACGATCCTGGCGTCGCCGCCCTGCTCGACGCCGAAGCCGGCGCGATCTGTTACGTCGCGAAATCCTGGGATTATCATGTCCATGTCGCCCTCGGCACGACGCTTGAGGACAACCTTGCCGGCGTTGCGCAATCGGTCGGCCTCGCGGTCAAGCGCGGACGCGAGACCATACTCGATTGCGAGCATTTCTTCGACGGCTACAAGGCCAACCCGGCGTATGCCTTAGAAGTCGCCCGCACAGCCTACGAGGCCGGCGCTCGCTGGGTCATCCTCTGCGACACCAATGGCGGCACGCTGCCACATGAGGTCGAGCGCGTCGTCGCCGAGGTTGCCAAGCACATCCCGAATGACCGCATCGGCATCCATGCGCATAACGACACGGAGAACGCGGTCGCGAATTCGCTCGCCGCGGTGCGCGCCGGCGCGCGGCAGATTCAGGGTACGTTGAACGGCCTTGGCGAACGCTGCGGCAATGCCAATCTCGTCTCGATCATCCCGACGCTGCTCTTGAAGCGGGATTATGCCGAGGCGTTCGACATTGGTGTGTCGCCCGATCAGCTCGCCGCGTTGACCAAGGTCAGCCATACGCTCGATGAACTCCTGAACCGGGCGCCAAACCGGCATCAGCCCTATGTCGGCGCCTCCGCCTTCGCGACCAAGGCCGGCATTCACGCCTCGGCCGTGATGAAAGAGCCGGCGACCTATGAGCACGTCGCGCCAGACACCGTTGGCAATCACCGCCGGCTGCTCGTCTCGGGTCAGGCGGGCAAATCCAATATTCTGGCCGAGCTCGAACGCTTCGGTGTCGCGCTCGACAGGAATGATCCGCGCCTTTTGCGCCTCCTCGATGAGGTCAAAGAGAAAGAGGCCCAGCTTTATGCCTACGAAGGCGCCGAGGCATCCTTCGAACTGTTGGCGCGGCGCAGTCTTGGCACGGTGCCGAATTATTTTGAGGTCGAGCGTTTCAGCGTCAATGCCGAGCGTCGCCATAACGCCAAGGGCGAATATGTCACCGTCTCCGAAGCCGTCGTGAAAATGCGAATCGGCGACGACACATCGATTTCGGTCGCCGAGGGCAACGGTCCGATCAACGCGCTCGATCTCGCGTTACGCAAGGATCTTGGAAAGTATCAACCCTTCGTCCAGAATCTCGAATTGGTCGATTATCGCGTCCGCGTTTTCCAGGGCGGCACGGATGCCGTGACGCGCGTGCTGATCGAATTCAGCGACGGCAGCGGCGAAAACTGGTCGACGGTCGGCGTATCAGCGAACATCATCGACGCCTCGTTTCAGGCGCTCACCGATGCGATCACCTACAAACTGCTGAAAGCCGGCGCGGAATAAAGCGACTTAGAAAAAGAAAACGCCCGCCGGATGGGAGGAGGATCCGGCGGGCATTTTGGCACGCGAGTCGCGGTAATAAAGCTCTCGCGTCAAAGCCGGAAACACCAAGAAAAATTTGGAATAACTCAAGGTGTGCCAGCGTCCCCGCTTTCGTAAATCGATTTTTGCCTGAGCAGAAGTTTAAAGATCGCGGCACTGTTATGCCTTAAACGCATGCATTCAGCGAATGTGACACTATTGTAATCAAGTGTCACAAGACCCCTCCGGGGAAATTTGCCAATCGATGCCAATGATCGATAGAAAGTTTGAATAAACACATGTGAAATACGCATACGATCGGGCATTTTGGTCGCAGGCTTCCTACCGCTCTCTACTCCGCCGCATCTTTGCGCTGTGTCACGCGACGCTCGAGGATCGCCTTGAGATAATGGCCGGTGTGGCTCTGCGGGACTTTGACGATCGCTTCGGGCGTTCCCTGCGCGACGATCTCGCCGCCGCCTACGCCGCCCTCGGGGCCGAGATCGATGATCCAGTCGGCTGTCTTGATCACATCGAGATTGTGCTCGATCACGACGACACTGTTGCCACCCTCGACAAGCTCATGCAGCACTTCAAGCAATTTCGCCACATCGTGGAAGTGCAGACCCGTTGTCGGTTCATCGAGAATATAGAGCGTGCGCCCGGTCGCGCGGCGCGCCAGCTCTTTCGCGAGCTTCACCCTTTGCGCCTCGCCTCCCGACAAGGTGTTGGCCTGCTGGCCGACCTTGATATAGCCGAGGCCCACACGGCTCAGCGTTTCCATTTTCTCGCGGATCGATGGCACCGCCTTGAACAGTGCGCCGGCTTCCTCGACCGTCATGTTAAGGACGTCGGCAATCGACTTGTCGCGATATTTCACTTCCAGCGTTTCACGCTCATAGCGCGTGCCCTTGCAGACGTCGCAGGTCACATAGACGTCCGGCAGAAAGTGCATCTCGATCTTGATGACGCCATCGCCCTGGCAGGCCTCGCAGCGGCCGCCCTTGACGTTGAACGAGAAACGTCCCGGCTGATAGCCGCGCGCCTTAGCTTCGGGCAGACCCGCGAACCATTCGCGGATCGGCGTGAAGGCGCCGGTATAGGTCGCTGGATTCGAACGTGGTGTACGGCCGATCGGCGATTGATCGATGTCGATGACCTTATCGAGATGCTGCAGGCCCTCGATCGCCTTGTGCGGCGCCGGATGCTCGATCGAGCCGTTGAGCTTGCGCGCCACGGCCTTGTAGAGCGTATCAACGATCAGCGTCGACTTGCCGCCGCCGGAAACGCCCGTAACGGCGGTGAAGAGACCAAGCGGAATATCGACACTCACGTCCTTCAGATTGTTGCCGGTCGCGTTGACGATCCTGAGCTTGCGCGCCGGGTCCGGCTTGCGCCGCGTGCGCGGCACGGGCACCTGCAAACGGCCTGACAAATATTGCCCGGTCAGCGACTTCGGATCTTCCATGATCTCGGCCGCCGTGCCCTGCGCGACTATCTCGCCACCATGAATCCCTGCCCCCGGTCCGACATCAACCACGTGGTCGGCCAACATGATCGCGTCTTCGTCATGCTCAACGACGATGACGCTGTTGCCAAGGTCGCGCAGCCGCCGCAAGGTTTCGAGCAGCTTGGCGTTATCGCGCTGGTGCAGACCGATCGACGGCTCGTCCAGAACGTAAAGCACGCCCGTGAGGCCCGAGCCGATCTGCGAGGCGAGCCTGATGCGCTGGCTCTCGCCGCCCGAGAGGGTGCCCGATGCGCGGGACAAGGTCAGATAATCCAACCCGACGTCGATCAGGAACGTCAGCCGGTCGTTGATCTCTTTCAGGATTCGGCGCGAAATTTCGCTGCGCTTCTCGTCGAGCCTTTCCGGTAGCGCGCCGAACCAGCTCCGCGCTTCGCGCACGGAGAGTTCCGAGACTTCGCCGATATGCTTGGCTTCGATCTTGACCGCGAGCGCCTCCGGCTTCAGCCGGTAGCCCTTACAGGCTTTGCAGGGCGTCGCCGTCATGAAACGAGAAATGTCGTCGCGCGCCCATTCACTTTCCGTCTCGTGATAGCGCCGGTCGAGATTGCTGATGACGCCCTCGAACGGCTTCTTCACATCGTAGGAGCGCAGGCCGTCGTTGTAGGAAAAGCGGATCGGATCATCGCCCGAACCGTAGAAGATGATCTCCTGAACGTCTTTCGGTAGCGCCTCGAACGGCGTATCGAGCCGGAACTTGTAATGTTTGGCGAGCGATTCCAGCGTCTGCAGATAATAAGGCGATGTGGACTTCGCCCAAGGCGCGATGGCGCCTTTGCGCAGCGTGAGTTTCGGATCCGGCACGATCAGGTCCGGATCGACCGTCTCCTCGCTGCCAAGACCGCCGCAGACCGGACATGCGCCAAATGGATTGTTGAACGAAAAAAGCCGTGGCTCGATTTCGGAAATGGTGAAGCCTGAAACCGGACAGGCGAATTTCGACGAGAAGACGATTTGCTTCGCCTTGCCGTTCTCATCTTTCTCGTCGGCATATTCGATGACGGCGATGCCGTCCGCCAGCTCCAACGCCGTCTCGAAACTTTCCGCAAGCCGCGCCGCGAGGTCCGGCCGCACCGCGATGCGGTCGATCACGACTTCGATGTCGTGCTTGAGCTTCTTGTCGAGCGTCGGCGCGTCGGCAATCTCGTAAAACTGTCCGTCGATTTTCAATCGCTGGAAGCCGCGCTTCATATATTCGGCGATTTCCTTGCGGTATTCGCCCTTGCGGCCGCGCACCACCGGCGCCAGCAAATAAAGCCGTGTGCGCTCTGGCAACGCCAGCACGCGATCGACCATCTGCGAGACCGTCTGGCTCTCGATCGGCAAGCCGGTCGCCGGGGAATAGGGAATGCCGATGCGCGCCCACAAGAGGCGCATGTAGTCATAGATCTCGGTGACGGTGCCGACCGTCGAACGCGGATTGCGCGACGTGGTTTTCTGCTCAATCGAAATCGCCGGCGAAAGCCCGTCGATCTGATCGACGTCCGGCTTCTGCGTCATCTCCAGGAATTGCCGGGCATAGGCCGAAAGCGATTCGACGTAGCGGCGTTGGCCCTCGGCGTAGATCGTATCGAAAGCGAGAGACGATTTGCCGGAGCCGGACAGACCGGTGAACACGACGAGCTTGTCGCGCGGGATGACGAGGTCGACGTTCTTCAGATTATGTTCGCGCGCGCCGCGCACGACGATGAGCCGCCGGTCGTCCTTGGGGAACGGCAGGTCGAGTTCGGGCTCTTTGGCTTTGCGGGGGATGGTCTTGCGCGGTGCTTTCATGGACTTTCGTAGAATATCTTGGCTCTCCGGAGAGAGGAAATATCAGGTCGGACGTCGCGGCGAGTTGCGCGCGGCTTAAGGTTCGTCGAAGATCGGAACGCCTTAAGATAGGGGCTCGCCGAGCCAAGGCCAAGAGCGCCTTTTCGGCGGGGCCGCCAAGCCTGAGAAGCCAGCCCAAGAAGAACGAAAACGCCAGCAGGAAACGCCATGGATGCCACCGCCCCCGCCGTCAAAATCCGAACGCCGATCTATAAGCTGCTCTATGCGCAGGTGCTCTTCGCCATTGCCCTCGGCGCGATTTTTGGCTGGCTTGCGCCCCACGTCGCCACCGCCGATTGGGTGAAGGCGCTCGGCGACGGCTTCGTCAGGCTCATCAAGATTGTGATCGCACCGCTCATTTTCCTGACGGTGACGGCGGGCATCGCCCATATTTCCGATGCCCGCAAGGTCGGCCGCGTCGCAGTCAAGGCCATCGTTTATTTCGAAATTGTCTCGACCTTCGCTCTGGCGATCGGCCTTCTCGTCGGCAATCTGGTGCGCCCTGGCGCGGGCTTTGCCGCACATGCCGACGCCGCCGCTGTTGCGGCCTATGCCAAGGCCGCCGGCGCGGAGCACCCGGTCCAATATCTGCTCAACATCATCCCCGATACCGCCATCGGCGCCTTTTCGCGCGGCGATGTTTTGCAGGTGCTTCTTTTCTCGATTCTGTTTGGCTTTGCCCTGATGGCGCTTGGCCAGCGCGGCAAGCTTCTGACCGATGTGCTCGACCAGGCCACGCTTGCGGTTTTTGGAATCATCAACATCGTGATGCGGGCCGCACCCATCGGTGCCTTCGGCGCGATGGCCTATACGGTCGGCAAATACGGGACGCAAGTGCTCGGCGCGCTCGCCGGCGAGATTGCGACGTTTTACCTGACGTCGGCGCTTTTTGTCATCGTCGTACTCGGCACGATCGCCCGTCTGGCGGGCTTCAATATTTTCAAGTTTCTCGCCTATCTGAAGGACGAATTGCTGATCGTGCTCGGCACAAGTTCATCGGAAAGCGGCCTTCCCGGTCTCATTGAAAAACTCGAGGTGCTGGGCTGCTCACGCTCGGTCGTCGGCCTTGTCGTCCCGACCGGCTATTCGTTTAATCTCGACGGCACGAATATCTACATGACGCTAGCGACGCTGTTCGTCGCCCATGCGCTGGGGGTCGATCTTTCGTTCGGTCAGCAAATGACGATCCTGCTCGTCGCCATGCTGACCTCGAAAGGCGCGACGGGCGTCACCGGTGCCGGCTTCATTACGCTGGCAGCGACGCTATCGTCGGTCTCGCCAGCCCTGGTCCCTGGCATGGCCATTCTGCTCGGCATCGACAAATTCATGAGCGAATGCCGGGCACTGACCAATTTCATCGGCAACGGTGTCGCGACCGTGGTGATCTCGGCCTCGGAAGGCGAGTTGGACAGGGTAAAGCTCAATGCCGCGCTGAGCCGTGGCACGACGGAGAATGCAACCGGCGAGATGACGCTCGCCTAGCACCTGACGGTTTCAACATCCAGCTGCCAGCCGCGCCATGGATCGCGTGACCACCAGATGATGAAACGGGCGGATGATGTTGATATAGGCCCGCCCAAGGCGATTGTGGATGTGCACCGCCGTGGTCGCAATGACCTTTGTATTGCCGCCGGCCCGGATACGCAGCAAGGATATGCGGAAGTCGAGATGCCGGTCATCCTCGCCAAAGACGATCTCGTTTTCTTTCTCTTCCAGGATCGGAAAGAAGTCCACACGGGCTGCAAACGGCGTGCCCTCGCGCAACTGGCGGGAACTCTTGACGCCGAGCGGGCGCATGGCCGCGTCCCGGATTGTCAACAACGTGCGGAACCAGACCGGAGGATTGCCGAGAGCGAGCGTCGCGAGCTGGCGCATGTTGGGCGACGGTGCAGAGGGGATGTCGATGGCGTAGCTGTCGAGCAGCTGCGCGTGCGGATACCAATCGGAAATAAGGCTGCCGGACGGCGACTCGACCCGCCGGACGGGCGAATGAATGGTCATGTCGACGAGGGTCGGTTCGTCAAAAGGCGCGTCATCATTATCGGCAATGTCCGGCTTAGCTCAATAATACCCGTCCCGCGCGCGGATGCGTCGCACGAAGAGGCGCATGAGATCGAGCGCGAAGCTCGGCGTCTCGCCGACGATCCGCAAAAACTCCTTTTCGGAGACAGGCACGAGCGTGACATCGGTCACCGCGACTGCCGTGCCGCTGCGCGGTGCCGGATCGACGAGTGACATTTCGCCGAAAAATTCGCCGGGGCCCAGGATGGCGACGACGCGCCGGCCGCCCTGAATTTCCACCTGCCCTTTTTCGATGACGAAGAGCGCTTCAGCCTTGTCGCCCTCGCGAAAAATCACTTCATCTGCGACGAACGAGCGTCGGGACAGCTTGGACTTCAACAGAAGACTGAAGTCGAGCGGCTTTTGTGACATGAATGTTTCCCCGCCCCGATGCGGCGTCGTCTGCCGCCCAGCCTAGGCCGCACGGCGCGCGTTTGCCAAGATTTTGCGATGCCGCAAGCGTCAATTTCTAACTTGCTATGTAACAACAGAATTGTTAGGAACAAACGAAGAACAATGCCTTTCCGTGGAAAACCCGATCTGAGGGGTTATTTGGAGTCTACGGCAGGCGGCTACGGCCCTAAGGTCCACGGCCAAAGCGCGTAATGGAGAGAGTCATGGCGGGCAGCGTCAATAAAGTCATTCTGATCGGCAATCTGGGCCGCGACCCGGAAGTGCGGCGGATGAATTCCGGCGATTCCGTCGTGAACTTCAGCCTCGCGACGACCGAATCCTGGCGAGACAAAGCCTCGGGCGAGCGCAAGGATCGCACCGAATGGCACAATATTGTGATCTTCAATGAGAATTTGGGGAAGATCGCGGAGCAATATTGCAAGAAGGGCTCGAAGGTCTATCTCGAAGGCCAATTGCAGACGCGTGAATACACCGACAAGGACGGTAACCAGCGCCGCACGACGGAAGTCGTCCTGCAGCGTTTCCGCGGCGAGTTGACGTTGCTCGACAGTCGCGGCAGTGCGCGTGGCGAATCTTTCGACGAGCGTGGCGGCGCGGTTGAAGCCGCAAGCAGCGGTGCCAGCTTCGGTCGTTCGTCGCCGATGGACTCCGACAGGCGCCCAAGCCGCGCCGCGGAAATGATCGACGACGACATTCCGTTTTAATAGATATCAGACGATCATGCCGCGGGGGATCGCTGCATGATCGTCGAGAAAAAAGTCTTCGAGCTGCCGGAGTTTCGCACATCCGGCGGCCAGCTCATCAAAAATGTCCGCATTGGCTGGGAGAGCTACGGCACGCTCAATGCGGATCGCTCTAATGCAATCCTCATCGCGCATTATTTTTCCGGCACCAGTCACGCCGCCGGCCGCCACGCCAAAGAAGATGTCTTTCCCGGCTATTGGGACGCTTTGATCGGCCCGGGCAAGGCGATCGATACCGATCGCTATTTCGTCTTCTCATCCGACACGCTGGTCAATCTCAATGCGCGCGATCCGCATGTCATCACGACAGGTCCCGCGAGCATCAATCCTGACACCGGAAAATCTTACGGTCTCGATTTTCCACTGGTCACGATCCGCGATTTCGCCGCTGTGCAGAAGGCGCTCGTCGATTATCTTGGCATCCGCAGGCTTCATGCGGTAATGGGCCCGTCGATGGGCGGCCTGCAGACGCTCGCCTGGGCCGCCATCTATCCCGACATGATGGATCGTATCGTCCCCGTCATTTGCGCGGGCGAAGTGGATGCGTGGCTCATCGCGTGGCTTGGCCTTTGGGGCGCGCCGATCATCGCCGATCCGGCCTGGAAAAACGGCGCCTACGCGCTCGATGAACAGCCGCTCGCGGGCCTGAAGCTGGCGCTCGAACTCGTCACATTGCAGGCTAATCATTGGATCTGGGCTGACACGCAATTCGGCCGCACCTTCGCGGAGCCCGGCGCTGATCCTGGAAATGCGCTGCGCAATTATTTCAAGGCGCAGACGGTGGTGTCAGGCATTGCTGCCGAACGCGCAAAAATATCCGACGCCAATCATCTGCTTTATCTTGTGAAAGCCAACCAGACTTTTGCTGTCGGGCCGACGGGTACGGTCGCCGATCTCGAAAAGATAAAAGCCAGAACTCTCCTGCTCTATTCACCCGAAGATCAGGTCTTTCGCGCCGCCAAATCCCGCGCGACGGCGGCGGCGATCGCTAAGGGCGGCGCAGAGGTCGAGACGGCTGAAATCCACGGACCCTTCGGCCATGCCAATGGCCTCTTTGCCATGGCACCGCTTGGCGAAAAGATCAGAGAATTTCTGGCGGCCTAGCGGTCTTTCTGCTCCGCATCCATGGTGCGAATCGAACGCCAACTTCGTCGCGAAAAAGGCCGGTTCGCAAGCCATGCGCGGCCTCGCGCCGCATCCGCCTGTTAGAATCCCAAGTCCCCACAATAAGAGATTGAAATTTATGAGTATTTTTGAGCCACTCAAAGCCTGCTCGGCTGGCCTTTTTGGGCGCAATTGATTATATAGAAGTCTCCTCCCAAGTTTGGATGAATTGCCTTGGCCGATAATAACGAAAACGGCGCCGGACCCACGGATTCGGACGTCCGTCCGGTCTCTATTTCTGACGAAATGCGCCGCTCCTATCTCGATTACGCGATGAGCGTGATCGTCAGCCGGGCGCTCCCCGATGTGCGCGACGGCCTGAAGCCGGTGCACCGGCGCATCCTCTTTTCGATGTATGAAAACAATTATCTGCCGGACCGGCCCTATAACAAATCGGCGCGCGTCACCGGCGATACGATGGGCAAGTATCATCCGCACGGCAACCTCGCGATTTATGATGCGCTGGTGCGTATGGCGCAGCCGTTTTCGATGCGGCTGCCGCTCATCGACGGCCAGGGCAATTTCGGCTCGGTCGATGGCGATCCACCGGCGGCCGAACGCTACACCGAGGTGCGTCTTGCGACCTCCGCGCTGCCGTTGCTTGACGATCTCGACAACGAGACGGTCGATTTTCAGGCGAACTATGATGGCCGCGAACACGAGCCCGTCGTTCTTCCCGCGAAATTTCCCAATCTGCTCGTCAATGGCGCCGGCGGCATCGCCGTCGGCATGGCGACGAACATTCCACCGCACAATCTTGGCGAAGTGATCGACGCGGTGTTCGCGCTCATCGACCGGCCCGAGATCAGCATCGAAGAGCTGATCGCAATCGTCCCCGGACCTGATTTCCCGACCGGTGGCAATATCATTGGCCGTGGCGGCATTCGCGCCGCTTATCTCAACGGTCGCGGCTCTATCCTCGTGCGCGCCAAGGTCGAGGTCGAGGAAATCCGCAAGGAGCGCGAGGCGCTCATCGTCACCGAAATTCCGTATCAGGTGAACAAAGCCACGCTGGTCGAGAAAATCGCCGAGCTCGTGCGCGAGAAGAAAGTCGAAGGCATTTCCGACCTGCGCGACGAGTCCGATCGCCAGGGCATGCGCATCGTCATTGAGCTGAAGCGCGATGCTGTGGCCGATGTCGTGCTGAACCAGCTCTGGCGCTTCACGTCGCTGCAATCGAGCTTCCCGGCCAATATGATCGCGCTCAACGGCGGACGGCCGGAGACGCTGAACCTCAAGGACTTCCTGCGAGCCTTCGTGGATTTCCGCGAAGAGGTCGTCACGCGCCGCACGAAATTCCTGCTCGGCAAGGCGCGCGATGCGGCGCATCTGCAAGTCGGTCTCGCCATCGCCGTCGCCAATATCGACGAGGTCATTCGCGTCATCCGCACCTCGCCCGATGCGGCGACAGCACGTGAAGCCTTGATGAGCCGCGAATGGCCGGCGCGCGATATGGCGCCGCTCATCGCGCTGATCGCCGATCCGCGCCATGTGCTGTCAGCAGACGGCATGTGCCGGCTTTCCGAGGCGCAAGCGCGTGGTATCCTGGAGCTACGCTTGCAGCGCCTCACGGCGCTCGGCCGTGATGAAATCGGCCAGGCGCTGGAAAAGCACGCCGCCGAGATCGCAGATTATCTCGACATTCTGCGCTCGCGTGCGCGACTCTTCGGCATCATCAAGGATGAGTTGCTGGCGGTTAAACTCGCGCATGCGACACCGCGCCGCTCGATCATCCTAGATAGCGACGCCGATTTCGAAGACGAGGATTTCATTCAGCGTGAGGATGTCGTCGTCGTCGTTTCGCATGCAGGCTACATCAAACGCGTGCCGCTCTCGGCGTATCGCGCGCAGCGTCGCGGCGGCAAAGGCCGCACCGGCATGCAGACGCGCGACGAGGATTTTGTCGCCAAATTGTTCGTTGCTTCGACGCACACGCCGGTGCTGTTCTTCTCGTCGCTTGGGCAAGCCTACAAGGAAAAGGTCTGGCGTCTCCCCGCGTCCGCCCCGCAGGCGCGCGGCAAGGCGTTGGTCAACATTCTACCGCTCGAACAGGGCGAGCGCATCACGACGATCATGCCGTTGCCGGAAGACGAAGAGCAATGGGAAAAGCTCGACGTAATTTTCGCGACGACGCGCGGCACTGTGCGGCGCAACAAACTCTCCGACTTCGCCCAGGTCAATCGCGCCGGCAAGATCGCCATGAAGCTCGATCCCGGCGAAGAGATCGTCAACGTCCAGATCTGCAACGAGAATGACGATGTCCTGCTGACGAGCGCGGACGGCCAGTGCATCCGCTTCCCGGTGACTGACGTTCGCGTCTTCAAGGGCCGCGATTCGATGGGCGTGCGTGGCATCTCGCTTGGCGAAGGCGATCGCGTCATTTCGCTGGCTATCCTTCACCATATCGAAGCCGACAGCGGCGAGCGTACGGCCTATCTCAAGATGCGCCGCGCCATTGCCGGGGAGACTGAGGCGACCGAAGCTGTAAACGACGACACGAATGGCGAAGAGGCAGCCGCCGCCGCGCTGTCCTCCGAGCGCTATGCGCAAATGTCGGCCGCGGAGGAAATCATCCTGACGATTTCAGCGAACGGTTACGGCAAGCGCACGTCGTCCTACGAGTATCGGATCACCGGGCGTGGCGGCAAAGGCATCGTCGCGATGGCCGTAAACCCGCGCAACGGGCAACTCGTGGCCTCAATGCCGGTCGAGGAGACCGACGGAATCATGCTGGTCACAAATGGTGGCCAGATGATCCGCTGCCCGGTCGAAGGCATCCGCGTTGCCGGCCGTAGCACGCAAGGCGTGATCGTCTTTAACACCGCCGAGGACGAGCGTGTCGTCAGCGTTGAGTGCATCAGCGAAGATGAAGCAGCGGAAAACGGCGAGGCTTCGGACGAAACCGCAAGCGAGTAATCACGGCGCGGGAGAGGGGAGATTTGCCCCTGCCCGCGCCCTCGGCTAGAAGTCCGCGATGACCATCAAGGCGCTCTATACCGGCACGTTCGACCCGTTGACCAACGGGCACGTCGATATCATCGCGCGCGCGGCGCGTTTCTGCGACGAGCTTGTGGTCGCGATCGGTGTGCATCCGGGCAAGACGCCGATGTTTTCCGCGGCCGAGCGCACTGATTTCATCCGCGCTGCTTGCGGCGGTCTCACGGCAAACCATTCCTGCAAATTATCGGTGCTGACGTTTTCCGGGCTTGCCGTAACGGCGGCGCGGGAAGCCGGCGCAACGCTTCTGGTCCGCGGCCTGCGCGACGGCACCGATCTCGATTATGAAGCGCAGATGACAGGCATGAATGCGATCATGGCGCCAGAGATCGAAACGATTTTCCTGGCAGCCTCTCCGCAAGTTCGTCACATTGCCGCGACATTGGTGCGCCAAATCGCGCTGCTCGGGGGCGATATCGCGCCTTTCGTGCCTGATGTCGTCGCCAAAGCCCTCGCCGTAAAACTCAACAACGCGCCTTAAGCTTTCCAAGGAGGAAATATGCACCTCGTCCGCCGCAGTCTTCTGGCTGTCTTCGCCTTCATGTTCCTGACTGCGCCGCTTGCTGCGGCCGATCTCAAAAACGAGATCTATCTTTATACCAAGGACGGGCGCGTCACGCTCCTGCTGCGGCCTGATCTCGCGCCGAAGACCGTCGAGCAGATCAAGATTCTGACCAAGCGCGGCTTCTTCAACGGCCTCAAGTTTCATCGCGTGATCGACGGCTTCATGGCGCAGACGGGCGATCCGACCGGCACCGGCACCGGTGGTTCCGATCTGCCGAACGTGCCCGCCGAATTCAACAAAGCGCATTTCAAGCGCGGCTCGCTCGGCATGGCGCGCGCCGATGATCCGAATTCCGGCAATTCGCAATTCTTCATCTGCTTTGGCGATGCCGGATTTCTCGACGGCCAGTACACGAACTTCGGCGAAGTCATCGATGGCATGGATGTCGTCGACAAGATCAAGAAGGGCTCGCAGGCCGACAACGGCACCGTCACCGACCCGGACAAGATCGTGAAGATGGAACTCGCGACTGACACAAAGTAACGCCTTGCTGGCTAGCGCGGCCAAGCCCGCGCTAGCCTTTGCGAAGGTTTACCTTGCGGCTGGCTTCGACTATGGGAAGCCCAATACAAATTGGAGGCATCGGCATGGCGGAAGCCGGCAACACCCTAACTCTCGAAACGACCAAGGGCCCCGTGGTGATTGAACTGCGGCCTGATCTCGCGCCCAATCATGTCGCGCATATCAAGAAGCTCGTCGATGAGCACTTCTACGATGGCGTCGCGTTTCATCGCGTCATCGATGGGTTCATGGCGCAGACCGGCTGCCCGCATGGCACCGGCACCGGCGGCTCGAAATACCCGAACCTGAAGGCCGAGTTCAATGCGGAGCCGCATGTGCGCGGCACCGTTTCGATGGCGCGGGCGCAAAGCCCCGATTCGGCGAATTCGCAATTCTTCATCTGCTTCGATGACGCGCGCTTCCTCGACAAGCAATATACGGTTTGGGGCAAGGTCGTCTCTGGCATGGAGAATATCGACACGATCAAGCGCGGCGAACCGGTGCGCGATCCGGACCGAATCGTCTCCGCCAAATTGAGCTAACATTGCGCAATTCCGTCATTGCGAGCGAAACGAAGCAATCCAGAGAAAAAGACTGGATTGCTTCTTCGCTTTTGCGCCCAGCAATGACGGCTGGATGATATGCGTGTCGATCTTTTCGATTTCGATCTGCCGCCCGAGCGGATCGCCTTGCGCCCGGCGGTCCCGCGCGATACGGCACGGATGCTGATCGTCACGCCCGGCGAATCTGAATTGTTCAAAGATCGGACGATCCGCGACCTGCCGGACTTTCTGCGCCCGGGCGATATCCTTGTCGTCAACAATACACGCGTCATCCCCGCCCGGCTCGAAGGTGTGCGCAGCCGCGGCACGACACAAGCCAAGATCGAAGTGCTGCTGCACAAGCGCGTTTCCGCCAACACATGGCGCGCGTTTGCGAAGGGCGCCAAGAAACTGCAACGCGGCGACACGATCGCTTTCGCGCGCAATGGGGCGGCGACTCTCGAAGCTGAAGTGCTCGAAAATTTCGGCGAGGGCGAAGTCTTGCTTACTTTCGCGCTCGCTGGCGACGATCTCGATCGCACCGTCGAAAAGCTCGGCGCCATGCCTCTGCCGCCTTATATCGCCGGCAAACGCCCGGCCGATGCGCAAGATGCGGATGATTATCAAAGTCTCTTCGCGACCCACCGCGGCGCGGTCGCGGCGCCAACCGCGAGCCTGCATTTCACGCCCGCACTGAAAACGGCAATCGCCAAGCGGGGCGTTGACATCGCGGAGATCACCCTGCACGTCGGCGCCGGAACATTTCTGCCCGTGAAGTCAGACGACACAAACGCGCATAACATGCATGCCGAATGGGGCGAGATCGACGCGGAGATAGCGGCGCGGCTGAATGCGGCACGCGCGGCGGGCGGCCGCATCGTTGCGCTGGGCACGACATCGTTGCGTCTGCTCGAATCCGCAGCAACAGCCGATGGTCAGATTGCGCCCTTTTCTGGCGATACCGCGATTTTCATCACGCCGGGTTATCGCTTCAAAGCCGTCGATCTGCTGCTCACCAATTTCCATCTGCCGCGCTCGACGCTCTTCATGCTCGTCTCGGCCTTTAGCGGGCTCGAAACAATGCAAGCCGTCTATCGGCATGCGATTGCCACGGACTATCGTTTCTATTCTTATGGCGACGCATGCCTGCTCGCCCCGCAATCATGACGACCTCGCTCACATTCGACATTCACGCCAAGGACCGCAATGCGCGCACAGGCGCAATCAATTTGCCGCGCGGTACGATCCGTACGCCCGCCTTCATGCCGGTCGGCACAGCTGCGACCGTCAAGGCGATGTTCCCGCAAGATGTTCATGCGCTCGGCGCCGATATCGTCCTCGCCAATACCTATCATCTGATGTTGCGGCCGGGGGCCGAGCGCGTCGCCGCGTTGGGCGGCCTGCATAGGTTCATGAATTGGCAATGGCCGATCCTCACTGATTCCGGCGGCTTTCAGGTCATGTCGCTGTCAAAGCTGCGGAAGCTCGACGAAAGCGGCGTGACCTTTCAATCCCACATTGACGGCGCGCGGCATCATTTGACACCTGAACGCGCGATGGAAATTCAGCGCCTGCTCGGCTCCGACATCCAGATGCAGCTCGATGAATGCGTGAAGCTGCCCGCGCCCGAGGCCGAGGTCGAGCGTGCCATGCGGCTTTCGTTGCGCTGGGCGGAGCGATGCAAGATCGCCTTCGGCGTGCAACCCGGCCATGCTCTCTTCGGCATTGTCCAGGGCGGCGCAAACCCGGCGCTTCGGCACGCGAGTGCCGAGGCGCTGGTTGATATGGGTTTCGACGGCTATGCGCTCGGCGGCCTTGCGGTAGGCGAGCCGCAAGAGGTGATGCTGGCCATGATCGAGGCAAGCGTTACGCATCTGCCGGCCGCGCGCCCGCGGTATCTGATGGGCGTGGGCTCGCCGGACGATCTCATCGAATCCGTGCGGCGCGGCATCGACATGTTCGACTGCGTGATGCCGACGCGCGCGGGCCGCCACGGCCTCGTCTACAGCCGCTTCGGCCGGATCAATCTGCGCAACGCAAAACATGCCGACGATACGCGGCCCATCGATCCGGAATCGTCTTGTGAAGCGGCGCGCGTCTACTCCCGCGCGTATCTGCACCATCTCGTGAAAGCCGGCGAAATTCTCGCCATGATGCTGCTGACGACGATCAATCTTGCTTATTACGAAACGCTGATGGCCGAGGTCCGCGCCGCAATCGCCGCCGGGCGCTATCCGGACTTCTGTGCGGAAACGAAAGCCAAATGGTCACGCGGCGAGTCGGCGCGCACCCCATAAAGCAAAAGGCGAAGCAGGCTCAAGGGCCCGACTTCGCCTTTCCGCTCCCTCGCCCTAGACCCTTTCCCGTCTGTTCCCGTTTGGGGATAGCGCGTTTCCACGCAGACGATGCGAAAGGGGTTCCTCCCACGACTTGGACTACGTACCCGTTCAGGAGAACTCGAACGCTCTCAACTGGACGGTGGGCGTTTGTAGCTCACGCGTGACGCATTGTCACGCAGCAATGCGTCATCCTGCTCTCAAAAAAGGCATAAAAATTCTTTTTTATTCTCCTTTTTCAGGTAAAAATACCAACCAAGACTTGCGGCTCTCCTACGATCTTCTCCCCCCTTCCCAAGTGCTAAACCTGCGGGCAAGTTGGCCGCTCATTCCGAGTCGCGCACACGCTCATGGCTGTCTATACTGAAGTTTCCGACACGGCCCTCGCGGGCTTTCTCGCCGATTACGATCTCGGCCAATTGCTTGCCTATAAAGGCATTGCCGAAGGCGTCGAAAATTCCAATTTTCTGCTGCATGTCGCCGCTGGATTCTTCATCCTGACGCTTTATGAAAAGCGCGTCCGCGCGAGCGACCTGCCGTTCTTCCTCGGCCTTATGGAACATCTTTCCGCGCGTGGTCTCGTCTGCCCCCAGCCGGTGAAAACCCGGCAGGGCGTCCTGCTTGGCACGCTCGCGAGCAAGCCCGCCGCCATCGTGACTTTTCTCGAAGGCGTTTCGACGCGGATGCCGACGGTCGCGCATTGTGCGGCGCTCGGCGCAGCGCTGGGGCAATTGCATCTCGCGGGCGCTGATTTTCCGCACGAGCGCACGAACGATCTCTCAATGTCCGCGTGGCCCAACCTTTTCGCCCAGGCCGAAGATCGCGCCGATAGCGTCGAGCCTGGGCTCGCTGACTTTCTCGCAACCGAACTCTCGGCGCTTGCCGGACTTTGGCCGCAGAGCCTGCCGCGCGGGATCATCCACGCCGATCTCTTTCCGGACAACGTTCTGTTCCTCGGCGACGATGTCTCAGGCTTGATCGACTTCTATTTCGCCTGCACAGATTTTCTCGCCTACGATCTCGCGATCTGTCTCAACGCTTGGTGTTTCGAAGCGGATTTTTCGTTCAACATCACCAAAGGAAAGGCGCTGATCGACGCCTATCAAGCCTGCCGCCGATTGACCGATGAAGAAGCCGCTGCTTTGCCTGTTCTCGCCCGCGGCGCTGCCCTGCGCTTCACCCTCACACGCCTCGTCGATTGGTTGAATGTTCCACCTGGCGCCCTCGTCCGGCCGAAAGATCCGCGCGAATATGCGCGCCGCCTGCGCTTTCACCAGCAGACCACGGGCGCGCAGAATCTCGGGTTGACGCGTTGAGTGAAAAGATCACGATCTGGACGGACGGCGCCTGCTCCGGAAATCCCGGCCCCGGCGGCTGGGGCGCCGTCATGACATTCGGCGGGCATCGTAAGGAACTTGCGGGCGGCGAAGCGGCGACGACCAACAATCGCATGGAGCTCACCGCCGCGATCCGCGCTCTTGAAGCCTTGAAGCGGCCCTGTACTGTCGATCTCTATACGGATTCCGCCTATCTGCGCGGCGGCATCATGACCTGGCTCGCGGGCTGGAAGAAGAACGGCTGGCGCACGGCCGATAAAAAGCCGGTCAAGAATATCGAACTCTGGCAGGAACTCGAACAGGCCGCCGCGCCGCATAAGATCGTATGGCACTGGCTCAAAGGTCATGCCGGCGACCCGATGAATGAGCGCGCCGACGAATTGGCGCGTGAGGGAATGCGGCCATTTCTGCGAAAGTAGCCGGCTGGCATATGATCGTAACAAGACGGCGCTAATGCTCGCTGAACTCGCGAGAGCGGTATTTTCTCCGAACTTATCTTCTCGCGGTTTTCTCTCTTGTCGCGCTAAGATATATTCAACGGCGAAGCTGGATTGCGCGCGATGAGATTTCCGGTTCGCATCGCCCTTCCGTGTGTGCGAAGGATTGATGCCTCTCTGATCAGGAAAGTCCGAACGTGAGCGAACCTTTCGTTACTCGCAACGACATCACGTCGTGGGGCCGTGTGGTGCGTGAGCCGCAACACGTTGCGACGCCGCGTTTCCTCGATCAGCTCCCTCCTCTGGTGGACGCAGCGCGAAACTCAAGCCTGCTTGCATCGGGCCTGCGGCGGTCCTACGGCGATTCCTGTCTCAACGGGGATGGCGACCTGATCGACATGTCGAAGCTCGATCGCATCATCCACTTCGACTCCGCCAATGGAATTCTGCGCGCCGCAGCTGGCGCAAGCTTTTCGGCGATCCTGCAACTCATCGTGCCACACGGCTGGTTTCTTCCCGTCACGCCGGGGACCCGCTTTGTCACGCTCGGCGGCGCCGTTGCCAATGACGTCCATGGCAAAAACCATCACACAGCCGGGACCTTTGGCCGGCACGTCCGCGCCATCGGCCTGCTGCGCAGCGATCGCGGCCGGCTGACGCTGACGCCGCAAACCGAACCCTCTTTATTCGCCTCGACAGTCGGCGGCCTCGGCCTCACAGGATTGATCGAATGGGTGGAAATCGATCTCGTCAAGATCGACAGCGCCTATCTCGAATCCGAAACCGTGCCGTTTGAAAATCTTGACGCGTTCTGGGACATCACTGAGGCGAGCGCTGAGAAATTTGAATTCACGGTCGCCTGGGTCGATTGTCTTGCGCGCGGGGACAATTTGGGTCGGGGTATTTTTTCCCGCGCCGATTGGACACCCTATGGATCTTTTGACAGCCATCGCGATGGGACATTGAAGCGCATACCAGCAGACGCACCGAATTTTGTGCTCAACCGGATGAGCATCAGCGCGTTCAACGAGCTTTATTATCGCGTCAACAAAGCCCGCAGCGGAAAAAAGCTTCAGCACTATGCGCCATTCTTCTATCCGCTCGATGCGGTGCACGGCTGGAACAAACTCTACGGCGGCAAAGGCCTTCTCCAATATCAATGCGTCGTTCCCCGCGCGACTGAGCGCACTGCGATCCGCACCCTGCTCGAAACCATCGCGGCCGATGGTCAGGGTTCGTCTCTCGCCGTCCTCAAAACCTTCGGCGACCTTCCACCCGTCGGGTTGTTGTCGTTTCCCCGCGCCGGCACGACGCTGGCGCTTGATTTTCCCAATCGCGGCGCGGCGACGCTCGCCTTGCTGGCGCGGCTCGACGCAATCGTCGCCGAGGCTGGGGGTGCGCTCTATCCGGCTAAAGATGGCCGCATTCCGAGCGACATGTTCCAGCGCTCGTTCCCGCGTTGGCAGGAACTGCAAAGGGACCCTCTGATGAGTTCCGACTTCTGGCGAAGGGTGGCGATATGAGCGGCGCATCCGAGGAAATTGTCGTGCCGCAGGTCCACCAGCGAATTGTGATCCTAGGCGCGACATCGGCCATCGCAGAAGCCGCCGCCCGCCTTTGGGCCACGCGCGGCGCACGAATTGTTCTTGCCGGACGCAACGAGGCGCGGCTCAACGAAATTGCGACCGATCTGAAAGCGCGTGGCGCACGCGAAACGATCGATTGGCCGCTCGATTTCGTCAGTGCGGACGCCAGCGCGGAACTCGCCAAAATGGTCGAGCATCTCGGTGGCCTCGACATTCTGCTTCTCGCCTATGGCGCGCTTGGCGACCATGCCGAACTCGAACGCAACCCCGCCGCCGCCGCGAAACTCATTGCCACGAATTTCTCCAGCGCGGCCGCCTGGTGTCTCGCGGCAAGCGCGGTTCTGGAAAAACAGCGCGGCGGCACCCTACTTGTGATTGGCTCTGTCGCCGGCGATCGCGGCCGTCGCTCCAATTACATCTATGGCGCGACCAAAGGCGGCCTCGCCCATCTCGTCGAGGGAATCGCGCATAAGCTCGCGCCGCTGGGCGCCCGCGCCGTAATCATCAAGCCGGGCTTCGTCGATACGCCAATGACGGACGCGATCGCCAACAAGGGTGCGCTCTGGGCGACGCCCGAAGCCGTCGCAGTCGTGATCGTCCGCGCCGGCGAAAAAGGCGGCCCGGCGATCTACGCGCCGGGATTTTGGCGTGGGATCATGCTGGTCGTCCGCGGTCTGCCCGCGCCGATCTTCAACAAGGTCAATATCTGATCCCCACCCTCGCCTTCGCGCTTGGAAAAACCCGGCAAATGTCTTAGGTGTGTGGCCCTCTGAGGGTGATCGGCGCCCCTCAACAGCGCCGCCCTCACCCAAAACGCTTATTTCTCAGCGTCTTGGGGGATAGTTCAACGGTAGAACTGCGGACTCTGACTCCGTCAATCTTGGTTCGAATCCAGGTCCCCCAGCCAACATGGTGAGCATGAAAAAGGCCCGTAAAACGGGCCTTTTTGCTGGGCTGGGCGCTCCGGTTAAAGATGCTCCTACCAGCGCAGCTAAATCATCGACGCGCATGTCGGAGAAGAAAACGTGAGAATTTGCGTGTTCGGCGTCGGGGCAATCGGCGGATATATGGCCGCCGAACTGGCTCTCGCAGGTCATGATGTGTGCGGCATCGGCCGTGGCGCTCATCTGGCGGCCATACGCCAAGATGGTTTGAAGTTGATTTCGGATGGGCGCCAGCGCGTCGCACGCTTTCCCGCCAGCGACGACCCGTCAGATTTTGGTCCGCAGGATATCGTGATTTGCGCTCTCAAGGCGCATCAGGCGCATGCCAGCGCGGCGGAGTTTTTACCGCTGCTGGGGCGCGACACCGCCGTCGTCACCGCGATGAATGGAATTCCCTGGTGGTATTTTTATAAAGAGGGCGGCCAATTTGAGGGACGACACTTACAAAGTGTAGATCCGGACGCCAAGCAATGGCGCCTGATTGGACCGGAACGCGCGATTGGCTGTGCGGTCGATCCGGCCTGTGAGGTCATAGCGCCAGGCGTGATCGAACATCATCAACTCAATCGCTTCACGATCGGGGAGCCGGACGGCGCCCGGTCCGAGCGCATCGCGATGTTGCGCGACGTTTTGATATCGGCCGGTTTTGATGCTCCAATTCGCGAAGGCATCCGATGGAACATATGGCTGAAACTATGGGGCAATGTCTGCTTCAACCCAATCAGCCTTTTAACGTTGGCAACGCTTGATCAAATTGCCAACGAGCCAGGCCTCAGGGCTTTGTGCAAAACAATGATGCTGGAGGCAAAAGCGGTTGCCGAAGCGCTGCGCGTGCGCATTCCGGACGAGATGATCGATCGGCGGTTGACGGCTGCCGGTGCCGTTCCAGGGCACAAGATGTCGATGCTGCAGGATTTAGAGCGCGGCCGGTCTCTCGAGATCGACGCTATCGTCACTGTGGTTCAAGAGCTGGGACGATTGGTCGAGGTCGCGACGCCCGTCGTCGACAGCGTCCTCGCTCTAGCCCAAGAACGGGGCCGCCAATCCGGACTCTATTGTTAATTCTTACGCGTGATATTTTGCCGTCGCGACGGCCCGGGCCCCGCAGCGGCGGCGATGAGCGGTGCCGTAGCATCGTAATTGCAAAGGATCGCGGCAATGAGCCAAGCTTCTGTCGCCCTCGTTTTGCTCGCCCGCGTATTCGGCCCATGCCAGGACCCCTGTGTCGTTGAATATAGCCGCGGGGGCCATGTCGCGTGGTTTGAGCAAGCGGCGCACGCCGCCCGCGCGGCGCAGGTGCAAGTCGTTATCAATGGCTTTTGCGGTTCGTCGTGCATGACCCTCGCGAGCGAGGCGCGGCCCTACGTCTGCATTACGCCACATGCAGAGTTTGCGTTTCATCGGACGAATTACGGCGATCCTATTCCGCTTGGACGCGATCTCGACGCATGGATCAGGAGACGCGGCGGCTATCCTCCGTTCCGCGGCGTCCCCGGTCATATGAGCTACGAAGCGGCACGATCGTTTTGGCCGTCTTGCGGGCCGCGAGCGCCTGACGGGCTCAACCAGCAATGAAGACTCTGCTCAGTCCTTGACCAGTGTCGCAGCCATTGCGCGCTTGTGGGCCTCCGCCCCGGATTTCTGACGCGTCAGCAGCGTCGCCAGATCGTCGTTGAACGCGCCGGAGCGATGGGCTGCCTGTACCAGCATCAGATCCGGCATGACGTTGGTCTCGACGATCACCGGCCCTTCGTTGGTCACGCCGATATCCCATCCGATGATACCGACATTTCGAAGCGTCCGATGGCCCTCGATGGCGATCTCTATCACCTCCGAATATTTTGGCAGCACCAAGCCCAGCAACAATACACCGGTCGAAGGATGACGATCGATGTCCTTCATCTCGAAGCCATTACCCGTCACGGCCTTTAAAACGCCGCCGCTCACGCGATCCAGCGCCGCGAGAATGTTGCCGGGGCGCCAATAATTGTCGGCGACATTGGCGCCGCCAATGATTTTCCACGCAGCCGAAAAAAGACGGGGGCCCTCTTCCGTGGCGATGGTGATAATCCTCGCTGTGCTGAAGCCGGTTCCGATTGCAGGCGCAAGATCGGAATGACCATGAAGCTGGGTCTGAAAAATATATCCGTCCTTGAAATTCGTATCGATCGCTTCGACAAGAGCATCGACCGAGACGAGGGAATGTGAAGTTGTAATCTGTCCGGTCTCCCGGTCCAAATTTACAAGCGCTATCGAGCCCAGGCTTTGGAAGCCGTCGATCGGCTTGCCGAACAGAGGATATTGGGCCGGGTCCGACAGAAAGCGTTGGAGGTCGGCTCGGCTTTTCAGAAGGCTCTTTGCGCCTCGACGCATGTTCGGCGCGAAGATCGCCTTTGTCGGAATGATTGGTAGTCCATAGCTTGCCAGATAGCTGGCATTGGCAAACTTGTCGTCAGCGAGGCAATTCCATTCGTGCCGGTAGTTGATCTCTCCGACAAGCTCCTGATTGCGGCGTCGGCCGATAAAGGCGGTTTTATCCGCGCCGCCGATGAAGTTGTCGTCGTAGAGCCGATAGGCAATGTAATCTCGAAACGACAGCCGGCCGCGGCCTCGCGCCAAGGCAAAGAATTCTTTGACGATGTCCGTCGGTTTGCGGCCGCTCTCCGCGCAAATGCGACGGAAGGCCTCGAGTTTATCGATTGGTTTGTCCGCATGCGCCGTGTCGAACAGGGCCGATCCGTCGTGGACGCTGGCCACGGCGGTCGAGTCGGTATGAGCAAGATCGTCCTTGCTCACAAACTTGCCCTTTTTTCGAGGATGTCCCACTTACGGAAAGCGATTTCCAGATCCTGCGCGACAGGAAGATAGGCGCTTTGCATTGGCATGCGATCAAGCCTTTGCGCGATGTCGCGAATCGTGGGCATCCCGATGCAGACGCGCAGAGCGGCGCGATTCCCGATCGCGACGGGCTGGCCGAAATGGCACATACGCGCAAGCGCCTCGCCGGCCTTCCCGGCGCCAGCGGCGATGATCGGCGCGCGAAGCGCCTTGTGAAGGGCCGAGGTTTGCGCGGCGTTTCCATCGCCCGACACGATCGAATATATCGTCGGCGTGCGGCCCAGATATGATCGTGCATCCGGATCAAGAAAACGTAGATGCGCGCGTGCCGCGACAAGTTCCCGGACGTGGTCGCCGAAGGTGAGAGCGATACGCTTGCGCAACTCAGGCCTGATCGCGACATGGGCCTCGATTTCGGCAAGTGCCGCTTCCCATCGCAGACCAAGACCAAGATTGAACGGAGTGTATTCGGTCCCGCGAAGAGCAACGCGTAGGCGCTTTGGCCAATCGAAACGCGCCGAATAAGCGGCGAGCCCCGCCGGCGCCTCCAGGTCTTCCAGCCGATCGGCAAGTGCCGGTGGAATCAGCAACGCGCCGCAGAATGGCGGCCCACCGGCAAACTTCGATCCGGTGATCATCACCAGGAAGCCGCTCTCAAGATCGGCCTGGATATCTTCGAAGGAACAGCGCAGTTGGCAAGCATCGACGACAACCATCACACGGCTTGGATCCGCCGCGACGATCGCTTTTGCGGCAGCACGACTCGGGCCGCCCCACCCCGTCTTCGACGTATCGAGAACATGCAATTGCACGTCGCGCCCCGACCGAAGCGCATGTGAGACTTCGTCACGAATTGCCTGATCGACGTCATCCAGTGAGCGGAGTTGGCCGTTCGAATCCCTGATATCGACTTTGACCGCTTGGATCGCCTCATGCTCCCAACCTTGCAGAGGCGTGCCCTTCTCCACGCCCGGCTGCAACGCCGCCGTACTGTCGAAATGCGTGCCGGCAGCCGCATGCATGACACCGACACCGGTCTCCTGCGTCGCGACGACGATGTTCGTCAAAGGCCGGCGGAGGAGGTGGCGAGAGAGTGTGAGCGCGAGAATTTCGGTTTCGGTCCCGGATGCGCAGAGGATAACCTGAGTCCCCTGACAACCGGAGAGCGCCGCGATACGCGCACGTAAATTATCGAACCACCGCCCGGGCGCGAGGCTGCGACTCGCCTCATCGGCGAATAATCTGTCGTAAGCTGCACTCGCCGCGTCAAAGCCAAGTGGCGAGACTGCTGAAGCTGTCGACGACGAGAACCAGATCTCATCCTCGGCGGGTGCGGGTGGAACGCCGTATTTGTTGCGGCCGCTCAGCGGATCGACCGCGATCCTGAAATCGCCGCCGCTTCTGAGCGCAATCGCGACTGCAGCCGGGTGACCATGCTCGATGTCGATTAAACTGAGAGCCGATGTCTGCTGCATCATCTATCACCGAGCCGTTCCGAGACGCTTCCCGCTTTTCCGATCACCAAACGATGGTTACGGTTAAGGTGGGCTTAAAGGGTTCGTACTCGGCTCGTATTTCCGATGCAGAAAAATCAGTTAGGCTTAGCGCCGGGATGTTTTGTGACGTCGATGTCTCAATCACGATTGTATGAACATGCGCTGTTTTCGATCGCTGAGGCTGCCATTGCCTAAATAGCATTCGTTTGTCGCGGGTTTTCTTCAGTTCCCATTCATCGGTGCGTTTCTAGACTTAGGCTGGGATCTCGCCTTGGACTGAACCGGGGGTGGTCTCGTCGTAAATCTCAATGGGGAGATCGAGATGCGTTATGTTTTATCGATGCTTGCGGCGATGATCATCGCCGTCGGCTCGCTGGCGACGACGGCAGAAGCCGCGCCGATCGCGAACCAGACGGCGGTTGTGCAATCCGGCGCCGACCTGGGCGCTATCGAGAAGACCGCCTATGTGTGGGGCGGCCAGACTTATTGCTGGTATGATACCGGCTGGCGCGGCCCCGGCTGGTACTGGTGCGGTTACGCTTGGCGGAATGGCCTTGGTTGGGGCGGCGGCCACGGCTGGCGCGGCTGGAGCTGGCACAGCGGACGTTATTGGGGCCGCGGCGGTCACTGGCATGGCGGCGGCCATTGGCGGGGCGGACACCGCGGTGGCTGGCATGGCGGCGGCTGGCATGGCGGACATCGCGGCGGACACGGCGGTCGTGGTGGCTGGCACGGCGGCGGACACCGGGGTGGCGGACACCACGGCGGTGGTCATCGTGGTGGCGGACATCGCGGTGGCGGGCATGGCGGCGGACATCGTGGCGGTGGCGGTCACCGGGGTGGCGGACATCGTCGGTAATCAGCGCGCGTTACTTGCTTGAATACTCATGCCGGCGGGATTCCTGCCGGCATTTCTTTTTATGAGACCACGGCAAGCCACCGGCGTTGAAACTCCCCTACCTCTAGCTTTCGGTGTGACGGTGCGCTCTATGGTTCAGCGAGTGAGCGGAACCCTTTTATGCATGACGCCGACGACCTATCGGTCCTCATCTTCCTCGCCACACTGGCCGGGACTTTCGCCGTCTCTTTTCTTGGCCGCGCCCATGCACGCAAACTCAACTCGAACGCCCTCGCCGATCAGAAGCTGAGCAAATGGCTCGTCGGCCTCAGCGCCGGAGCAACCGGCAACAGCGCTTTCATCGTCACTGGCGTCGTGGGGTTAGGCTATACGCTCGGCGTGCCAGCGTTGCTTCTGCCGTTTGGCTGGCTCTTTGGCGACATCGCGTTCTGGACCTTCTTCCCGGACAAGATCAATCGCCTTGGCCGCGAGACGCGCGCCGCCACGCTCACCGACGTAATCGCCAGCGGCCTGCCCGCCTTTGCGCGGCGTCGTGTCAAGATACTTGCCGGCGCGCTCATTCTTCTCTGCCTCACTGGCTATATTTCTGCGCAATGGATCGCGGGCCAAAAATTTCTCGAAGGCGCCTTCGGCTTTTCGCATTTTCTGTCGCTCGTTTTGTTCGCGGCTTTGATCGTCCTCTACACCGGGATCGGCGGCTTTCGCGGCTCCGTCTATGCCGACACCTTGCAAGCCTTGATCCGCATTTTCGGCACCAGCCTCGCGCTCATCGCCGTCATCTTTGTAGCGACGCAGCATCCCCAAACTTTCTGGCAAAAGACAACGCAGGCTGGCCCGTCGTTTTTCCAACTTTTGCCGCACGGCCTTGTCGCCGCGCTCGTGTTCATGCTTGGCTTCGCCGCGTCGGCTTTCGGCTTCGGCCTCGGGCAGCCGCAGATGACTTCGCGCTACCTCGCCGGCCGCACACCGAACGAGACGCGCGGCGCGTGGTGGATATTCATCGGCTTCATCCAGTTCACCTGGATAAGCATGACGATCTTCGGCATCGCGTTGCGCGGACTCATGCCCGCAATCCACGATCCGGAGGCAGGCTTGAGCCTTTTCTTCCGCACCAACATGGGACCAATCCTCACCGGCCTCATCGTCGCCGATATTTTCGCGACCATCGCCGCGACTTCCAACAGCCTGCTGGTCGCGATGGCACAGACGGCGAAATTCGACATCATTGAAATGCTGACGCCCCGCACGCTGCCTTTATGGCCGATTGTCCTGCTGCTTGGCATTTTCTCGATGGCAATCTCGGCGAAACTCGACGCGTCGGTCGTGAGCCTGGTTCTCTCCTCCATCTCCCTTCTCGGCGCGGCGCTCGCGCCCGCGATGATGGTTCGCGTGCTCGGCTGGCAGCGCACCGGCGGCTCGGTCACCGCCGCCATTCTCGCCGGTTTTGTCACCGCCGCGCTTTGGAAGTTTCTCGGCTTCGGTGCGATCTTCAACGAAGCCGCGCCTGGAATATTAGCCGGGCTCAGCGCGAATTTTTGTGTCGCAAATGCAAGGCGCCGGGCAGACACCGCCATTGCGGAGTAATATTTTTATGTTCAATGTATCGCGCAAACGGGAGGGGTCATGACAAAGGACATCGCACCGGCACTCATCGCGCCACCTCAGGTCACGGACGCGCCCGGCCGCGGCATCGACCCGAATATCAGCGGCCATATCGCGGCGCTGCCTAATCTCTACGAACTCGACGCGCAGCCGATCGATGAAATGTCACCGTTGATCTCGCGGCAATATCTGCACGGGTCGCATTCGACCTTCGTGAAATGGACGATGAAGAAAGGTGCAATCGTCCCGTTGCATCATCATATCAACGAGCAGATCACCTGGATCACGGAAGGCGCCTGCGAGGTCTATTCGCAAGGCAAGAAATATCTTTTGCGCGCCGGTAATCTGATGATCATTCCGCCGAACGTGCCGCATGAATTCCACTTCACCGAGGATACGATCGACATCGATATTTTCTCGCCGCAGCGGCAGGACTGGATCGACGGCACGGTGAACTATTACGCGAAGAAATAAGAGCTAAATCCCCGCATACCATTCATAGCCTTGGTCTTCCCAATAACCGCCTTTGCCGCCGCGGATATGGGCGAAGCTTTCGACCAACTCGATCTCCATGATGTATTTCACCATCTTGTAGCCAAGCTGGCGTTCGTCCCGCAGCCGCAGCGGCGCGCCGTTGGGAACGGGCAGCGACTGATCGTTCATATCGTAGGCAAGGATCGTCTGCGGGTGATAGGCGCCCTGCATGTCGATGCTCTCGTAATAGAGGCTGTTCGGCCCCGTGTCGTCATCCATCGGATCGGCCGAATAGAACATGACATAGCGTGCGTTCGATTTCGGGCGCACCTTATCCAGAACCAGCGAGAGCGGCACGCCCTTCCATTTGCCGATGCAGCTCCAGCCCTCGACGCAATCGTGCCGGGTGATCTGCGTTCGTGATGGCATCGCCCGCAGATCGGTGAGCGAAAACTGCGCGGGCGCCTCAACCAAACCGCTAACCTTAAGTCGATAATCAGCGAAATTGTTCTTTGCCAGGGCTTTGTACTTGTCGTCGCCCGGATCGGTCGTGCCGTTGGCGCGGAAATCCGTGGAAATGTCCGCTTCGCTATATTCCGGCGCGAGGGTCATCGCGCCCGTGATCGCCTTCTGCGACACGCGCGTCAGATTTTCGGCGCTTTCAAGAATGTCGATGACCTTCGGGTTTTGCGACAGGCTGTCGTCGCACCCCCCGAGCGACAAGGCGGCGAGACCGCCCGCTGCACGCAGCAGAAACTTGCGCCGCTCGATATCCTTAGGCGTGCTCACGATTTTCTCCGAGATTATACCAGCCGGTGATCATCGAACGCAGATTGTTGAACACGCCCGATAAGAGCACCATGACGATATGGATGACGAAAAAGCCGAGGAATGAAAAAGCGCAGATGAAATGGATCGTCCGCGCCGATTGCCGGCCGCCGAAAATCTCAAGCAGAATCGGATAGCTCGCATCGATCCGCGGCGACATCGTCAGCCCGGCAAGCACCATCACGGGACCGAGCACGAAGGCGACGATGAGATAGGCGAGCTTCTGCAGCACATTATAGCGCTTCGCCTCATCCCCTTTCGGGAAACGCAGCCGCACATGCTCCCAGATCGAGCGACCGATATGCGCGAGGTCAGCACGCGTCGGCACGAGATCGCCGCGCAGATGCCGCCCGATCAGCGAGGTCAGAATATAGATCAGGCCATTGATGACAAAAATCCAGGCGAAGAAGAAATGCCAGCGCCGCCCGATCGCCAGCCATTGCTCATGCGGCAATGTCGCCCAATCGGGGAAAGCGCGATCGCCACCCCTCGAAAGGCCAAGGACGCCCGTCGTATTGAAGCTGCGCCCAGCGATCATCGTAACGCCGCTCTCGTTGCCCTGCGCGTCCTCGACCGCGTTGATCGAAAAGATCGGATGGTCGAAATCCGATTTCTGGCCCCAATAGAGCGCCGGATGGGCGTTGAAAATCTGCAGCCCGCTCATCAGAAGAACGGCCATGCAAATCGCATTGAGCCAATGCGTCACCCGTATCCAGAGCGGATGACGATAAAACAGGTGGGGCGAGGCCATTGGCGAGGTCTCCGGACGATCAGCTGGTTCTTTTTACGCTTATGCGGACAAAAGCGTTACGGCGCTCGCGATTTTGTTAGGTTGCGCCCGGATTCGTTCTCAACCTCAATTTGCTGGGATTAGCAGTCACATTACGCAGCATCATCGCGATGAAATCTCGATAAGATTGCGGGACGTATGCCGGGGCCGCGATGCGGTTGCGTGCTCCTGGAATTGTCTGAGGATGAGCTTCTAATCCTGCTTGGCGACGCGATAGCCGCAGACGTATTCTCTGCCCGTTTTGTAGACGATTTTAGTTCAATGCTTTTCCAAACAAAATTATTCAGGGGAGTCGAGGATGTTTGCTATCGCGGACGAGCGCGAAGACGGTCGCAGCTATTGGTGGTGCGGATTTCAGCCATGCCGCCAAAATAGGCGAGATTCAGCTAGATGGCTTGTGGCGGCTGCTGCATAATACCGCATTAGCAGGCTGCTGAAAAATTGCGGTGCTTCAGGCGCGGAGAGAGTTGCTGCTGACTTTCCGAGAATGGCTTTGTCGATGATGACGGTCGGCGGATGTGGCTGTGATGAGCGACGCCTTAGGTGGCATCATGGTGTCATCTCCTCAATCAATTTCGGTAGTCTGACGAGGTTGTAGGCTGCGGCGGCGAAGGCGAAGGCCCAGCCCACGCGATCGACGCCGCGAAACTTCGTCTTGCGCTGCCCGGCGATGGTCTTCATCCAACCAAAGGCCTCCTCGATCCGTTTACGAATGCGCTGGCTCGCCGAATAGGCCTGATGGCGCGTTGTTCGCCGGTCGATGGTTGAACGCCGGCCGCTGATATTTTGCGCGATGTGCGGACGCACATTCATGGTTCGCAGTTCATTGACGAAATCGGCCGCGTCATAACCCTTGTCGGCGCCGAGCGTGATGGCTTTTGGCCGATCGGCGCGCGGCTCGATCATGGCCAGCGCCGCGATGCGTTCGCCATGGCCGTTGGCGGGCGTGAGACAGGCATCGACGATGAGGCCGCAACGGTTCTCCATCAAGGCGTGGCCGAGGAAAGCGAGTTTTGCTTCCATGCCCGGCCCCTTGCGATAAAGTCGGGCCTCGGGGTCAGTGGTCGAGGCATGTGTCTCGTTCGAGCGCTTCTCACCCTTGAAATCCGCCTCGGCGTTGCGGCCAGGACCTGACGGCGGCTGATCCCCTGAATCGTCCTTCGGCTTGAAGCTTTTCATCGAGGCCCAAGCCTCGATCAGCGTGCCATCGACGGAGAAATGATCCGACGAGATCAGCCTTTTGACGCGCGGCTGGGCCAGCACGGCGGCGAGGAACTTCGCGGCGATCGCCCCATCGAGCAGACGATCGCGGTTCTTGGAAAACACCGTCGCATCCCACACCGGATCGTCAATGGCGAGCCCGACAAACCAACGAAACAGCAAGTCGGTATCCAATCGCTCCATCAACTGGCGTTCCGAGCGAACTGAATAGAAAGCCTGCAACAGCATCGCCCGCAGCAGCCGTTCCGGCGGGATCGACGGACGGCCGACCTTCGAATAGAGCGCCGCGAAATCCGCCGCCAGGGCTCCGAGCGCCTCGTTGGCGATCGCGCGGATCACTCGCAACGGATGATCACGGCGCACCCGCGCCTCCAGATCAACATAACTGAAAAGCTGTCCCGAACCTTCGTCACTGCCGCGCATGCTGCTGTCTCCCAACGAAATGGAATCACGATCAGCCCCGCAAAGGAAGAGGGTTTTTCAGCAGCCTGTTAGTGCACTGTCGCTCTACTTCGTGTTTTACAACTTCGTTCGGATGCACAAACGCTTCGCATGTCGCCCGCTATGGCTGCCGGGCTCACTGACAAGCTTTGGAGCATGGAGGATATTGTTGCGCTGATTGATGTGCGGGACGGCGAACCCAAGAAGCGTGGGCCTTATAAAACCAAATGATCACAACTAGGGGTTCGGTTCGGTGATCTTTGTTTTTTTGACATAAATGTCTTTTGAATTTTTTGCGTCTATGCCTGTTTCACAGGCTAAATCGCTTTCTTCAATGATGACATTTTGCATATTTTCTAATTTTACACAGGTGTTCCAAAAGGGATGCGCGCGCGGCGATTGTCGAAACATATCTTCCGCTAACGGAAATAAGAACAGCGGATAGTTTGTTATCGGAGAATTTGTAACAGGAACATTGATAGTCTGAATCGATGCTTCTGGATGGCGGTGCGAGATTAGAGAAGCCACAAAAAAAGAAAAAAGAGTGGTCGCAATTATCCAGCAAATTTTTGACCTAGGCCCAATTTCTGGTGCGCGAAGCCACGCAATTGTTGCAAGCAACCAGCCAATAAAAATTACAGGAGCCACGATATTCATGGCACCACCTGACAGCCATGCCGCCAAAAAGGTTCCGAGTACGATGGCAAGCATAATTGCCAGCCATTCCATCCGCCTGAAAAGATCGCAATGCTCTTTCCAACACGTTCGCCACGGCGTACGCGGCGGTGTTGGAAATAAGAATTGATCCTCGGGCGGCAGATCGTAGTCGGACATGCGTGCTCCCATAGCACAGCTTCCGGCCCTCTAAAGAGGGGAGCGGTCGGTGCCAAGCTTGGGAGGGAGGGGTCAGAAATTTCAAACTGAGATGACGTAATGGGCCGGCGCACTGGCTCTAGCCGGTAGGGGTGGCAGTCCCCGATACTGATGATGTGTAGATCAACGGGGTCCTTACGGCCCCAAACAGTATGAGGACTGCCATGGAGTATTATGCCGGGATCGACGTTTCGTTGGAACAGAGCAGCGTGTGTATTGTGGACGAGAAAGGCCAGATCATCCGGGAGGCGAAGGTCTCGAGCGAGCCGGCTGCGCTGGCGGCGCTGTTTGCAGGCTTGGCTTTTCCTGTAATCCGGATCGGGCTTGAGGCGGGTCCGCTGTCGCAGTGGCTGCACGCGGGGTTGACGGATGCCGGTTACGAAGTGGTCTTGCTGGAAACCCGGCACGTCAAGGCGGCCCTTTCGGCAATGACGGTGAAGACCGACCGGAAGGATGCCCGCGGCATTGCCCAGCTGCTGCGCATGGGCTGGTTTCGTTCAGTGCATCGCAAGTCGCTGCCGGCGCAGGAAACGCGGGTCCTGCTAACGGCGCGCAAGCTGCTGCTCGGCAAGATGATCGACATTGAGGTCGCGATCCGCGGCCTGTTGCGGGGCTTCGGTTTGAAGGTTGGTCTGGCGAGCAGGTTGGGATTCGCCGGCCGAGTGCATGAGCTGATCGCTGGCCAGGCGATGCTGGAAAGCGTCATTGAGCCACTGTTGCGGTGCCGGGAAGCGCTGCGGACGGAGTTCGCCAAGCTACACCGCCAACTGCTGGCGATCGTGCGGCAGGACGGGATATGTCGGCGGTTGATGACGGCACCGGGCGTTGGGCCGGTGGTGGCGCTGACCTTTACTTCGGCGATCGACGATCCTGCGCGGTTCAAATCATCGCGTGCCGTCGGCGCTCATTTCGGCCTGACGCCGCGGAAATACCAGTCGGGCGAGACGGACGTGAGCGGCGGTATCACCAAGGCTGGCGACGCTATGGTGCGTGCTACCCTTTATGAAGCCGCCCTGGTCCTGCTGTTCAAGGCGCGGCCATCGTCGCTGAAAGCCTGGGGGATGATGGTCGCCCGCCGGCGAGGCGCCAAGCGGGCGCTGGTGGCTGTGGCCCGCAAGCTGGCCACTGTCCTGCATCGCATGTGGGTCGATGGCAGCGAGTTCCACTGGAACCGGGAGGAAGGCGCCGCTTCGGCATGAAGTCGTAATGTTGTTGATGAATTGAACAGTCCGTAAGGACGTTCTCCGAGGTCCCTTCGCCGGGACGCGGAAGGTCGGAAAACCGTGTAGTGCCTTGCGCTTCGAGCGCGCAACTGAGATCGGCTCCGACTTTCCATCTGATGTCATCTTGTGGCGGCAAGACGCCGACCACGGACGGAAGCGTGATACCGGCGGATGGATAAACGAGGATTGACACCCAAAGGCCCATTACGGAAGACACTACCCCTCTTTCTCCTCCCTTGACTCCCTCCTCAAAAAGGGGAATCCGTAAGAACAAATATGGAACATTTGGTCGAGAGACATGGCCGGGGAGCTTTTGCGGCTTCGCCAAACCCTTCCGCATGGGAGCGGTGTGGCGGGGCGGCTCAGCCTTTTGCGCCGAGAGATCGCTGGTATTGCGATCCCCGGCATTACCGCAGCGCCTCATCCGGCGTCTGACGACCCGCGCGCACGCGTCTCTCTCGGCGAGACAAAGCTCGATCGTCTGCTTGGTGGCCTTGCGGCTGGCGCGCTGCATGAGATCACCGCCGCCGGCCCGGGCGATGCCCCGGCCGCAGCCGGCTTCGCCCTAGCGTTGGCCGCGCGCTTTGCCGCCAGCCGCAAGGCGCCGCTCATCTGGATCGGCGAGGATTTTGCCGGTTTCGAACAAGGCGCTCTCTATGGTCCCGGCCTCGCGCTTTACGGGCTAGATCCGGACGCGCTCGCTCTTGTCCACGCAGCGAATGCCAAAGACGCACTTTGGGCAATCGAAGAAGCGCTGAAATGCCGGGCGCCGGCCGCGGTGATCGGCGAAATCTTCTCCTCAAAACTCTATGACCTCACCGCTTCGCGCCGGCTTGTCTTGGCCGCGCAGAAACACGGCACGGCCGGTCTCCTCTTCCTCGGCGGCCCAGCGCGGGCCGAGGCGCTTTCGAGCAGCGCCGAGACGCGTTTCGAAATCCGCACCCGGTCGAGCCTGCATTCGGCGTCTGCCGCCAGTCGCATCTCCCTGCCCGGCCCCGCCGCCTTCGATGTCCGCATTGCCAAGGCACGCGCCGGACCGAACGGCTTTTTTATCGACCGTGACAAATTTTATCCCGTTCTCTGGGACCATCGAGAGGTCTTATTCCGTGACGCGTTATCTCTCCCTCTGGCTACCGTCGCTGGCGACGGATCGGATCACCCGCCGCAACGTCGAAGCGCGTAGGGCGCCGCTTGCCACCATCGCCAAGGTGAAAAGTGCGCAAAGGCTTGCCGCCGTGAACCGTGCTGCCGCCCGGCATGGATTGAAGCCCGGCCTGGCGCTAGCGGACGCGCGCGCCATTCTCCCCAGCTTGCGCTGTTGCGCCGCGGATGAAACGGCGGAGGCCGCGACATTGGCCGCGATCACCGATTGGTGCCGCCGCTTCACGCCGCTCGCCGCGCTCGATGCACCCGATGGCGCCATGCTCGACGTCACCGGCGCGGCACATCTTTTCGGCGGCGAAGCCAAACTTCTCGGCGAGATCGAGCAGTGGCTTGCAACGCAAGGCTTTGCCGCCCGCGCCGCGCTCGCCCCGACGCCGGAAGCCGCCTGGGCGCTCGCGCGTTTTGGCGAAACGCGCCTTTTGCCCGAGGATATCAGCGAGGCGGATCTGTGCCGCCAGCTTGGCGCACTGCCCCTTGCCGCTCTGCGGCTCGATGAAAAGAGTCTGACCGGCCTTGCCCAGACGGGCCTGCGCCGTATCAGCGATCTCATTCTGCGACCGCGCGCGCCCCTCGCCGCCCGGTTCGGCCAAGCTCTTTTCCACCGGCTCGATGCCCTGCTCGGACGCACCAGAACGCCGATCACGCCACGCTTCGAAGCGCCGGCCTATCTCACTGAGCGGCGTTTTGCCGAGCCGATTGTCCAACGCGAGACGATTGAAGCGACGATCCTCGCCCTCGCCCAGGAACTTTCGCGCCTGCTCACGCGACAGGGCCACGGCGCGCGTCAGCTCGACGTGAGTCTCTTCGGCGTCGATGGTCGTGTGAGACATTTGCGCGCCGGCACCAGCCGGCCTTTGCGCAACCCAGCGGTCATCGCCCGGCTGTTTCGCGAAAAGATCGAGGCCGCGGGCAATGTGGACGAGCGCGATCCGCTCGATGCGGGCTTTGGTTTCGATGTCGTGCGACTCGCGGCCGAAGCGGTCGAGCGGCAGGATGAGGACCAGACCAATTGGCTGACCCCCGCAGCGGAGCAGGACCTTGCCGACCTCATTGATCGGCTCGGCGCACGGCTCGGTGTGCGGCGCGTGACTAGGCTGACGCTCGCCGAGTCTCATTGGCCAGAATTTGCGGTGACGGCGATGCCTGCCTCCGGCGCGCGTCATGCCCGGCCTCGTGCCGGGCATCCACGCCAAGCCGATGCACCTCTTTTTGCAGCATTATCGCCGCGACATCACGTGGATGGCCGAGACAAGCCCGGCCATGACGCCGAAAGCGAGCTTCCGTTTCGCCCGATCCGTCTGCTGCAAAAGCCGGAGCCGATCGAGGCCATCGCCAGCGTGCCGGACGGACCGCCCGTCCGCTTCCGCTGGCGGCGCGTGCTGCATGAAGTAGCCGCCATCGAAGGTCCGGAGCGGATCGCCTCGGAATGGTGGCGCCATCAAGCCCTTACCCGCGATTATTTCCGCGCCGAGGACAGCGAAGGGCGACGCTTCTGGCTCTTTCGCGAAGGTCTCTACGAAACCGAGACGGCGCGGCCGCGCTGGTTCATGCATGGACTTTTCGCGTGAGCGGCGATGTGCGTCCGCACCCGACGCGCGGCAAGCCAGACACAAAAACTGGATTGCTTCGCTTTGCCCGCGATGACGCGACCCCAGCAGAAAAGATCATTGTCCCCTTCGCCGAATTTGGCGTGACGACGAATTTCTCATTCCTGCGCGGCGCCTCGCATCCGGAAGAATTCGTCGAACACGCCTATAAGCTCGGTCTGAGAGGCCTTGGTATCGCCGACCGTAATTCGCTCGCCGGCGTCGTGCGCGCGCATCTCTTCGCACGCGAAAATAAGATTGAGCCGGAGACTTTGCGCATCGCCATCGGTTGCCGTCTGGTTTTTTGCGATGGCACGCCGGATATCCTCGCCTATCCGCAAGATCGCGCTGCCTATGCACGGCTCACACGCCTCATCACGCGCGGCAATCTAAAAGGACAGAAGGGGCTGTGCCGACTCGAAGCTGCCGATCTGCTCGACGCAAACGAAGGCCTGCAACTCGCGGTTTTTCCGATGAGTACCTGGGAACCGGACGACGACGACGCAAAGCCCGGCAAATTCTATGCGGATTTCGCAGCCGAGCCGGCGCGCGCACTTTCGCTTCAAAGCAAGCCGTCTGAATCATCGAGCGGTGCGCACATATTCCTGCAGCAGCTACGCGACATTGCCCCCGGCCGCGTCTGGCTCGCCGTGAGCATGATCTATGGCCCGCAGATGCGCCAGGCGCTGGCCGAACGCGCCGCGCTGGCACGAAATCTTGGCATGCCGCTCATTGCCACGAACGATGTGCTGATGCATGAAGCGGCGCGGCGCCCGTTGCAGGATGTACTCACTGCCATCCGCAACCGCACGACGCTCGATGCAATCGGCCGGAAATTGCAAGCCAATGCCGAACGGCATTTGAAAGACGGCCGCGAAATGGCGCGGCTCTTCGCCGAAGCACCTGAGGCCATCGACGAGACTTTGCGCTTTCTCGAAGGTCTTACCTTTTCGCTCGCCGATCTCAAGAATCAATATCCGGAAGAATTGCGCGAAGGCTACGCCTCGCCGCAAGTGGCGCTCGAAGCCTTCGCCAAGGCCGGGGCAGAGAAGCGTTATGAGGACGGGGGCGGAGTGCCTGAGAAGGTGAAACACACGCTCGCTTACGAACTCGCGCTCGTCGCGGAGATGGAATACGCGCCCTACTTTCTCACCGTGCATGACATCGTGCGTTTCGCGCGCAGTAAAGACATTCTCTGCCAAGGGCGTGGTTCGGCGGCCAATTCGACGATCTGCTATTGCCTCGGCATCACCGATGTCGATCCGGCGCAATCTGCGCTGCTCTTCGAACGCTTCATTTCGAAAGACCGGGGCGAGCCGCCCGACATCGATGTCGATTTCGAGCACGAGCGGCGCGAAGAGGTGATGCAATATATCTACAATCGCTATGGCCGTGCGCGCGCCGGGCTCACGGCGACGGTCATCACCTATCGCAGCCGCTCAGCGCTCCGCGATGTCGGCAAGGTTTTTGGCCTTTCGGAAGATGCGATTTCCGCGTTGTCGAGTTCGCTCTGGGGTGGCTCCTCGGAAGGCCCACAGGAGAAACAAATCCGCCGCCTGGGCCTCGATCCGCGCGAGGATCGCCTCGCGCAAACCTTGGCGCTTGCGCAGGAGCTTGTCGGTTTCCCGCGCCATCTTTCGCAGCACACCGGCGGCTTCGTCATCACCCGCGACCGGCTCGATGAAACCGTGCCCATTGCCCATGCCGCAATGGACGACCGCACCACCGTCGAATGGGACAAGGACGATCTCGATGCGCTCGGCATCCTGAAGGTCGATGTTCTCGCCCTCGGCATGCTCACATGTTTGCGAAAGAGTTTCGACCTTCTACGTTTGCATTACGGCATCGATCATGTGATCGACACCATTCCGGCGGAAGAACGTGCGGTCTATAATATGATCTCAAATGCCGACACGATTGGCGTCTTCCAGATCGAGAGCCGCGCACAAATGTCGATGCTGCCGCGGCTGCGGCCGCAGACGTTCTACGATCTTGTCATCGAAGTCGCGATCGTCCGGCCCGGCCCCATTCAAGGCGATATGGTGCATCCCTATCTGCAGCGAAGGCAGAATCCGGAGCTTGTCAATTATCCCTCGAAAGAACTCGAAGAGGTGCTGAAAAAGACGCTTGGTGTTCCACTCTTCCAAGAACAGGCGATGAAGATCGCCATCGTCGCCGCAGGATTCACTCCGGCCGAGGCCGATAGGTTGCGCCGCGCCATGGCAACCTTCAAACGCGTCGGCATCATCGACACATTCCGTACCAAAATGGTCGAAGGCATGGTCGAACGTCATTACCCGCGCGATTTTGCCGAACGCTGTTTCAAACAGATCGAGGGCTTCGGCTCCTATGGCTTTCCCGAGAGCCATGCGGCCTCTTTTGCTTTGCTCGTCTATGCTTCAGCCTGGATCAAATGCCGTTATCCGGATGTTTTCGCCTGCGCCCTGCTCAATGCCCAGCCGATGGGCTTTTATGCACCAGCGCAGATCGTTTGCGACGCGCGCGAACATGGCGTCGCGGTCGAAGAAATAGATATCAATTATTCCGACTGGAATTGTACGCTCGAAGAAGACGAAACCACGTGTTCGTCGCGCCTCCATTCGCGCCATGCCTCAATGCGACACGATATCCGTTCCACGCATAAATTACGCCTTGGCTTTCGTCAGATTCAGGGCGTTGGCCAAGCGGATATGGAAGCGCTCGTCGTCAATCGCGGCAAAGGCTATGACTCAATCCGCGATCTCTGGCTGCGGACTGGTCTCGCGCCAAGCGTTCTCGCGGCGCTGGCCGAAGCGGATGCGTTCCGCTCCCTCGGCCTCGACCGGCGCGACGCGCTCTGGGCCGTGCGCGGCTTGAATCGGGCCGGCGATAAGGACGACCTCCCCTTATTGAGAGACTTAAGCTTCCGCGCGCTGGAGCCGGAAGCGCATTTGCCGCCGATGTCGCTTGGCGAACATGTCGTCGAGGATTACCGGCATTTGTCGCTCTCGCTGAAGGCACATCCGGTCAGCTTTCTGCGGCCGCATCTTAAAACCGAAAAGATCGTGCGTACGCAGGATCTTGCACTCATGGCTTCGGGCCAGCGTGTGCGCACCGCCGGACTCGTGCTGATCCGGCAGCGCCCTGGTACGGCAAGCGGCGTGATTTTTCTGACGATCGAGGATGAAACAGGCATCGCCAATGCGATCGTCTGGCCGAAAATTTTCGAATCCAACCGGGCGATTGTCATCGCTGCGCGTTTCGTCGCCATCACCGGGCGATTGCAATCGGAATCGGGCGTCATTCATGTCGTCGTCGAACGGCTCGACGATCTGACACCGCTGCTCGGAGTTTTATCCCGACCGGACAACAGCCTCACCCAACCAATCAAAAATCCGCAACGGCATCCGCGCAATCAAATGCGCCACACACCGCCGACATTATTTGACACAAAGACCGGACAAACCACAGCCGACAAGCGCGACGACATCCACCACGTTCTGCCGAAAGGCCGGAATTTTCATTAAAATGGTGGCCACGTCAGTTCGACGCTTTGACCCAGCAAAAAGCCGCCGTTCAGAGGAACGGCGGCTTTTCAGTTCAAATCTTTACGATCAGGCGGCTTGCAGATTAACCGCAGACGGCTTGCCCGAACGACGGTCGGTCTCGACCTCGAAGCTTACCTTCTGGCCTTCGACAAGGCCGCGCAGGCCGGAACGCTCGACGGCGCTGACATGCACGAACACGTCCTTGCCGCCGTCGTCCGGCTGAATGAAACCATAACCTTTTTGATCGTTGAAGAATTTAACAGTTCCGGTTGCCATCGATCGCCCTTTCCGGCATTTGCTCGACGGCCGCATGAGCGCGGCCGCTTGTTTCAGTCGAATTTGGTAACGTGGCTGAAACGTGCGCCGGCAGTCCAGACGAAGCGATTCAGAAGTCAGTCCAAAAGCGAGGCCCGCTATATGCGGGCGAAACGCGCATTTGGCAAGAGCTGCCAAAAGCCAAGCTTATTCAATTGAGTTCATTGCGGACCACTTCGACGATGGCGTCTGTCAGCTGCCGCAAATCGTCACCGCTGATGGTTAAGGCCGGCGTGAGATAAATAATATCGCCAAATGGCCGGATGAAAACGCCACGTTCTACAAAGCGTCGCTTTAGCGTTGCGATATTGTCAATTTTCGAAAATTCGACAACGCTGATCGCGCCGCGGACGCGCACATCCTTAACGCCGCGCATGTCACGGCAAGGCTCAAGCCCCGCCTTCAACGAGGCTTCAATCTCGGCGACTTGTGCCAGCCGCGGCTCGTGCGCGAAGAGGTCGAGCGACGCGTTCGCCGCTGCGCAGGCCAAAGCATTCGCCATGAAGGTCGGCCCGTGCATCAGCGCATGGGTCGGATCGTCGGACCAAAAAGCGTCAAAGATTTTTTGCCGTGCGATTGTCGCGGCGAGCGGCATGGTGCCCCCGGTCAGGGCCTTCGACAGGCAGATGATGTCCGGCACGACATCCGCAGATTCGCAGGCGAACATCGTGCCGGTGCGGCCAAAGCCCGTGAAAATCTCATCGAAAATCAAAAGAAGATCGTATTTGTCCGCGAGTGCGCGCAAACGCGACAGCACAATCGCATCATGAAAAATCATCCCGCCGGCGCCCTGCACCAGCGGCTCCACGATAATGCCCGCGAGCTTATCGGCATGTTGTGCGATCAGCGCGTCGAGGGCCGCCATCGCGTCTTCGTCGCGCGGCAGATCGGCAATGATCTGTTCCGGCAAAATTCCAGCAAAGCGCTTATGCATCCCTTCGTCAGGGTCGCAGATCGCCATCGTCGCGAATGTATCGCCGTGATAGGCGCCGCGAAAGGCGAGCATCTTGGTTCTGCCGCGCACGTCCTTGTTGAGCCAATATTGCAAGGCCATTTTCAGCGCGACTTCGACCGCAACCGAGCCGCTGTCGGAGAAGAATACGCGGTCGAGATCGCCTGGCAACAGCGCTGAAAGCCGCGACGCGAGCCGCACCGCCGGTTCGTGGATCAGACCGCCAAACATGACATGCGGCATGGTTTCAAGCTGCTGCATGACTGCGGCGCGGATATGCGGGTGATTGTAGCCATGGCAGGCCGTCCACCAGCTTGCGATCCCATCGATAAGCTCGCGGCCATCCGCAAGCACGATGCGCGAACCATGTGTCGCGGAAACCGCAAGCGGCGGCGCCATATCCTTCATCTGGGCATAGGGCAGCCAGATGTAGTCGCGCCAAGCCTCTTTCCAATCAATACCTTGCCAATCAATATCTTGCGTCAAAAGACACGCCTTGTTGCCAGAGCCGGGCGCCACGGTTAAACCGCAATGGCAACGAAGGAAAGCCCGTGAAATCCCTCGACGCATTTGCGCGACACAAACTGGCGGAACTCGACAAGTCGAGCCTGCGGCGAGGCCTGGTGAAAACCGAGCGCTCGGACGGCGCCATTGTCATGCGCAACGGGCGCCGGCTCGTGTCCTTTTCGTGCAACGATTATCTGGGCCTGTCGCAGCATCCGGGCGTCAAGGCCGCGGCCATTGACGCAACCGAGGCGTTTGGCGCGGGCGCCGGCGCCTCGCGCCTCGTCACCGGCAATTATCCGTTACTTGACGTGCTTGAGGCGCGGCTCGCGCAATTGAAACATACTGAGGCCGCGCGCGTTTTCGGCTCCGGCTATCTGACAAATCTTGGAGTTATTCCGGCGCTCGCCGGGGATGGCGATCTGATCCTCATCGACGAACTGGCGCATGCGTGCATCTTCGCTGGCGGCCGGCTTTCGCCCGCGACGACTCGAATCTTCCGTCACAATGATGTGGACGATGCAAATGCCATTCTCAGCGCAGAGCGCGAGCGCCATCGGCATGCCCTCCTCATCACCGATCACGTTTTCTCGATGGATGGCGACCGCGCGCCTGTCGCGGCCCTGGCAGATGTCTGCGCAACGCATGATACCTGGCTGATGACCGATGACGCCCACGGTCTCGCCGTTCTCGACACGCAAACACATCAAGCCCACGTCCCGCTTCAAATGGGCACGCTGTCGAAGGCGCTCGGCAGCTATGGCGGCTATCTCTGCGCCTCGCGCGATGTGATCGATCTTATGACATCGCGGGCGCGCACGCTCGTCTACTCGACCGCGCTGCCGCCAGCGAGCACGGCTGCGGCGATTGCCGCGCTCGATCTCATCGCCGCCGACCCGGCGCTTTGTGCGCGTCCTCTTGCGCATGCCCGCGCGTTCACGCAACGGCTCGGACTGCCTGAGGCGCAAAGCCCGATCGTGCCGTTCGTCCTCGGCCGGGCGGAAACGGCGCTCAAGGCTTCAAGAATTCTGGAAGACGAAGGCTTTCTCGTCGTCGCGATCCGCCCGCCGACGGTGGCGGAAGGTTCTGCCCGGCTTCGCTTTGCTTTTTCTGCCGCGCATCGTGACGAGGATGTGGCACGCCTCGCCGATGTTGTCGCTCGGCTCGATCTTCGCGCGCCGGCTTAGCGGGAACGTCATCATGTCCCCTCTCTTCATCACCGCAACGGGAACCGACATCGGCAAAACCTTCGTCACGGCCGGGCTTATTCACGCGTTGCACCAGCACGGCCGCAAGGTCACTGTATTGAAACCGATAGCAACCGGCTTCGACGCGGAAAACTTCGCCGCCAGCGATGCGGCTCTGCTGCTCAAAGCTTGTGGGCGCAACGTCGATCTCGATGCGATCGCGGCGATTTCGCCCTGGCGATTCGCCGCACCGCTCTCGCCGGATATGGTGGCAGCAGAGGAAGGCAGGACGATCGACGTCTCAGCCGTCCACCGCTTCTGCGCCGAGGCGATCGCCGAAGCCGAAGACGTACTGCTCATCGAGGGCATCGGCGGCCTGATGGTGCCACTCGATGCGCAATCGACGGTCTGCGACCTCATCGCGGCGCTCAAAATTCCAACGATCCTGATCGCCGGCACTTATCTCGGCAGCTTGAGCCATACACTCACGGCGCTCGAAGTTGCGCAAAAGCGTGATCTGCACATCGCTGCGCTCGTCCTCAATGAAACAAAAAATTCGAGTGTAACGATGGAGGCAACCCGCGAGAGCCTCAGTCATTTCTGGAAGGGGCCCGTCGTGACGATCCCGCATAATGCTCCCGACGCCTCCACGTTCGAGAAACTTATGGAATTTTTGCCGCCGACCGTTTCTGTGGCATGAAACGTCTGACAACAAAGCAAAATCGCACATAACCCGCCGATGCCCGACCCAAGCCGCCTGACCCATCTTCGAATTGCGACGCGCGACGCGTTGCGGCCCTGGGGCCGTCGGACGTTGTTTGTCATCGGTGGTCTTCTCGTCGGTGGAGCGGCCATTCTGATGGCGATACTCGCTGATCTCGCGCAGCATGAATTCCATCAGCTCCTAAATATCTCTCGATACTTGTCGCTCGTGCTGACGCCATTCGGTTTCGGTCTCATCGTCTTTCTCACCCTGCATGTTTTTCCGAATTCGCAAGGCAGCGGTATTCCGCAAGTGATCGCCGCGCGCGAACTGCCGGAGGGCCCGACACGCACCGCGCTCGTATCTTTGCGCGTCGCTGTTGGGAAAATCGTCGCCGTCACGCTCGGGCTTTTCTTCGGCGCTTCGATCGGCCGCGAAGGGCCAACCGTCCAGGTCGGCGCCGCACTCATGTATACGATGGGGCGCCGCGCGATGGAATATCAACGCGGACTGCTGCTCGCCGGTGCTGCGGCGGGCATTGCCGCCGCGTTCAACACGCCGCTAGCCGGCATCGTCTTCGGCATCGAAGAGTTAAGCCGTTCGTTTGAATCACGGACAAGCGGTCTCGTTCTCGGCGCGATTATCGCCGCGGGCCTGACCTCTCTCGGTCTCGTTGGCGATTATACCTATTTTGGCTCGACGGCTGCGGTGCTGCCACTCGGCCGCGCCTGGCTCGTTGTTCCTGTATGCGCGGTTCTCGGCGGCCTATCGGGCGGTCTATTCAGCCGCATCGTCGTCGGTTTCGCGCGTGGCCTACCGGGCCAAGCTGGACGATTGATCGCCAAACGTCCGATCGCCTTCGCGATGTTGTGCGGGCTTGGCGTTGCGCTCACTGGCCTACTTTCCGCCGATACGAGCTACGGCACCGGTTACGAGCAGGCGCGTGCGATCGTTCATGGCGCCATGCCGTCCTGCGCCGTCTTCGGCCTCATGAAATTCTTCGCGAGCCTGTTTTCCTCGATCGGCGGCATTCCCGGCGGCCTCTTTGCGCCATCGCTGGCAGTCGGCGCAGGGCTCGCTGCCAATCTTCATCCGCTGTTTCAGGATGTGCCTCTGGGCGCGCTGGCATTGGTCGGCATGGTTTCCTATCTCACGGGTGTCGTCCAGACGCCGATCACGTCGTTCGTCATCGTGTCGGAGATGACGCAAAACCATAGGATGATCATCCCCTTGATGCTGGCCGCCCTGATTGCTGATGCCGTCTCGAAGTCGATCTGCAAGGACAGCATCTATCACGCTCTAGCACAGGTCTTTCTGGATAAAGCTGCCAAGACCGACGCGGCATCGCCCGAATGAGCAATCCCGATCCGGAAATTCCATTCGACCTCCGCTCACCGGGCGCGCCCGATAAACTTGTCCGGCTTTCGCCGCTCGTACGGCGCATCATTGCGGACAATCCCGGCCCGATGACCTTCACCGGCACCTGTACCTATGTCGTTGGCACCGGCGACGTCGCGGTTATCGACCCCGGACCGGATTCCCCCCCGCATCTCTCCGCACTGCTCGATGCTTTGAAGGACGAGCAGGTCCGGCACATTGTCGTGACCCATACGCACCGCGACCATTCGGCAGGCGCTGTGGCTTTGAAGGCGGCGACGGGCGCGGAAATCATCGGCTGTGCGCCCTACATCGCGTCCGAGAATGGAAGCAGTTCGGGGCTCGAAGCCGCGCATGACCGCACGTATCGGCCGGACAGGGTTTTGGCCGACGGCGATGAAATCAACGGGCCCGGCTATGTTCTCAAGGCCGTGACGACCCCCGGCCATACCGGCAACCATCTGGCGTTTGCACTGGCTGAGGAACGCGCACTGTTCTCCGGCGATCACGTCATGGCCTGGGCAACGACGGTGGTGATTCCACCCGATGGCAAGATGCGCGACTACATGGCCTCGCTCGAAAAACTGCTGGCGCGGGACGACGTGCAATATTGGCCCGGCCACGGCGGCGGCCTAACGGAACCGCAACGCATGGTTCGCGCCCTGCTGCATCATCGCCGGCTGCGCGAGGCCGCGATCCTGGCAGCGCTCGATAGAGGACAAGCGGACATTCCAACGCTCGTTGCATCACTCTACCAAGGGCTCGACCCGCGCCTTCGCAGCGCCGCCGGGCTTTCCGTTCTTGCACATCTGCGGGATCTCGGAACCCGCGGGCTCGTGCAGGTTCCCGAAGGCGACGGGCTTGTGGGCGTCTACAGCCGTATCTGACTATTTCGCATTAGCCTGGGTCTTCAATTCGGCGGCAAAAGCTTCGATCCTCGAAGCATTGCCGCCGAAATCATGCCGCCCAATCCGCGATGAAGAACGGATATCGACGCGCGTCTCGCCGGCTAAGGGCCAGATACGGACCGTGATGTCATCGGCGAAGCCGAGAATCATGCCGTGCGCAATCGCATCCACGTGTCCGAGCCCAAGCCTTCCGCCGGGCGGAATTGCATTGACGATTTTCCAGCGTAGGGCCGAGGCGGCGGCGAGTACGGCCTGATAGGCATCATCGGCCTCCAGATCGAGATAGATCGGCTGCACATTCGGATAGGCTCCAGTCTGTGCCTCTCGTGCAGCGTCCGAAATGGACGGCGGAATCCAGCCGTGCCGGGCGGTCATAGCTTTCCGCGACAGGGAATAAGACGGCGGATCGTCGGTGTCGGTCGAAATGTCGTTGAGCACCGGTAGCCGTACGGCCTGCACGCCGAGATAGGCGGGATAAGCGAGCAAAAGCACCGCGAGGAACGCGCCACCAAAAAGGAGGCCGACACCCTTGCGTCCGGTTTGCCAGATTTCGACGCTCGCGGCGCCAGCGCAAAGGATGGCGAGACAGGCGAGGATGATCGCCGAGCCGATGACCGCCAGGACAGCCGTCGGATCGAGACCAAGGCGCGCAAGGCCGAGGCCGGTCGCAACGACGGCGACAGCGAAGACGGCGAGGCGGCGCGCCCAGATCGCGCTCTCCGAAAACGGCTCCTCGATGATCAGATGGCGCATGAGTAAACCCGCGGACCCCACGCAAAATTACGGATGTTGAAGCGTGGACACAACCTGCGGCCAAATGCCGGCGAAATAAAATTCGCGCGGCTTTAACTTAAATTCGAAAGGTTCTGTTTACTGCCCCGCCCGAAGCTCTCCTGCATGTGCAATGCGTTTGTGCGCCAAGACAGTGAGAAAAATCGATGAAGGAACAAGATCCAAATTTGCGCTACGCCCAGGCGCCCGGCGATGCGCGCGATATTCTTGCCCGCCTCTATCGTGAAATCGGTATTTCCGCCGTCGCGGCCGCGCTTCAGGCGACGCAGCCAAGGCCCGTCGACAAACAGGTGGAAGACGCCAAACGCCAGCAGCCGCGCCGCTTTGACGGACGTGCAGCTTAAAGCACTGCCTAAAGAACAGGGGTGAACAAATTTTAGCCCCTAACCTTCCCTAGGAAAACCTGATCCCAGCGGCCGCCGCTTCATTATGGCGGCCGTATACGTGCGCCATGCGCGCCTTGATCGGTTTTCCGAATGACCTTGCTGACCCGCCGGCACATTCTTCAAGGCGCCGGCGCCATGACATTGGCTGGCGCTAGCCTTGGCACTTATGCCTGCGTGATCGAACCGGGGTTCCGTCTCGACGTCACAAATTATGGTCTGACGCCGCCGCATTGGACGCCGGGGCTCAATCTTAAAGCAGCGTTGATCGCCGATATCCACGCCTGCGAACCGCAGATGTCCGCCGCGCGAATTCGCCATATCGCCGAAGTCACTAATCTACTCAATCCAGACATCGTTTTTCTGCTCGGCGACTTCAACGCTGCACATCGCTTCGTGACGGGTCCGGTCTATCCGGAGCAATGGGCGGAGGCTTTGTCGATCCTGCGTCCGCCGCTCGGCGTTTTCGCGATCCTCGGGAACCACGATTGGTGGCACGGCGCGCTGCCGCATATGCGGAGCGACGATGCTGCGGCGATCCGCAGCGCGTTGCACCAGGCGAACTTCAAACTATTGGACAATGAAGCGGTCGGGCTGATGAAAAACGGCCAGCCCTTCTGGGTCGCCGGCCTCGGCGATCAATTGGCCCACCCGAACGCGCACTGGCGTGGCTTTCAAGGCGACGACGATCTCGAGGGAACTCTCGCGAAAGCGGCCGACGGCGCGCCAGTTCTCTTGCTGGCGCATGAACCCTTTGTATTCCCCCGCGTCCCGGCGCGCGTGTCACTGACTCTTTGCGGCCATACGCATGGTGGCCAGGTCAATCTGCCGATCATCACGGAGCAATTTACTGAAGCCCAATTCGGTATGAAGAACGTCTATGGCCACATCGTCGAAGGTGGCCGCCATATGATCATCTCAGCCGGACTCGGCACGTCGATCGCACCGATCCGCCTGTTCCGGCCGCCGGAAATCGTGCTGGTCAACATCGGCAGCGAGAGCGCCCTCGCCTAACGAAAACGCCTGCATCAAAGATGCAGGCGCCGAATCTTCTTGATGATGAGCCGTGTATTTTGTCCGGTCTATTCGACGACGACCGTGGTGCCGACCTTGACCCGGTTATAGAGGTCGATGGCGTCGATATTCGACATGCGGATGCAACCCGAAGACACCGCTTGACCGATCTGCTCCGGCTCGTTGGTGCCGTGGATGCGGTACATCGTGTCCTTGTTGCCCTGGTAGAGATACATGGCGCGCGCGCCGAGCGGATTTTCCGGACCGCCCGGAAGACCACCGGCGTCTGCCGTCGGCTGCAGATGCGGCCAGCGCTTCAACATGTCGGACGGCGGCATCCAATGCGGCCATTCCTGCTTGGCGCCGATCTTGGCTGTGCCGGTCCAGCCCGCAGCCTCGGAACCGGCTGCAATGCCGTAGCGCATGGCTTTGCCGTGCGGCATGACGTAGTAGAGATACATATGCTTGGTATCGACGACAACCGTGCCAGGCGACTGGCCCGTCGGGTCTTCAACTTCATAGCGATGGAACTGCGAAGGAATGTCGGCCTTCGGTGCGAGGGCGAGAAACTCTTGATCGCGCCCCGAAAGGCTCGGATCAGGGGTCGCCAATCCGTCCGCCTCGCAACCCGCCAAGAATGTAAAAAGTGGCAGTGCCCAAATGATTTTGCGAAATTTCATTTCAACGATCCCCGCCTTTATGAAGGAAATAACGCATCGGCTGCAGTCTCGCCACTGCTACAAGCGTTCGTAGCCTCTGGCACAGCAAGAAGAGGAAATGCTGTGGCGCAAATGAAACATTTTAAAGGCCAGAATCCGCCCCGAGGGACTGCGTCGGCCGGACTGTCGTACGCCAATGCTACGCTTCAGGCGAATCACTCCGATTGCATCGGGCGCCCGTGACGACTTTGCTCTTCAGCCATCCCGCGAGTCTTGGCCACGACACCGGTCCGGGCCATCCGGAATCCCAGGCTCGGCTTGGCGCGATCGATCAGGCGCTCACTGCCGAAGCATTTCACGACCTCAAGCGCGAAGCGTCGCCGCGGGCCGGACTCGAACCGATCCTGCGTGTGCATCCGCCAGCCTATGCCGCGGCGATCGAAGCCGCCATCCCCACAAAAGGCATCGCCTATCTCGACGCCGATACGCCCGTCAGCCACGGCTCCTGGGAAGCGATCCTGCATTCGGTCGGCGGCGGCATCGCAGCCGTCGATGCCGTCATGCGCGGCGACGCCGATAACGCTTTCGTGGTGACAAGGCCGCCCGGCCATCATGCGAGCCAAACCAATGCGATGGGCTTTTGCCTTTTCAACAATGCCGCGATCGCCGCACGGCACGCCCAGGCCGCGCATGGCGCCGAGCGCATCGCCATCGTCGATTTCGACGTCCATCACGGCAATGGCACGCAGGCGATCTTCTGGGCCGACCTCAGCGTGCTCTATTGTTCAACGCATGAAATGCCGCTGTTTCCCGGCACCGGCGCCGCCTCAGAAACCGGCGCCCACGGGACGATCGTCAATGCGCCACTCGCACCCGGCGCCGATGGCTTCATCTTTCGCGAGGCGATCGAAGCCGTCGTTCTGCCGCGGCTAATCGCCTTCGCGCCGGATCTTGTGATCATCTCAGCGGGCTTCGACGCGCATTGGCGCGACCCTCTGGCGAGCCTCAATCTCACGGAGGCTGATTTCGCATGGGTCACGACGCAACTCATGGAAGCCGCAGAACATTGCTGCGACAGCCGAATCGTGTCGCTGCTCGAAGGCGGCTATGATCTCGTCGGGCTCGGCCGGTCCACCGCCGCGCATGTCGCGGCGCTGATGGGTTCCGGTTATTTCTCGCCTTCGACCGGCTCGTAAGCGACGATCTCGATACCGAAGCCGGACAGGCCGACGTAGTTTAGCGGCGACGACGTGCGTAGCCGGATCGATGAGATGCCGAGGTCGCGCAGGATTTGCGCGCCGACGCCGATCTCGCGCCATTCCTTGGTCCGCATCGCCTCGGAGGCGCTTTCCTTCACATCGGACAGGACCGGCACACCCGCCGTGCCATCGCGCAGCAGGACAAGAACGCCGCGTCCCTCTTTGCGGAAGCACGCCAATGTCTTCGGAATCTGCGCGCTTCCTGTGATGACATCGGCGATAAGATCGACCCGGTGCAGGCGCGCCGGAATATTGCGGCCGTCGCCGATTTCGCCTTGAACAAAAGCGAAGTGATGCACGGGCTCATAAGGCGTCGCGTAGGCGTAACCTGTCAGCGGGCCGCTTGGCCCATCGACCGGAAACACCTTGACGCGCTCAATGAGTTTTTCCCGCTCCTGCCGATAGGCAATGAGTTGGGCGACCGAGATGCGCTTGAGCTTATGGGTATCGGCAAACGCCTGGATTTGCGCGCCGGCCATCACGCTGCCGTCATCGTTGGCGAGTTCGCAGATGACGCCGACCGGCGGCAGGCCCGCGAGGCGGCAGAGATCGACGGCCGCCTCGGTATGCCCCGAGCGCATCAGGACACCGCCGTCGCGGGCGATGAGCGGAAACACATGGCCGGGGCGGACGAAATCCGCAGCGCCCATATTGCCATTGGCCAGCGCCCGCACCGTATTCGAGCGCTGCTCGGCGGAAATGCCGGTCGTCAGCCCATGCCGGACATCGACGGAGACTGTGAAGGCCGTACCCAACGGGGCATCGTTCGTGGCGACCATCGGCTGCAGATTGAGACGACGCGCCTCCTCTGGGGGCAGCGGCGCGCAGACGATACCGCTCGTATGGCGGATGATGAAGCCCATCTTTTCTGGCGTGCAGAGCGACGCGGCACAGATGAGGTCACCCTCATTCTCGCGATCGTCGTCATCGGTGACGATCACGATCTCGCCCCGAGCGATGGCCTCGATCGCCTCTGTCACGGTATGACGCATTCTGAAAACTCCACGAATCCTGTTATCTAAGCTAGATAAGGAACATCGGCCGCTTGGACAATGCTGCGCAAAACTGGTCTTGACGCGCTGTTGCTGCGTATCGCGCTCGGCGCCATTCTCCTATCCTCTGCGCTGGCATCGGCGCACGCGCAGGAAAGCGGGCCTTGCAATGCCATCAGCGAGGGCGGCCAACGCTATACGATCTGTACCTTCGATGTGCGCAGAGCACGGCTGCGGCTTTTCCTGGCGGGTGCGGATGGCAAGCCTTATAGCAATTTTGCCGCGATTGCCGAGGCTCTGAAATCACGTGGCGATTCGCTCGCTTTCGCGATGAATGCCGGCATGTTCGGGACGGATTATCGCCCCATCGGGCTTTATGTCGAGGGCGGCCGTCAGCTTATGCCGGCCAATACGCGCGCAGGCTCCGGCAATTTTCACTTGAAGCCCAACGGCATCTTCTATTTCGACGCCCGGCACGCCGGCATTATGGAGACGAGCCGCTATCTTGAAGCTCATCTACATCCTGAATACGCAACACAGTCCGGCCCGATGCTGGTCATCGAAGGCGCGCTGCATCCGAAAATCGAAGCCTCGGGGACGTCGCAGAAAATCCGCAACGGCGTTGGGGTACGCGACGGCCATATCGTCGTCTTTGCGATCTCGGACGACCCGGTGACGTTCTATCAATTCGCCACGCTGTTTCGCGACCGGCTGAATTGTCCGAACGCACTTTTTCTCGATGGCTCGGTTTCGAGTCTTTATGCGCCGGCTGTCGGCCGCGATGATGCTTTGTTGCCGCTCGGCCCGATTATCGGCGTGGTCAATTACGGCGTGCGTTAACCGACCTGTGCGCGATGGCGCAGGAACTGGTCGGCCAGCACGCAGGCGACCATGGCCTCACCGACGGGAACCGCGCGGATGCCGACGCAGGGGTCGTGGCGTCCCTTAGTGGCGATCTCCGTTTCCGCGCCGGCACGATCAATCGTTTTACGAGGTGCCAGGATTGAAGATGTCGGCTTCACCGCGAAGCGCGCGACAATCGCCTGCCCTGTCGAAATGCCGCCGAGGATGCCGCCGGCATGATTACTCGAAAAGATCGGCAGGCCGTCATTGCCCATGCGCATCTCGTCGGCGTTTTCTTCGCCCGACAGCGCCGCGGCGGCAAAGCCATCGCCAATCTCGACGCCTTTCACCGCATTGATCGACATCAACGCGGAGGCGAGTTCCGAATCGAGCTTGCTATAGATCGGCGCACCCCAGCCCGCCGGTACGTTTTCGGCAACGATCTCGATCACCGCGCCAATCGACGAGCCGGACTTACGGATAGCATCGAGCTGCGTCTCAAACTCCCGCGCCTTGTCGGCATCTGGAGAAAAGAAGGCATTGCGCCGCGTCTCGTCCCAATCCCATTTGGCGCGATCGATCCACTCGCTGCCCATCGCAACGAGCGCGCCACGGACGGTCACATTGCCGAGGACTTTTCGCGCGATGGCGCCGGCAGCGACGCGCATCGCCGTCTCGCGCGCCGAGGACCGGCCGCCGCCGCGATAATCGCGAATGCCGTATTTCGCTTCGTAAGTGTAATCGGCATGACCCGGACGGAACTTGTCCTTGATCGCGTCGTAATCCTTCGAGCGCTGATCCTCGTTCTCGATCAGCAGACCGATCGGCGTTCCGGTCGTGCGATCTTCAAACACGCCGGACAGGATGCGGACTTTATCGCTCTCCTGCCGCTGCGTCGTGAACCGTGAGGTGCCCGGCCGGCGCTCGTCAAGATAATGCTGAATGTCAGCCTCGGTGAGCGCAATGCCCGGCGGGCAGCCATCGACCACGCAGCCGATCGCCTGCCCGTGGCTCTCGCCAAAGGTCGTGACGCGAAACAGGTGACCAAACGTATTATGCGACATTGTTTTCGCACATGATCTTATCCGAAAAGTCTGCAACTTTTCGGGATCAAGCGTCTATTCCTTGATGAGCGCCGACATATCCGGCGCGGCGGGATTTTTCATGCCGACGATATGATAGCCGGCGTCCACATGCATGATCTCGCCGGTTATGCCGCGCGATAATGGCGAGAGCAGAAAGGCGGCGCTCTCGCCAACTTCGTCGATCGTCACCGAGCGCCGCAGCGGCGCGTTATATTCATTCCACTTGAGGATGTAGCGGAAGTCGCCGATGCCCGACGCGGCAAGCGTCTTGATCGGACCCGCCGAAATCGCATTAACGCGAATGTTCTTCTGTCCAAGGTCGGCGGCGAGATAGCGCACGGAGGCTTCAAGAGCCGCCTTGGCAACGCCCATCACGTTATAATGCGGCATCCACTTCTCGGCGCCGTAATAAGTGAGCGTCAGCAGCGAGCCGCCATTCGTCATCAGCTTTTCGGCGCGCTGCGCGATCGCGGTGAAGGAATAGCAGGAGATCAGCAGCGTGTTGCTGAAATTGTCTGCCGTTGTCTCGACATAGCGGCCCGTGAGCTGATCCTTGTCGGAAAACGCCACGCAATGGACGACGAAATCAAGGCTACCCCAGAGCCGCTCGATCTCACCGAAAACCGCATCGATGCTCGCTTCGTCGGTCACGTCGCAATGGCCGACGACGGCGGCCTGCAATTCCTCCGCGAGCGGGCGCACGCGCTTTTCGAGCGACTCGCCTTGATAGGTGAAGGCAAGCTCGGCGCCCGCCGCACGAGCCGCCTTGGCAATGCCCCAGGCAATCGAACGATTGTTGGCCGCGCCCAGCACGAGGCCGCGTTTACCAGCCAAAATTCCGGTGGCGTTCGTCTCTGCGGATAGGCGCTCCGGCTGCGTCATTCTGGGTCCTGGGCAATAATTGAGAGGCCGCGCGCGGGCGACGCCGCCGGGCTTGAAGCCTTTAACCCGGTTTACGCCGATTGGCCAAGCCCATGTCGTCGCGCCATCCCGGCAAACCCACGCCTTTCAAAGCGGAACTTGCTGCGATTGCAGGCGGTTCAAGGCTAATAAATCACGATGGCTTGCGATTGTTACAGTCAAAGCCCGCAATCGTGATCCCCGCCGGGTGGCCGCTTCAGGTCAGATCCTGCCGGGGATCGTAGGGATGCTGCTTCTGCCAGTTCTCAGCCAGCGCGGTGAGATCGGGATCGGACCCATCCGGCAGGACAATCCGCAAAGTCACCAGCAGATCGCCGGACGTGCCGCCTGGATGGGGCAGCCCCTTGCCGCGAAGACGCAGGGTGCGGCCGCCGTTCGACCCGGGCGGAACGGTCAGTTCCACCTTACCGTCAAGCGTCGGCACGTTGACCTTCGCACCCAACACGGCCTCATAGAGGGTCAGCGGCAGATCGAGTCTCAGATCGCGATTGTCGACGCGGAAATAGGGATGTTTGGCGATGCGGACAGTCACCAACGCATCACCCGCCTCGCCGCCATAGGCGCTCGGATGGCCCTGCCCCTTCAGCCGGATCGTTTTGCCGTCTTCAATCCCGGCTGGAACATTGATTTCGAGTGTGCGGCCGGTGGGAAGGCTGACACGGCTTTTGCCGCCATGCACCGCCTCGCGCAGGCTGACACTGATGTCCGCCGTCACATCCTCGCCGCGCGGCAAGGAGCGGCTCTGCTGGCCGGCGCCGCGGCGTCCTGCACCAAACAATTCGCTGAAAATGTCGCTCGCGTCGAACCCTCCGGCTCCGCCGCCACCACCACCCGGTGCGCCGCGAAATTCAAAGTGCTCGAATCCACCGCCCGGCGCGCGGCGGGTAAATCCGCCCTGCCCGGCGCCAGCGCCGAAGCCTTCGAATCCCTGAAACTTCGGCTTGCCTTCGGCATCGATCTCACCACGGTCGAACTGGCCGCGCTTGGTCTCGTCGCCGATAATCTCATAGGCAGAGCTCACCTCGGCGAATTTATCCTTCGCCTTGGGGTCCTTGCTCTGGTCGGGATGAAATTTCTTGGCAAGCTTTCGATAGGCCTTCTTGATTTCGTCGAGGCTGGCCGTCTTCGCTACACCTAAAACAATATATGGATCACGCATCTTCGAGCCCGTTAACGCGCCCGCCCGCAGCGCGCTTCCCCACCAGATGGGATATCCGGTCGATAAGAAAGCACGCTAATTCTGGCGCATGTTCCGATCGAAAAAGTCATGCAACTTTTTCGGAACACGCGCTATGGCACGGGCGCAAATGTCTCACCGCCAACTTGGGGGTTTCATGCGTTTGGCGCAAGCCTCGCGCGGCTGGTTCGAAAATGCAGGCGCTTAGCCTTTGCCGACCGCGTGGACATCCGTGACCAGCCAATCGCCATCCTTGCCGGCGCAGGCCGTGCCTTGCAGCGAATCGTCGGCATCATGACGATCGACCGCCGCAGCAAAGGCGCGGCAGGTGCCGGACGCCGTCAGGTAGGCGGAGCCGACAGGCACAAACGAGCCCTTGGCGCCGGAGTCCGGATTTGCCCACGCCACGCTATTTTTGGCTTCGTCACCGCCAAGCGCTGAGGCGAGCGCCGCCTTGGCGCGGCGCCAATCTTCGCCAACGAGACCATCGAATTGCGATTTCTGGATCGAGCCGGTCGAATCGTCATCCCCGAGCAGCGAGCCCATCGGCATCGATACGGAACACCCGCTGAGCGTCGTAGCGGTAAACAGGACGGCAAGCAAAGGCCACGCTGAAGCCCTCGTCAGACCGACTCTATTTCCCGTATAACGCATGCAACGCGACCCCCGCCTGTTGGACAAAGCTTAACCTCATTCAATGGCCCTGAAAGCCTAGGCATGGATAAATTAACTGTGTGTGACTTTACCGAGGCTGACGAGCCGTTCGCGCTCTTTGCAGATTGGATGGCAGAGGCGGAGAAGGCTGAACCCAACGATCCAAATGCGATGGCACTTGCGACAACAGGCGCCGATGGCCTGCCCGATGTCCGCATGGTCTTGCTGAAGTCGTTCGACTCGAACGGCTTTGTTTTTTATAGCAATTCGGAAAGCGCCAAAGGGCTTGAACTGGCGCAGAACATGAAAGCCGCTGTGCTGTTTCACTGGAAGTCGCTGCGCCGACAGGTGCGTGTCCGCGGGCTCGTCGAAAAGGCAAGCGATGCCGAAGCCGACGCCTATTTTGCCAGCCGCGCGCTGCAAAGCCGCATCGGTGCCTGGGCCAGTCAGCAGTCGCGCCCGCTCGAAAGCCGCTTCGCGCTCGAAAAAGCCGCGGCAAAATATGCCGCCAAATTCGCGCTCGGCACGGTGCCTCGGCCGCCCTATTGGATTGGCTATCGCATCACGCCGGTCGCGATCGAATTCTGGTCGGACGGCGCATTCCGGCTTCACGACCGCATTGTCTTCACCCGCGCGACGCCCGAAGGCGGCTGGCAACAGCAGCGGCTTTATCCGTGAGCGCATTGGCGTTCGATGCACCGCGTCCGCATGTCGGCGTCAGCATTTCCGTCTTCCGCGACGGGCGCGTTCTGCTCGCAACGCGGACCAAGCCGCCGTATGCGGGGCTTTTCACCCTGCCGGGCGGTCATCTGGAGGCGGGCGAAAAGGTCGCCGATGCCGCGTTGCGCGAACTCGAAGAGGAAACCGGCGTCAAGGCCGAGCTTGTCGGCTTCAACCAATATGTCGAAATCATCGCCCCACCCGATACGGACGGCCTGACCCGGCACTTTGTCATTCTGTCCTTCGTGGCGCGATGGATTTCGGGTGAAGGCGCGCCCGGCCCTGAAGCGGGCGAAATTCTGTGGACTTATCCGGATGAAATTGCGCAACTTGCGACATCGCCACGCCTCATCGAAGTCGTGACCAATGCGCATAAGGTTTTGATGCAGAAAAGTCCGGGCTGAACTCGTGGTCAAACGATACGCGATCATCTTCGTCAGCGCGCTTTGCAGCTTCGCGCCGCCGGCCGCGCAGGCGCAGGGGTGGTTTGGCGGCGGCGGTTTCAATCTTTTCGGAGCGCCGCCGCAATATAGGCCGCAGGAATTCGAGCCCCCGCGGACGATCCCGCGCCGTCCCCGCCCGCATCCTCACCCGCATCCGTCAGCATCTCTGCCCAAACCCGGCGTCGCCAATGCCAAGCCCGGCACACCACCGCCGCCACCTCCGGATGAGCCGCCGCCACCTTACGAGCCGCAGCTTTTGCGCCTATCGGAACTGCTCGGCGCATTGACCTATCTTCAGCATCTTTGCGGCAGTCAGGATGCCCAGATCTGGCGCGACAAGATGAGCGCGCTGATGGACGCTGAGACGCAAAATGCGTCACGCCGCTCAAGGCTGGCCGGCGCTTACAACCGCGGCTTCAACGGCTATGAATTGAGCTACCGCGAATGTACGCCGAACGCGAAGGTCGTGATCGGCCGCTTCCTCGACGAAACCGGCAAGATCGCCCGCGATGTCACGCATCGATATGGGACGTCGTAAAGCTCTGCGACGACGATTCGTTTGCGACTTCACTGCGCGATATTGAGTATTTTGGCGAGGGTGTTGCCCGGCCCGAAACAATCCTTGCCGAATTTGCCTTTGAAGCACCTGCCAAGTTCGTTCATCGCGAGCGGCGTTCCCATACAGCCTTCATAGGATTTTGAATCGCCTGCCGATGAGACGGCGCATTGCGCGGAAATCCGCCAATTGTCATCCGTTTTCGGCGCAGCCGCACATAACGCGAAAGAAACAGGCGAGTCTTGCGAGGTGGCGGCGCATTCGGCGAGATGCGCCGCGTCATCCGACAAAACCGAACCCGCTGCACAGACGGCAAGTGTTGCAGGATCATTGTTCGCGACGGTGGCGCAGGCAAGCGTCCGGCGGATTTTCTCATCCGGGACGAGCTCGCCGGTGCAAGCCGCGACGAGCGAACTGCCTTCGCCGCCGTTCGCGAAACAGCCGTAGAGCCTTTGCGTCGCCGCCAGCTCCGGTCTTTTATCGAGGAAACAGCCGACCTGCGCGTTGCGCCGCACGCCGGCACAGGCGGCAACGATTTCCGATACGTGAGTTGTGCCGCCTAAAAGCACCCCCGCGCATTTCGCGGCGCTATTCCCCGGATCGGAAAAGCAGGCCGAGGCTTGCTCGGCACGCCCCATCGCAGGCGAAAAATTGCCGAGACATCCGGCGACGCTTCTGTCGTCATCTTCAGATTGCACAAGGCAGGCTGCGAGCGCTTTTTCGGCAGGGCTGGCGTTTGGCAAAAGGCAATCGGCGAGCGCCGATGCGGAGGTTCCAGCCTGCGCGGCGCATCCGATCGCCGCCTTCGCCGCCGCGACCCGATCAGGGGCGCCGAGGCAGGATGCAAATTTGTCGGGCGCGGCGCCCTGCGCGCCAAAACATTTGACGATGGCAGGCAGATCCGGATCGGCTGCCACGCTTTTCGCAAGACACAAGGCGCGCCCGGTCTCCGAATCGGTCGCTCCGACACATTGTAAAAGCGCCTGGCTTTGATCGTGGCGCATCGACGTCTGAATACAGGCGAGGAAATCTTGCTGTGTCGCGGCGGTCTTATTGCAAGCGTCCACAGTGGCGGCGCTGGGGAGACCGGGGAAGTTGCGCGTATCCAGGGACAGATTGCTGTCGCGCGTCAAATATTGCTGCTCCAGAAGAGCATCCAGGATCGCGCGTCCATTAGGCGTATCCGGCAGAAAGGGACACGCAATCGGACCAGCTTTCCCTGCGTCCGTGTTTTGGAGCGCGCACAGCAGCAGGGCCGTGGGCGTCAGCCACGCTTGGGCGCAGGCACGGAGATCGCGAATCGCCGTCTGCCCGGCATTGAAACAGGCGAGGATCGTCGGCGCTTTGTCACTATCCGATTGCGGCGCCGGCTGAGCGTGCGCGGCGAAGGAAAAAGCCCAAACGAAAAAAGCCGAGATCAACGCCCGATTGAATCGCATATGCACGTCCTCCCACGCGATGCCCCGGCGTTGTTATGCTTTTGCGGGCGTTTGCACTTTATAGACTGCCGATAAACCGCACCGCGTCACCCTGCCCCGGCGTGACGATCTCGCCCTGCCACATCACGCGCTGCCCGCGCACGATGGTGCCAATTGGCCAGCCCGTGACCGTGACACCGTCATAAGGCGTCCACCCGCTGCGTGACGCGCTCCATTGATCGGCGATCGTCTCGCGGCGCTTGAGATCGACGAGCGTGAAATCGGCATCGTAGCCGACGGCTACCCGTCCCTTGCCGGCGATGCCGAAGAGCCGTGCCGGCCCGGCGCTTGTCATGTCGACGAAGCGTTCAAGGCTCAGCCGCCCGGCATTCACATGATCGAGCATGATCGGAACAAGCGTCTGTACGCCTGTCATGCCCGAGGGGCTTTGCGGATAGGGCTTCGCCTTCTCTTCCAGCGTGTGCGGTGCGTGATCGGAGCCGAGGATATCGGCGATGCCCTGATGCAACCCATACCAGATGCGCTCGCGATGGCGCGGCGCACGGATCGGTGGATTCATCTGCAACCGCGTGCCAAGCCGCGCATAATCGTCGGCGCTCAGCGTCAGATGCTGCGGCGTAACTTCGACGCTGGCGACATCCTTATGCTGCGCCAGAAAATCGATCTCTTCTGCTGTCGAGACATGCAGCACATGGATCGAGGCATGTTGTTCGCGCGCGATGCGGACGAGCCGCCGCGTACTCTTGAGCGCCGCTTCTTCATCACGCCAGACGGGATGCGATGAGGGATCGCCTGCGACGCGCAAATTCTTGCGTTCTTCGAGCCGATATTCATCCTCGGAATGAAACGCTGCACGCCGCCGCGTCTGGCCGAGAATTGCCGCGACGCCGGAATCGTCGGCGACAAGCAGCGCCCCGGTGGACGAGCCCATGAAAACCTTGATGCCCGCCGCGGCCGGCAGCCGCTCAAGCTCGGGAATGTCCTTGACGTTCTCGTGCGTGCCACCGACCCAGAAGGCGAAATCGCAATGCATCCGGTGATGCGCCCGGCGCACCTTGTCTTCGAGCTCGGCCGCGCCGGTCGTCAGTGGATTGGTGTTGGGCATTTCGAAGACAGCGGTGACGCCGCCCATGACCGCCGCACGTGACCCCGTCTCCAGATCTTCCTTATGCGTTGCGCCCGGCTCGCGAAAATGCACCTGCGTGTCGATCACGCCCGGCAGGATGTGCAGCCCCTTGGCGTCGATCACTTCGTCGGCCGAAGCCCGCGACAGGTCGCCGATCTCGGCGATCTTGCCGGCACGGACGCCGATGTCGCGCGCGCCGATTCCATCCTGATTGACCAGAACGCCGCCCTTGAGGATCAGATCGAAAGTCTGGGACATGGGTCTCGCTGCTTGAAGACGCGCCAAAACTTGCCTTGCGGCCCCGTTCGGGCCGATTAAATACGATTGGGGTGTAACGCAAGCCGGAATAGTTCATGGACAAAGGCGCAAGTTTCCTCGCTGACCGAGGCGTTATCAGAATTTCGGGCATCGAGGCGCTGAGCTTTCTGCATAAGCTCGTCACCAACAGCCTGCTCGACCTGAAGCCGGGAGGGGCCCGCTATGCGGCGCTGCTCTCCGGTCAGGGAAAACTCCTGTTCGATTTTTTCGTAATTCCCATGCCTGATGGCTGCCTGCTCGATTGCCCCCGCGCGCAAATCGCCGACCTCATCCGCAAGCTTACGCTGCACAAGCTGCGCACCCCGGTGACGATCGAGGACGCGAGCGCCAGCCTGGCCGTCGCCACCGTTTGGGGAGAGTCGGTGCCAGCAGATTTCTCAGGTCTCGCCTTTGCCGATCCGCGCACCGCCGACATGGGGCTTCGACTCATCGCTCCGGCCGAGGCGCTGGCCTTCGCGACGACCCCGCAAGACGCCTATGAGGCGCATCGCACCGCGCTTGGCGTGCCCAAAGGCGGCGTCGATTTCCCCTATGGCGACGCTTTCGTGCATGATGCCGATCTCGACTGGCTGCATGGCGTCGATTTCAACAAGGGCTGCTATCCGGGCCAGGAGGTCGTCGCGCGCGTGCATTTCCGCAAATCGGCGCGCAAGCGAATCGTCAAAGTTCACTTTGATGGGCCGCCGCCGGCTTCGGGCAGCGAGGTGATGATGGGCGATATCAACATCGGCCACATCGGCTCCGTCGCCGGTGCGCAGGGCCTTGCCATGCTGCGGCTCGATCGCGTCGAAGATGCGCGAACGGCCGGCACGAAACTTACCGCCGGCGCCGCCGCGCTCAATGTCGCACCGGTGCCGCCGCAATGACGCACACGCACGAACATCCCGACGGCAAGACGCGCTGCCATTGGCCCGGCGTCGATACGATCTATCTCGCCTATCACGATGATGAATGGGGCGTGCCAGAATTCGACGACCGCGCCTTGTTCGAGAAATTCATTCTCGACGGATTCCAAGCCGGGCTTTCGTGGATCACGATCCTGCGCCGCCGCGAAAGTTTCCGCAAAGCCTTCGATTATTTCGAGCCAACCAAGATCGCCCGCTACAAACCGGCGAAGCTCGCAACCTTGATGCAGGACGAAGGCATCATCCGCAATCGCGCCAAGATCGAAGCTTCAGTCACCTCCGCACAGGCCTATCTTGCCTTGCAGGAGCAAGGCGGCTTCAGCAAATACCTCTGGGACTTTGTGGATGGCGCGCCAATCCAGAACAAGTTTCGCACTCAGGGACAAATCCCGGCTGAAACGCCGCTCTCGGCCAAAATCTCGAAAGACCTGAAGCAACGCGGTTTCAAATTCTGCGGCCCAACAATCGTCTATGCGTTCATGCAGGCCGTCGGCATGGTCAACGACCATATCGTGCCTTGCTGGCGGCACGACGCCGTGGCGGCGCTCGCCAAGCATCACGCCAAGGGCCGCTGACATGGCCGCGCGCGCCTGGGTTCGGCTGCCGTCCGGCAAACGGCTCGACCTTCTCAATCCGACCCCGTTCGATTGGGAGGACGAAGATCTGGCGCTCGGTCTTGCGCGTACCTATCGCTGGGGCGGGCATTCAGCCTGGCCGCTGCCACTGTCCGTCGCGCAGCATTCGTTGTTCGTGCTGCAATTGCGGCGGCGGCGTTTCCCGGAGGCGAAGGACGTGCGCGCCGATTTGCGCGAATTGTTGCACGATGCCGACGAAGGCCTGCTCGGCTTCGATTCGATTTCGCCACTCAAGCCATTCCTAGGCGAGGCCTATCACGATCTCGTCGTGCGTCTGCAAAGTGCCATCGACGTGCGCTACGGCCTGTCGGCCTGGACGGCGAAGGAAAAGCGCCTTCACAAGGAGGACGACAGGATCGCCGCCGCGACCGAAGCCGTGCGAGTCGTCGGTTGGACCGAGGACGAGGTTCACCGCGTACTGCGCATCCCCTACGACCCGCTGGCGCAGGACCCATTGCAGCCGGTCTATGGCGACGCCGCCTTCGCGCCCTGGCCCCCGCAACTGGCGGCGGAGCGATTTCTCGCCGAATTACGCGCACTGACCGAGGCTGCCGCGCTGCCGGGCGTGAAAAATAAGCTAGAAAAATCAATCGTTTAAAAAAGTTATCGCATCTAACGGCATGATGCCCTCGCCCGGCTCCGACGAGACGATTAGAATGGCGGCGGCGCGACGACTCGGCCGCCAGCCAATTCGATAAGAGGAATCGCCCGGTGCCGCGTATTCACGTCTGCTCCCTGTCGCGGATCGCCGACCTCACCGAGGCGACGGGCGCCAAGTCGCTCGTCACTCTCGTCAATAACAATATTCGCGTGTCGCGGCCGTCGGCCATCGCGCCGGAACGTCATCTTCATGTGGCAATCTCCGATATTTGCGAAGCGATGGAGGGGCATATCCTCGCCGAAGAGGATCACGTGCAGAGCCTCATCCACTTCGTGCGCGCCTGGGACCGGGCCGAGCCGATCGTGATCCATTGCTATGCGGGTGTCAGCCGTTCAACGGCCGCCGCCTACATCACCGCCTGCGCGCTCAAATCCGACGTGGACGAGACCTCACTCGCGCAGCAATTGCGGCGTGCGTCGCCCACCGCGACGCCGAACATGCATCTCGTCGCTTTGGCGGACCGCATCCTGGCGCGCGACGGACGCATGAGCGCAGCCATCAAGCAGATCGGCCGCGGCGCGGATTGTTTCGAGGCCGAACCTTTCGTACTTGAACTCGACTGATCCATTCTCTCTTTTCGACGCGAGCCAAATGTGAGCACCGATCAAAACGACGACATCAGCACGCTGAGCTTCGAGACCGCGATGAAAGAACTCGAGTCGATTGTCGAACGGTTGGAAAAAGGCAATGTCGAGCTTGAGGAATCGATCGCGATCTACGCGCGCGGCGAGGCTTTGAAGAAGCGCTGCGACGATTTGCTAAAAAACGCCGAGGAAAAAATTCAGAAGATCACGTTTGGCGCCGACGGCAAGCCGGCCGGCACCGCGCCGCTCGACGCCGAATAATCAATTAGGTTCAGGCTCGGGCGCGGCATTTTCCGGCTCCGTCCAGCCGATACGGGACAGATCGGCGATCGTGCGTCCCTGCTCGTCCACCGCAACAGCATCGGCATAGCGGCTGCCAAACAGGACTTCGCTCGGATCGTAGTCCTTGCCGTCGTAGACATTCGCCGAAAGCATCGGATCGCGGGCTTCGATCGAAAGAAACAGGCGCATCACGAATTTCTGAAAGCTTTCTGCATCGTATTTGTAAAGCGGACTCGTTTCGTCGATCTTGTGCATCAGCGTCCATGTCAAGCCGAAGACCGGGATATGCGAGCGCGACAGATTGAGATCATAGACGCGGCGGAAGAATTGGCCTTCAGACGTCCATTCGCTGATCAGAGCGGAAAGCTGCGCTTTCGCCTCCGCCATGGCATGGGCCCGTCCGTTGCCGACGCGGATCATCAGTGTGCGTTCGCCATTGAAATGCCCGACGACTGCATTCTCTGCGTAAATGACCCGCGCGCGCGGCCGCGAGAAGCGCACGAACACAAGGCCGGTCATGATCGTCATGAAGGTCATGCCGGCGAAGATTTCGACCGTCGCGACAACATGGCCGTAAAGCGTTGCCGGCGACATCACGCCATAGCCGACTGTCGCCAGCGTCTCGATGCTGAAGAAGAACGCATCGGTCAACGAGCCCGGCCGCGCGTTAACAAGACTGCCCGGCTGCGCCAGATAAAGCAACGCAAAGAGAAAGTTGAGCGAAAGATCGACGCCAAGAAATAGAGCCGCAAAACGCGGCCAGCTCATCGCCAGCGCGAAGTGATAAGGATCGCGCCAATCGAGCCGGCGCGCATCGCGTCCGCGCAGCACGAAGGCCCCGCCGCGGACCGTCATGCCCATGGATTTGAGTTTCCTCGCCTTCTCGTTCGCCATAAGCGCACCTCCGCCGATCCGGCTTTGGTAGCGAATCGGCGGAGAAAGTCGAGGGTGACGTTTTTTAAGCGAATTTCAGGCTGACGGGCTCGCCGCTGATCTCGAAATCGGCCTTGTAGGCTTGGGATTCTTCCTCGGCGTAGCGCAGCGCCGCCGCCTGATCCCGGAAGACACCGCCGCAGAGGCCGTGCGTCTCAATGACAACCCAGCGCGCCAATTGATCGCGCCCGACAACAAAATGCGGCCAATCGGCAGCCGCCTCGCCTTGCTCTTCGATGTGCATCGACCGTCTCTCAATGGCCGGACAGAAGATCGGCGGCACGCACAAGCATGCAGAAAACGATGATGCAGGCGACGACGCCTGCAAATAAAACTTCGGGCCGTATGATAATACTGGGCTCGGTGGCAGCATTCCGAGCACGTGCTCTCGATCTCATCTTGGTCTCCAACGCCGAAACCCAAAGCGTTTTCGAGCGAAGTGGATATCGCTTCGCGTAAAGAAAACGCGTCAGAACAAATCCCGGCAGCGCCTGGAATCTGGCGAAGCGGCCATATAGATTCGAGAGGGATCGAAACGGCGCGAAATATAGGGATGACGACTGCCAGGAAAATTCTTTACCCGGCAGTCTCTTAACCCGAGATTTTGGAGAAGTCGGCGACGCGGTGAACGGCGTCGCGGAGACCGCTCAACAGCCGCAACCGGTTCAGCCGCAGCGCCGGATCGTCGGCATTGACCGTCACCTTGTCGAAAAACGCATCGACCGGCGCGCGCAAATGCGACAGCGCCCGCATGGCGCCGGCAAAATCTTCCGAAGCGATGGCGCGGTCGGCCTCAGAAACGGCGATGCCGAGGCTGTTCGCCAGCACCTTTTCTTCCGGCAGAACGAGTGCTCCGGCAGAGAAAGCTTCGGCGTAACTTTTAGCCTCGCCGGCACCGGCCTTTTTCTCTTCGGCGCGCAGAATGTTGGCGGCGCGGCGATAACCGGCAAGGAGATTCTTGCCGTCGTCGCTCTCGAGAAACAAGCCAAGCGCCTCGACGCGACGAACGACTAAGTAAAGGTCATCTTGCTCCGGCAGGCTGAAGACCGCATCGATCAGATCGTGCCGCGCACCCTTGTCGCGCAGATAGACTTTCAAGCGATCGGCGAAGAAGCCAAGCACGCTCGATGCAAGATCATTCGGAACGCTTTTAAGATTTGAGTAACCTTCGCGCGTCGCCTCTATCGCTGCTGTGATGTGCAGCCGCAGATTATTTTCGAGGATGACGCGGATGATACCCAGCGCCGCGCGACGCAGTGCATAGGGGTCCTTACTGCCGGTTGGCTTCTCTTCGATGGCGAAGAAGCCGACGAGCGTGTCGAGCTTGTCGGCCAGCGCCACCGCGATCGAAACCGGCGCAGCGGGAATCGAATCCGACGGGCCTTGCGGGCGATAATGTTCCCCGATGGCCGTCGCGACGTCCGCCGCCTCGCCATGCGCACGGGCGTAATATTGGCCCATCAGGCCCTGCAGCTCGGGGAATTCGCCAACCATTTCGGTGACGAGATCGGCCTTGGCGAAACGTGCCGCATGAGCGGCTTTACCGGCGTCGGCGCCGACGTGCGGCGCCAGCCAACGCGCAAGTTCGGCCAACCTTCTGACCCGCTCGGCCTGCGAACCGAGTTTGGCATGGAAGACGATATTTTTGAGCTTTGGCAGACGATCCTCAAGTTTTACTTGAAGATCGGTATCGTAGAAAAACTTCGCGTCCGATAGCCGCGCCCGCACGACTCGGGCATTGCCGGCCGCAATCGCCGCACCACCGTCCGGCGCCTCGATATTAGCGACGAGGACGAATTTATTGGCAAGCGCACCGGTCGCGGCATCGCGCAGAACGAAACATTTCTGGTTGGCGCGGATCGTGGCGCGGATCACTTCCGGCGGCAGGGCCAGAAATTCCGCATCGAAAGCGCCGATCAGGACAACCGGCCATTCGACGAGCCCGGCCACCTCATCCAGAAGCCCGGTGTCTTCGACCAGTTCCAGCCCCTGCGCATGGGCGAGATTGCGCGCGTCGTGGAAGATGATGTCGCGCCGGCGTGCCGCATCGAGCACCACTTTGGCCTTTTCGAGCGACGTCGCATAATCGTTGAAACGGCGCACGCGGATCGCGCCGGGCGCCATGAAGCGATGGCCGTGCGTGACGTTGCCAGCCGTAATACCGGCGATGGAGAACGCGACGACCTCCGGCTCCTCGGTCTCCGGCCCGAACGTCGCAAGGATCGAATGGAGAGGCCGCACCCAGCGGAACGCCTCCGGCTGCGCCGATTGCGCCCCCCAGCGCATCGACTTCGGCCAGGGGAAATTGGTCAGGATCGGCGGTAGAATGTCCGCCAGAACTTCCTCTGTCGCTCGGCCCGGCCGTTCGATCGTCGCGACGTAGAAATCTCCCTTTTTCGGGTCGCTCTCGATCTGTGCTTCGGCAATATCGGTGAGACCGGCGCTTTTCAGAAAACCGTTGATGGCGGCAGCCGGCGCGTCGGTGCGCGGGCCTTTGCGGACGTCCTTCGTGTCGCGCTGGCGCGGCGGCAAACCCTCGATGTGCAGCGTGAGACGGCGCGGCGTGACAAAACTGCCGGCGGATTCGCCGAAAATATTCTGCGCGGCCAAAGCATCGGTGACGAGCTTTTTCAGGTCGTCCGCCGCCTGCGCCTGCATGCGGGCGGGAATTTCCTCGGAAAAAAGCTCAAGCAAAAAATCGGGCATAGGATCCACGCAAAGCCGCGTCTCGGGGCGCGAGGCGCTTCTAGCGCGCTTTCCGGCCAGATGGAATCATCTGGCCGACAAGAAATCGCGCCAAATCAAAATATTGGAGCGTGTTCTGATCGGAAAAGTCATGCAACTTTTCCGGAACACGCTCCTATAGGTGGGCGGGTTGCATTTCAACGTATTGCGGGTGAGCGTGGGAGCGTTTAAGAGCGAAACGCGTCCGCAGGGGGGCCGCCCATGCCCATTTTCGTCGAAATCGCCGCCGGCGAGTTGATCGACAAGATCACGATTCTCGAGATCAAGCTCGATCAGATCAACGAAACGGCCAAACGCGCCAATATTCGCCGCGAATATGAACTGTTGAGTGCCGTGCTCCAGGAGCAGATCACGCCCGGCGAAGAGCTTTCGGAACTCACCGCAGCCTTAAAGGCCGCCAATCAGGAATTGTGGCACGTCGAGGACGATATTCGCGAGTACGAGCGCGCCAAAGACTTCGGCCCGGAATTCATCGCCCTCGCCCGTTCGGTCTATCAGACCAACGACCGCCGTGCGGCATTAAAGCGCGAAATCAACGCCTTGTTGCAAAGCGCGATTATCGAGGAAAAAAGCTACGCCGCCTATTGAGCCAGGCGGCTACCGGCGGCAGCCGGCTGCGGTGTTCAACATGCGGTGGACGAAAGCCCGATGATGACCGACACGAACGCCAACGCACCCGGGAGGCGCATCGCTTTCCTCAGCGCGAACACGCCCGAGGCCGAGGCGGCGCGGTTACGCCTGATCGAGCTTTATGGCGATAGCGATCCGGAGACGGCGGATGTCGTCGTCGCGTTGGGCGGCGATGGGCTCATGCTACAGACGCTGCATCGCTTCATGCATACCGGCAAGCCGATCTACGGGATGAACCGAGGCTCGGTTGGCTTTCTGATGAACGATTACCGCGAAGACGATTTGATCCAACGGATCGACGATGCGGAATCCTCCGTCATCCATCCGCTGGCGATGATCGCGACCGACATTCACGGCAAAATCGCGACTGCGATGGCCATCAACGAGGTCTCGGTTCTGCGGCAATCCTATCAAGCGTCGAAAATTCGCATTTCGGTCGACGGCAAGGAGCGCCTCCTGGAACTCATCGCCGACGGGGTGCTGTTGGCAACCCCGGCCGGCTCGTCGGCGTATAATCTTTCGGTCGATGGGCCGATCCTGCCGCTCAATTCGCCTCTGATGGCCCTGACGCCGATCTCGGCCTTCCGGCCGCGGCGCTGGCGCGGTGCGCTGCTGCCTGATTCTGCACATGTGACGCTCGACGTGCTTGAGGCGGTCAAGCGGCCCGTCGCCGCCGTCGCCGACCATTTTGAGTTCAAGGAAGTTGTGAAAGTCGAAATCGCAATGGACCATGCGACGAACCTCGTCATTCTGCACGATCCCGGCCATTCGCTCGACGAGCGGATCCTGCGCGAACAATTCGGCTTTGAAGATGAACGACGCGGTTAAAATTCTTCGCCGTGAAGTGGTTTCGCGCGGCTTCGGTCTGCTCGAACGCGTCACCTTCTGGCGGCGCCAGTTCGACGGCAAGCCGCAGGAGATTGAGCGCGAATTCTACGATACCGGGCCTGGCGCTACGATACTGCTTTACGATCCGGAGCGGCGCTGCATCCTGCTCGTGCGGCAATTCCGTCCGGCGGTCTATCTCGTCGAAGGCCGCGACAGCCTGCTCGAAACCTGCGCCGGCAAGCTCGAAGGTGCAGAGGCGCCGGAGCGCATCGTGATGGAAGTTCTGGAGGAAACCGGCGTCAGGATCGGCGCGCCGACATTCCTCTTCTCCGCCTATATGAGTCCCGGCGTCTATGCCGAGAAAATCAGCTTCTTTACCGCACGCTATTCGGCTCAGGACAGGATCGCGGCGGGCGGCGGATTGGCGGACGAAGGCGAGGACATCGATGTCGTCGAACCGAGCCTCGACGAAGCGTTGGATATGATCGCGCGTGGCGAGATCGAGGATGCCAAGACGATCCTGCTCATCCATTACGCCGTGCTGCATAAATTGATGGAGAGCTAGGCTGCCGCGAGTTCTGCTTCGATGGCCGCGAGATCGATAATGATGCCGACAGGCATCGTTTCGGCCGCGTCCTGATCAACGAGCAGCAGCGGCGGTTCGTCCGCACTGGACAAGTCGGGCAGCGCCATACGCTCGACGCCCGCCACCGCGCGTGGCAGAGCCGCAGAGAATTGTCTGGCTTCATCTCGCGCGGCTTCAGCCGCGAAGCGGCGTAGAACCGCAAGCAGCGAATCGAGTTCGCCGGCGTTTTCGGCCTTGCATGCCGTCAACACACGCTCGACCCTCTGGCGTGACAGACTCGCACCCGTCGCGTCGCCCATATCGCCATTGCCAAGTGCTTCGATCGCCGCACGGAAGGCTGGCATCAAGGCATCCGGCATTCCCGCCTTGCGGTAAAGCGCGGCGAAGCCTGCGCCGCGCCAGTCGCGCGCGAGGCCTTTCACCCGCATGATTGGCAATCCCGAAAGTTCGGCAAGCGCCGCTTCAAGCAGGCTGACATTGCCGGAGAGCAACGCGCGCAGAAGCAGGCTCGCGGTGAGCTGTCCACAGGTGCGCAAATGGGCGATGAGCGCGACAGCACCATCGCCCTCTTCGCTCGTCGCAGCAATGATGACTCGCGCCTGCTCGCAAGCGTCGCGCATCACACGCTGCGCGCGCTCGCCAGACATCCATTCCCGTTCGGTGACGAAAGCCCGCAGAGCATCCGCCATGGCGGCGACGAGGTCGGCCCGCAAGGCCGTCGGCAGACCGGGCCGCGTCAACAAGGCTTCGCGCATTTCGGCATCAGAACCGAACCGCTCGACCATCCGGCGCAGCGAAAATGCCGGCAGATCGGCGCCGGGATTGATGGCAAGCGAGATCAGCGCCTCGCGGGCGCCGACTTCGGCAATTGCAGCCGCAACGGCCGCCGAAACGACGGGACGCAGCGCAATCGCGGATTGGGCAATCGCATCGCCGATCGCCGCGCAATCGATGAGATCGGAATCGGACAGAACCGGCGACCGGCCGAGCACGATGGAGGAAATATCCGATTGGTCATCGGCGAGGCCGAGAACGATATGATGCGGGGCATCTGGCGCGCTGGCGAAGGCCTCGGCGAGCGCGCGGCGCACAAGCGGCGACGAATCGTCGAGCAGACCGGTCAGCGCCAGATCTGCCTCTCCCCGCTCGGAGGGCTCCAGATCGGTGATGAGATAGACGCGTGCCAGGGCCGCCGCCGCTTCCGCCCGCTGCACTGCGCTGGCGGTCCGCGCCCAATTCATAAATCGACGCACAATCATCGGAATGTCCTGCACGCAGCGGCAAACGCGGCGTCTTAAGCTCTCATTCACCATCCGCGATCATGGTAAACGTACCCTTAAGGCAGAGACATGCGCGTTCATCTTTTCGTTCCGTCCGACCCGGCAACACTCGACAAAGCGGCTGCGAGCGGCGCCGACGCGCTTTGGCTGAAAGGCCCAATTGGAGCGGACGCCCTACGCGCGGCACAGCAGCGGGCGGCGAATCCGAAGCTCTACGTCTGCCTCGGCGCTCTCAATGGCGCGTTCGACAATGATCTCGATGCCGCAATGTGCGCCGCGCCCGACGGAATCGTTCTGCCAACCTGCAACGGTGCGGATGTGCAGCATCTCGGCATCAAGCTCGCCGTCCGCGAAGCCGAATTGGGACTTGCCGACGGCGCAACCCAGATTATTGCGCTTGTCGCCGCGTCCGGCACTATTTTTCAGTTGGGCAGCTTCGTGAGCGCAAGCCCGCGGCTCGTGGCGCTCGCCTTCGACGCGCAGGCATTCGCAGCATCGCTGGAGATCGCCGATTTGAGCGCACCGCCGCTCGACCTCGCGCGTAATCTCACGCTTCTCGCCGCGAGGGCCGCTGGCGTCGCGGCCATTCTCGCGGACGATGCAGTAGCAAATTCACCCGATGCCGGCAAAGCGGCGAAGCGCGACGGCTTCGACGCGATACTTGTGCGCGATCCCGCCGACATTGCGAGCGCGCGCGCCAATCTCAAATAGAGTCTTCAGACGCGCCGCGGGCGCGGCATCTCGAACAATTTGTCGGTCACGGCGTAGTCCATATAGCCGCAGCGTGCGATCGGCCGCATGGCCGATGTATCGACCCGTCCGTCTTTGATGAAAGCATCGTCGACATAGACACCGACAACCTGACCGAAAACGAGAACATTGCCCGTCAACGCCCCGTCCAAATCCTTTAAGAGTAGAATATCAATGACCTTACATTCGAGTGCAGCCGGACTTTGCGCGACGCGCGGCGGCGCGACGAAACGCGACGGTGCGGTTTCCAGCCCTGCATAGGCGAATTCGCTCTCACCACGCGGCAGATTTGCCGATGAGAGATTCATAGGTTCGCGCAGATCGTAAGTCGCCATGTTCCAGACGAATTCGCGCGTCTCGCTGGCGAACGTCGCGGAATCTTTCCAACCCTGGGACGACAGCATCACAATCGGCGGATGATCCGCAACCGCATTGAAGAAAGAGTACGGTGCGAGATTGAGCGCACCGCTTTTGCCTTTGGTCGAAACCCAACCGATGGGCCGCGGCGCGATCAGCGCCTTGAAAGGGTCGTGCGGCAGCAGATGTCGGTCGCGGTGCTCCGGCGTATAGAACACGATTGGCCCCTCATCCCTCGAACTCGGTGACGATATCCGCGAGCTTGGGACGCGCCCGGTCTTCGCGCGGCCCCGAATCATGACCGATGTGAATATAGCCTGCGATCTTCTCGTCCTTGCCGATGCCGAAACGCTTCAATACGGCGCGGTCGTAGCTATGCCATTCCGTCAGCCAGATGCTCGAAAATCCGAGCGCGTTGGCAGCGACTTCAAGATTGAAGCAAACCGCGCCCGCGCAGAGCACTTGCTCCCATTCGGGGACTTTATGCTCCGGTTCGGTACGCGACACCACGCCGATCACCAGCGGCGCCATCGTCAGACGGCGGCGTTCCTTTTCGAGTTCGGATGCGCTCGCGTCCGGATGTGCCTTTGCATAAACCTTCGCAACGATCTCGCCGGCCTTTTGCTGGCCTTCGCCCTCGAACACAATGAAACGAAACGGCACGATTTTGCCGTGGTCGGGAACCCGAGACGCAAGCGTCAGGAGCAGGTCGCGTTCCTCGGCGCTGGGGGCACGCCCTGCCATCGTGGCAGGCGGCGCCGAGCGGCGCCTCTGCAAAAGTTCGATCATGGAATTGTTCAAATCTATCGCCTTTTTCATCCAAATTCGGCGCTGCTCATGGCATGGAATGCCTTGCGGCGCACGTCTTTTCACGCGACGGCGCCCTAGCGATGGCCATGACAAAGCCGGATTTCCTGCTAGATTCTCTCGATGATCCGGTTTGCTCGCCACTGCATGCCCGCCCTCGCGGTGCTTTCTCTCGTTTTCGTGCTGAGCGCTTCATGGCAAGCCGCTGCGCAGGACAACGATTCCGATGCCATCGCGCCAATGATTCCGCGCGGCGGCCTTCTCGGCCCGCGCCACGACAACGAAGCACAGACGCCGCATAATACTCTGCTGCTCTCGGCCTTGCTCAGTGCCACCGACCTGCACCCGGTCACATCGGGTCTCAAATGGCGCGTCTTCGACGAAGTGACGGAGGCCGACGGATCGCACAGGCTTGTCGCGGAATCGAGCGAAGCCTCACCCTCATTCTCGCTGCCGGACGGTAATTACATCGTCCATTGTGCGATGGGCCTCGCGGGCATGACGCAACGCGTCATGATGGCTGGCGCGCCGACGAGCGAACGGCTGCTGCTCAACGCGGGCGGCCTGCGGATCGTGCCAGTGCTCGGCGATCAACCGATCAATCCCGCAAAATTGACGATTTCGATCTACGTGCCTGAGCACAACAATGCGGAGGCCAAACTCATTCTCTCCAAAGCCCGGGCTGGTGATGTCATCGGCCTGCCGGAAGGGAATTATCACATCGTCTCGACGCTGCTCGACACAACCGGCTTTGGCACGATGGCGCAAAACGGCATCGCCAATGCGACGAACTCGGTGGTCAACGCGGACTTGCGCGTTCAGCCCGGCAAGCTGACCGACGCGACGCTGCGCCACCGCGCCGCCGTGATGACGCTGAAGCTCGTCAATGCGCCAGGCGGCGAAGCCTTGGCCAATTCGGCCTTCACCATTCTCACACCCGGCGGTGACGTGATCCGCGAACTGATCGGCGCCTTTCCCTCACTCGTCTTGGCGGAAGGCGAATATGTCGCCATCGCCCGGCACGGCGACAAGACCTATCAAGCGACCTTCAAAGTCGAATCGACGCACGATCGCGACGTCGAGGTCGTCGCGCGCTGATCTCAGCGACCGTGCGGCTTGATCGCAATTGCCCGCTTCTGTAAGTCTTGCCGTCAACGAAAGAACTTGCCGACGCCGCACGGGGGAAAGATGAAATATCTACTTTTGAGTCTGCCCTCTTTAGCGACGCTGCTGGTGCCGTTTTACAATTCCACTACGCCGCGTCTGTTCGGATTTCCGTTCTTCTACTGGTTTCTGATTGTCCTGATTCCAGCCTCCAGCCTTGTGACGTATCTCGTCTATAAGGGGGAGAAGCGGTGATCGATCATCTGAATTGGATGGCCGCCGGCGTTTTCATCGCTTTCTTCCTCCTCGTCACAATTCTGGGTTTCGTTGCCGCGCATTGGAAACGCGGCGATCTGAACGATCTGAACGAATGGGGCCTCGGCGGACGCCGGTTCGGCGCCTGGATCTCCTGGTTCCTGATCGGCGGCGACATCTACACCGCCTATACCGTGATCGCGGTGCCCTCGGTCGTTTACGCCGTCGGCGCCTACGGCTTTTTCGCCGTGCCTTATACGATCATCATCTATCCCCTGCTCTACGCGACCTTCCCCCGGCTTTGGGCGGTGGCGCATCGCAAGAATTATATGACCGCTGCCGATTATGTGCTTGGCCGCTACGGCAATAATTGGCTGGAGCTTGCCGTCGCCTTCACCGGCATATTCGCAACCATGCCTTATATCGCGTTGCAGCTCGTCGGCATGGAGCGTGTCATCGACGCGCTCGGCTTCCAGGGCCATGGCATCATGAGCCACCTGCCGCTCACCATCGCCTTCGTCATCCTGGCGCTTTACACCTATCGCAGCGGATTGCGCGCGCCGGCCATGATCGCTTTCGTCAAAGACATCATGATCTATATCTTTGTGCTTGCCGCAATCGTCATTGTACCGATGAAGCTCGGCGGCTATGGCGCGATTTTCGATGCAGCGGGGGCGGCGCTTGCCAAGAAAGCCGCGGTCAGCGGCGGCAAGATCGCTGCGGGCCTGTTGCTTTCGCCCAAGCAAATGTTGCCCTTCATCACGCTCGCCATTGGTTCAGGCCTCGCGCTGCTGATGTATCCGCATTCTATGACCGGGATGCTCTCGGCCCGAAGCGGCAATACGATCCGCATCAATGCCGTGGCACTTCCCGCCTATTCGGTGATGCTCGCGCTGATCGCTCTGATGGGCTATATGGCGCTCGCAGCGGGCGTGCATGTCACCAATCCACAAGATGCCGTGCCGCACCTGATCCTCGCCGTCTTTCCCGATTGGTTTGTCGGCTTCTGCTTCGCCGCAATCGCCATCGGCGCGCTGGTTCCCGCCGCAATCATGTCGATCGGCGCGGCCAATACGTTCACGCGTAATATCTGGAAGCCGTTCATTCATCCTGCGATGAATTCGCAGGAAGAGGCCGTGCTCGCCAAGCTGATGTCGCTGATCGTCAAGGTCGGCGCGCTTGCCTTCATCCTCTTCGTGCCGACGAAATTCGCGCTCGATCTGCAATTGCTCGGCGGCATGTGGATGGCGCAGGTCTTCCCCGCCGTCATTTTCGGGCTTTATACGCGCTGGTTCAATGGCTGGGCGCTTCTCGCCGGCTGGGCGACCGGCATGGTGCTTGGCACGTGGCTCGCCTGGACGCCGGCGGCCTGGGTGCCAGTACATGCTATCTTCGGCTCAAATCTCACCGTCTATAACGGCGTCACAGCTTTCGTCGCGAACGTATTGGTCGCGGCGGTGCTTTCAGCTTTGTTGCCAAATACGGCGCTCGACGAGACGCGCGCCGAAGATTACGCCGACCTGCCGGAAACGGCGGTCGCTAAATAGTCACGTCAGCAGCCTGTCGTCGGCCCGGTCGCGTCGCCGCACCGCATGGCGGAAAAATCATTCAGATGTTGCGGCTGCTGTGTGGAGGCTGATGTAGATGCGGACGGCGACGGGAGCCCGAGCGGCCCACATCCGGCAAGGCCGAGCGCGAGAAGTGCAAGCGCGATCTTTTTGAGCATTCCGCACCCCCGGTTTAAACTTATTGTGATCGTGGAGTATGGCCGACCCCCGCAGCCGTCGCTAGGGCTTTAAAGCCACACTGCGGGGCAGCGCATATGGCAAAAAGAGGGCGTGGACGACGGTCCAATGCCCTCTTTTTTCAATGTTTTAGTACCCTGACGAGCCGCTTGCGCCAATGCCCGTCTGCGCCCGCACGAATTGTGCATCGAACCCGGCCTTATCCTTGGCCGCTCTTGCGCTGTTGTCGAGCTTCGAGAAGACGTAGATGCCGATAAATGCGATCGTCATCGAGAACAGCGCCGGATTGGTATAAGGAAACGGCGCCGAGCCTTTCGCGTGCCCGAGCACCTCCACCCAGACGCTTGGCGACAGAACAACACCAATGAGCCCGGTGATGAGACCGAGGAAGCCGCCAATGACCGCGCCGCGCGTCGTCATACCGCGCCAAAGCAGCGACATGAGCAACACCGGGAAGTTGCACGAGGCGGCGATCGCAAACGCAAGACCGACCATGAAGGCAACATTCTGTTTCTCGAAAACGATCCCGAGCAGGATCGCCACGATGCCGAGGACGATTGTCGCGACCTTCGAGACCCAGACTTCATCTTTCTCATTCGCATTGCCGGCCTTGATCACCGTCGCATAGAGATCATGGCTGATTGCAGATGCGCCCGACAACGTCAGTCCTGACACGACCGCAAGGATCGTGGCGAAAGCCACCGCCGAGATGAAGCCGAGGAAAACATTGCCGCCCACCGCAGCCGCGAGATGAATCGCCGCCATGTTCGCGCCGCCCCTGATAGCCAAAATGCCCTTGGCCGGATCGGTCAGATAGGCGGGGTCGGTCGAGACGAGCGCAATCGCGCCAAAGCCGATAATGAAGGTCAGGATGTAGAAATAGCCGATGAAGCCGGTGGCATAGAATACCGACTTGCGCGCCTCTTTGGCGTCGGCGACAGTGAAGAACCGCATGAGGATATGCGGCAGGCCGGCGGTCCCGAACATCAGCGCGATGCCGAGCGATACGGCCGAGATCGGATTGGTCACAAAAGACCCCGGTGCCATGATCGCCTGTTTCTTCGGATGTACCGCGACGGCCTTGGCAAAGAGCGCCTCAGGGCTGAAGCCGAAATGCGCGAGCACCATGAAAGCCATGAACGTCGCCCCGGCAAGCAACAAGAAGGCCTTGATGATCTGCACCCACGTCGTCGCCACCATGCCGCCGAAGGTCACATAGACGATCATCAGCACGCCGACGATCACCACTGCGACCCAATAATCGAGGCCGAAGAGTAATTTGATAAGCGAACCAGCACCTACCATTTGAGCAATCAGGTAGAAGGCGACAGTCACCAGCGTGCCGCAGGCCGCGAGCACGCGGATCGGCGCCTGTTCGAAGCGAAACGAAGCGACGTCGCCGAATGTGTAACGGCCGAGATTGCGCAGCGGTTCGGCAATCAGAAACGTGACGATCGGCCAGCCCACAAGGAAGCCAACGGAATAAATGAGCCCATCATAACCCGAGAGGTAGACCAGGCCGGAAATGCCGAGGAATGACGCTGCCGACATGAAATCGCCGGCGATGGCCAGACCATTTTGCAGGCCGGTGATGGACCCGCCGGCCGAATAAAATTGCGCCCGCGAACGCGCCCTGCTGGCCGCCCATTTCGTGATCGCAAGAGTGATGAGGACAAAAACGACGAACATGCCGATTGCGACCCAATTGGTCGGCTGTTTGACCGTATGCCCGGTCAAGGCATCGGCTAGGGCGAGCGATGGTACGACGCAGGCAAGCAGCACGGCCGCCGGGAAAAGCTTCAAGCGTGACATCACTTGCTCTCCTCGACGATCTGCTGGGTCAAGGCGTCGTAAGTCGCGTTGGCGCGCGCGACATAAATGCCGGTGAGAACAAACGCGGCGACTATGACGAAAAGACCAACTGGAATACCGATTGTCATGACGCCGCTGCCGATCGGCATGCCGAGAAATTTGGGATCGAACGCGATCAACAGGATGAACCCGAAATAGATCACGATCATCAGCGCAGTCAGCGACCAGCCGAGCGATCGCCTGGCTGATACCAATTCCTGAAATTTTGGATTGCTTTCGATAGCCTGGATGTCCCCAGCCATGACGTTCTCCCTGGATATTATCGAGCGCCGTTTTCATTTTGACGCTTCTGGCGCGGCGTTCCCGTCTGTTGCGAGACTGCTTTGCTCTTCGACCATACACGACCGTCAGATACGGTGTGAGGTGGTATTTTGCAGAATTGCTGGAAACGCGGTGGATTCAGCGAAAACGGACGCTCGACAAAGCAAACGCACCGTCTGAAACTGCGGAGATGAATTTTCCCAACATCCGCGAAGTCCTGACTGAATTCGCCGCCGATCTCGTGGCGTGCCTGCGCTTTTACTCGCGGCTGCCGATCCCACCGCTCGGCTTCGAATCAAATCCCCATGGGGCCGAAATATCCGCGCGGGTGAAAATGTTGCCGCTTGCTGGTGCGCTGATCGGCAGCCTCGCGGCGCTCGTCCTGCTACTCGTCACGGAACTCGGGCTGACGTCGCAGATCGCCGCGATTTTTGCGATCTTCGCGCTCATCATCGTCACCGGCGCCTTTCATGAAGACGGCCTCGCCGATTTCGCCGATTCGACAGGCGGCGCCACGCCGGAACAACGACTCGTCATTATGAAAGACAGCCGGATCGGCACTTTTGGAACGCTCGCATTGCTCGCAAGCGTCTTGCTGCGGATTTTCAGCGTTTCGATTCTGGCGCGGCACAATATCGCTTTGGCCGGTCTCATCCTGATTGCGACAGGCGCTGTTTCCCGCACGCTGGGGCTGATGCCGCTCGCTCTTTTGCCGCCCGCCCGCGCGGAAGGTGCAGGATTTTCGGCGCGGAGCGATCAGCCGCCGTTACGGATGGCGGCCCTCCTCACCTTCATTATCAGCCTTTTGCCGCTACTGGCCGGCGCCAGTCTTTGGCGCGTTCTCGGCGGCCTATTGGTCAGTGCCGCCGCGGCCTATGGCATGACGGCGCTGGCGCGGCGCCAGCTCGGCGGCCAGACCGGCGATGTCGCCGGCGCCGCGCAGCAAGCTGCCGAGATCGCAGCCTATCTCGTCTTTGCTGCGCGGATATGAGCCCTTCGTTGACGCGGCGGGGCAAAACCTGTAAAGCCTGAATCGCTGCATCGCAGCATGATGTGCTCCAGTCGCGTAGGCTGATCAAAAGATCGGCGATCTGTTGAGCGCCTCCCCACATCCAGCCGGCAGCCCGATACGCGGGGCGGTCTCAAACCCTCGTATGAGTTCGCGTGCGTCCTTCTGGACGCGGCGCGGGGTCTGCCTTGAAGAAAGACATTCAGTGACACAATTTTCCGACCTCGGCCTTTCCGAGGTGCTGCTTCGCGCCCTCCAGCAGGAGGGCTACGTACATCCGACACCGATCCAGGCGCAGGCCATTCCGTCCCTGCTCCAGGGCCGCGATCTGCTGGGCATCGCCCAGACAGGCACAGGCAAAACCGCCGCGTTTGCCTTGCCGATCCTCAATCGTCTCCTCCACGACAAACAGCGGCCGGCGCCGCGCAGTGTCCGCGCGCTGGTGCTGGCACCAACCCGCGAGCTGGCGGTGCAAATCACCGAAAGTTTCCGCACCTACGGCCGGTTTGGCCATTTAAGTGTCGCGACGGTCGTCGGCGGCGTGAGCAGTGTCGGCCAGATCAAGGCCCTCGCCCGTGGCGTGGACATTCTGGTGGCGACGCCCGGACGCCTCCTCGATCATCTCTCAACCGGCAACGTCCGGCTCGATATGACCCAGGTGGTCGTGCTCGATGAAGCCGACCACATGCTCGATCTCGGCTTTATCATTCCGATCCGCCAAATTATCTCGCGGATGCCAAAGGAGCGTCAGAGCCTGTTCTTCTCGGCGACGATGCCGAAGGAAATCGCCGGGCTTGCCGCCGACTTTTTGCGCGATCCCGTCGAGGTTAAAGTCACGCCCGTGGCGGCAACTGCCGAGCGCGTCGCGCAGGAGGTTTACCTCGTCGATGCGGCCGCAAAGCGCAGCCTGCTTGTTGAATTGCTGGCGCAGCCGGCGTTTCAGCGCACCATCGTCTTCGCCCGCACGAAGCACGGCGCCGATAAGGTCACGCAGCATCTCGAAGCTGCAGGCATTCCGTCCGCTGCGATCCACGGCAACAAGAGCCAAGGGCAACGCCAGCGCGCGCTCGACGCCTTTCGCGCCGGTCGCACCAAGGTTCTGGTCGCGACCGACATCGCCGCCCGCGGCATTGATGTGGATGCTGTCACGCATGTCGTGAATTTCGAACTTCCCGACGTTCCGGAGACTTACGTCCATCGCATCGGCCGGACTGCGCGGGCCGGCGCAGAAGGCATCGCCGTCTCGCTTTGCGACGATAGCGAAAAGCATCTTTTGCGGGCGATCGAAAAACTGACCCGGCAGACGCTGTCGGTCACGGATCGGCGCACACCCGGCGTCCACCGCGCCGAACCAGCCGATCGCCAGAGGCAACGGCCGAACTCGCACGAGCAGAAACGTCATCCGCAGCGCGCGAACCATCGTGGCGCGCCCCAGGCAAAACCGGGACAGGCCGCGCGGCCGACAAAACGGCCAGCCTTCCGCGGCCGCCCGCGCCGTAACGCCGACGCTGGCCAGCCGGCGAACTAACCGCAACGTCATCGCGAGACGAGAAATAAAAAAGCAGTCCAGAAAACTCTGGACTGCTTTTTTTTGCAATCATGTGGCGGCGGCTTAAAGCCCAGCGAGATATTGCGTGGGATCGACCGGCGTCGCGCCCTTGCGGACTTCAAAATGAAGCTGCGGCGATGTGGCGTTGCCAGTCTCGCCCGACTTGGCAATGATCTGCCCGCGCCGGACGACTTCGCCGTGCTTGACGTCGAGTTCGCCATTATTCGCATAAGCGGTCACGAAGCCATTGGGATGACGGATCAGAACAAGGTTGCCGTAGCCGCGCACTTCGTTGCCGGCATAGACGACCACTCCCGCCTCGGCCGCCTTGACCGCAGTACCTTCCGGCAGCGCGATATTGATGCCGTCGTTGGAACCACGGCGATATCCTTCGGTAATACGGCCGCGCGCCGGCCAGCGGAATTCCGGCGCAGCATTGGCGAGCGCCGCCTGCTGGTCATGCTCGGATTCCAGGGTCGCAGTGGGCATGCGATCCACCGAATGCGTCGATGGCGCGAGCATGGCCGCCCGAGTATGAACGGGCACGATTGGATCGGCCTCGGCGTCGTGGCGCGCATGCGACTTCGCGATATGCGCCAGCTTTTCATGCTTTTCGCGAAGCACCAGCTTTTCATGCGCCCGTTCTTTGGCCTCCGCGATGCGGCTGCGGCGCGTATCCGCCGGGTCCGGCCCGCGAACGAAATGCAGATGCTCTTCATGCAGGCGTGCTTGCGCGCGGCGCTGTTCGTCACGCGCCGCGGAAAAGCGTACGCCGCTCGATGCCGCGAGTCCGGCATTATAGGTCGGAATAACGATATGCGCGCCGGGGCGAATTTGCGCGGCAGAAGCGTAGCCGTTGGTGTGAACCAAAGCCTCGGTCGGAATTCCATAGCGGCGCGCGATGATCTCGGCGCTTTCGCCGTAGGCAACGACCACCGGCATGCCGCCTTCTGCGGTCCAACCGGCGACGCTCTGGCGGACGGGTGACGTCTGCGTGTCACTGCCGCTCCAACCGCGCGAAGCCACATGCTGGCTCTGGTAAGACGGCGCCGTGTAAGCTGCACTCGAATGGGAATAATAGCTGCCGCTCGGCGGCGTCAGCGGACGCGACTCGACCGGATGCGTCGGTGCGTAGGATTGCGTCGGCTCGGAAATGCTCGCCGTCGGCGTACGATCAACATCGCCGCGGAAAGGGTCCGAGAACGGGTTGGAAAGGCGATCTGAATCGGCGCAACCAGCAAGCAGACCGGCGCAGGCGCCAATCATGAAAAGGCGTATCGTAAAACCTGAGCTTAAAGCCGACGCAAAACTAGCCATGACGCAACCCACAGACGAAAATCGTGGATCGCATTAAGGAAGCAAGCGAGTTAAGGGAGCGTTTAAGATGAACGCCGCTTCACCTAATTCCCTCGCATTTTAGCTTAATGCGACGTTAACGCGGCCTGCCTCAAAGAACCTCGGCCACGCCGGGCAACAAGGCCTGCAAACGGCACGTGCCGAGTTCCGTCTCTTGCATTTCGCCATCTTTGCCGTGACGCAACTCGACCAGTATCTGCCGGCGCGGAAGGCGCGCATGAGGGCGCGCCATGACAATCCGGCCCTCTTCCGACAACAGCGCGGCGAGCGACGGCGGCAGGTTATCGAGCCGCGCGTGAATCAAGATGCGATCGAACGGACCGGCGGAGGCCGGCAGCGCGAGCCCGTCGGCGAAGACGATTTCGGCATTCTGTTTGCCCAAGCGTTCGAGCCGCAGCCGCGCCGCCAAAGCCAACGTCTGAAACCGCTCTACAGACCTGACCTGCGCCGCCAATTCAGCGAGGATCGCCGTCGCATAGCCGGAGCCCGTGCCGATTTCGAGCACGCGATGGTCAGGCCCGACGCCGAGCGCTGCGATCATCCGCGCAACCAGCGAAGGCTCGGACAGAGTTTGACCGCAACCGATCGGTAAAACAAGATCGCGCCGCGCGAGATCGACAAACCGGTGCGGCACGAACATCTCGCGCGGCACTTTTTCGAGAGCCCGCAAGAGATCAAGATCGCGAATGCCGCCGGAGCGCAAACGCAGCAGAAAGGCGGCTTTTTCTTCGGCACGCGCGGCGGCGGCATTTTCCTCCGCAATGGCCAATGATCTGCTTTTGCTCAAGATCTGCGTTCCTCACCCGACGCAGCCATGCCCGCCGCGCTGGTGACGCAGCCGAATCAGACGGAGGCTCATGTTTTCATGATTTAGGCCAGGCTTAAAGCTGGCCGCCGAAGCCCAACAGCTATTCGGCGCGTTCCTTGGGACGAGGAATAAATTCAGGCTTGTCGAAGATGCGCGTGTAGCGCGTGACCGATACCTCGTCCGTCATGTCGAGCTTGAGCGGCGTCACAGAAATGCGGTTGTTCCAGAGCGCATCGAGATCGGTGCCGGGCCGGCGCGCGCTGGCGTCCCGATCGAAGGCAACCCAATAATAGGGGTTGCCACGCCCATCGTGGCGACGCTCAAGCCGGGCCAACTGCATGTCGCGTCGCCCTTGCAGGGTGACGGAGACGCCCTCGACATCTCCAGCCGGACAGCCGGGGAAATTCAGGTTGATGAGAACATCGCGGTCGATGCCCTCGGCAAGAAGGGATTCAATGATCCGCGGCGCATGAACTTCGGCGCAATCCCAATCCAATTCGTCGTGATCGGCCGGATGATAGGTCTGCGACAGCGCGATGGAACGAATACCGAGAATCGTGCCTTCGATCGCTGCCGCGATCGTGCCGGAATATGTTACGTCGTCGGCGACATTCGAGCCGCGGTTAACACCGGAAAGAACGAGATCCGGCTGGCGCGTCCGCAAAATCTCGCGCACGCCCATGATCACGCAATCCGTCGGCGTGCCTTTAACGGCGAAACGCCGTTCGGAAATCTTGCGCAGCCGCAGCGGATCGTTGAGCGAGAGCGAATGCGAGACGCCGCTTTGGTCATGCTCCGGCGCGACGACGATGACATCATCGGAGAGCTGCGCGGCAATCCGCTCGAGGACCTGAAGCCCAGGTGCATGAATGCCGTCGTCATTGGTGACCAAAATGCGCATCTTAACCGTGATTCGCCTAAGCTGACTTCGAGACCCGCTTGATACCGCCCATATATGGCAGCAAAACATCAGGGACGTTCACCGAGCCGTCTTCGTTCTGATAATTTTCCAGAACCGCGACCAGCGCGCGTCCAACGGCGACGCCGGAGCCGTTCAAGGTATGGACGAAACGCGTTGCCTTCTCGTCCTGTGGCCGGAAACGGGCATTCATGCGCCGCGCCTGGAAGTCACCGCAGAGCGAGCAGGACGAAATTTCGCGATAACGCCCCTGCCCCGGTAGCCAGACTTCGATATCGTAGGTCTTCTGCGCCGCAAAACCCATATCGCCGGTGCAAAGCGTCACGACGCGATAAGCCAGGCCGAGCCGCTTCAGCACTTCCTCGGCAGAGGCCAACATGCGCTCGTGCTCTTTGGAGGCTTCTTCCGGGGTCGTGACCGAGACGAGTTCGACTTTGGTGAATTGGTGCTGGCGGATCATACCACGCGTATCGCGCCCCGCGGCGCCGGCCTCCGCCCGGAAAGACGGCGTGCAGGCGGTGACGCGCAGCGGCAGTTCTTTCTCTTCGAGAATCGACTCGCGGACAAGATTGGTTAGCGGCACTTCCGCCGTCGGGATGAGCCAGAGCGCCCTTTTGGCGAGCTGATGGTTCCAATATTTGAGATCGAACTCAGCGTAGAGATCGTAACGCGCATCGCGCATCGCGAGATTTCTGGCGTAACGCTCATCGAGCCCACGGCCCTTGGCACCGCGGATGAAGTCCTCGACGAATTGCTCGCCGCGCACTTCCGCCTCGGCCTCGATCGCGTCTCTCTCTTCGCCGCGGCGGCGTTCGTATTCCAGCATTCCGTCGAGCCGCGCGATCGGTTCCAAAAATGTCGGAAACTGATCGTCGCGGAACTTCGGCAATTGCGCCGTACCGAACATCGCTTCGTCGCGGACGAGAAGCGGCGGATTGACCTCTGTATAGCCATGCTCGCTGGTATGCAGATCGAGCATGAACGCACCCAGCGCGCGCTCCAGCCGCGCGAGTGCGCCTTTCAGAACGACAAAACGCGCGCCGGACAATTTCGCCGCTGTATCGAAATCCATCAGGCCGAGGTTTTCCCCGATCTCGAAATGCTCTTTCGGCGCAAAGGAAAATTGGGGCTTGCCGCCGATGGCACGAAGCTCCGGGTTGTCGTTCTCGTCCTTACCGTCGGGAACCTCCGGCAGCGGGATATTGGGAATTTGCGCAAGCGCGGCATCCAAGATGGCAATCGCGCTGCGCTCTTCGTCTTCATAGGTGGTGAGCGCTGTTTTAAGATCGGCCACTTCCTGCTTCAGGATCGCCGCCTTAGCACCATCGCCCGCCTTCATCGCGGCGCCAACATCTTTGGAGGCAGCGTTACGCCGCTCCTGCGCCGACTGAGCCTTGGCAATCGCGGCGCGGCGCTTGTCGTCGAGCGCCAGCAAGGCCACCGATTGTGGCTCCAACCCACGCCGCTTCAATCCGGCATTGAAAGCCTCGGGATTCTCGCGAATCCATTTGATGTCATGCATGGGGCGTACTCTGGATCAGGTGCCGGTCGTAGACTTGGCCGCCGCTTCGGCGCGCTGCTTCTCAAGGAAGGCGACCGCGATAATCGAAAGCTCGTAAAGGAGCATGCCGGGAACGGCAAGGGCCATCATTGAAAAGACATCTGGCGGCGTCAGGATCGCCGCAGCGACGAAAACAAGCACGGCGGCATAGCGGCGCTGGCGCCGCAGGAAGGGCGCGTTGACGAGGCCGACGCGGCCAAGCAGCGTGAGCACCACGGGCAGTTGGAAAACAACGCCAAAGGCAAAAACCAGCGTCATGATCAGCGCCAGATATTCGCTGACACGCGGCAAAAGCTCGATTTGCGCCCGGCCCGGCTGGGCTGCCTGCTGCATGCCGAGGAAGAAGCTCAGCAAATTGGGCATGACGACGAAATAAACCATCAAAGCGCCGAGCAGGAAAAAGACCGGGGTCGCGAAAAGATAGGGCACGAAGGCGCGCCGCTCCTGCCGATAAAGCCCCGGCGCCACGAACGCGTAAATCTGCGCGAAGATCACCGGGCACGCCAGAAATGCCGCCGAAAATAGAGCAACCTGAATCTGCGTGAAGAAGTATTCCTGCGGCGCAGTAAAGATCAGTTTGGCGCCTGGCCCCGCAACATGCTGATAGGGAACGAGCAGGATATTGTAGATATTCTTCGCGAAGAAAAAGCAGACAACGAACATCGCGATAAAAGCGAGCAGCGCCTTGATGAGACGCGCTCGCAATTCGATCAGATGCTCGATCAGCGGCGCGCGGGTCGACTCGATGTCAGCGTCGGTCATGGGGATGGTATCAATCGCCGCCAGCGCGCCCGGCCGTGGCTTCAGGTTCGGCTGTCTCCGGCACCATCGCAGGCCCCCGTGCGGCTGGCGCGCCGATGGGCGCCTCGATCTGGCGGGTCATCTGCGCGGCTTCACTTTTCGCCACATTGAGGGGATCGAAGTCGAGATTGATCTTGGCGCTGTCGCTCAACGTATTGACACTCGCCTTGATGTCTTCGGCGCCGGCCTCGTTCATTGCCTCCATGAACTGGGCCTGGAAGTCGGCGCCCATGCGGCGGAGTTTGCCGACAGCTTGGCCGACTTGCCGCATCACGCGCGGTAGATCCTTTGGGCCAATGAAGATCAACGCCGCCACGGCGATGATCAGCAGCTTGCCGGCATCGAATTCAAACATGGGGAAGCGAACGCCGTTGGCGCGGAAGGGTCAATTGACCTTCTGCGACTGGGAAACCGGATTAGCTTCAACGGCTTGGCGATGATCGAGCGAGGCGGGCGCGGTCGCAGACGGCGCATCCTCGTCGGCAAGGCCTTTCTTGAAGGACTTAATGCCCTTGGCGAAATCACCCATGATGTCTGAAATCTTGCCCTTGCCGCCAAACAGCAGAAGCACAACAGCACCAAGGATCAGCAGATGCCAGATCGACAACGATCCCATTTCGGACTCCTTTTCAGTCTGGCCGGAACCTATGCCTCCGGCTGGAGGAACTCAAGGATTGTACTGCTCTTCCGGGCGTTTTTCCGGCCTATGGAGGAGAAGCCAAAATTTTTCCGCGGCGGCCATATCGGCAAAGCGTAGGTTGCGCCGAGCCGTCGCCTCGCGATCCTGCCCCCATTGGCGGGCCTGAAAGTCTTCGTCGACATGCGCGGCGGCCCAGGCGGAAAAGAGGCTCAGCTCGCCGCCTGTGAGTGCCAGCGCAATGAGGATCGAGCCGGTCAGAACCGTCATCGTTGAAAGGCTCGCGAGGGCGAAGGGCGCATTCATCCCTCCCCCAATCTCGGCCACCCGAGCCGCAATCGCCGCGCGGGCGGCCTCCGGCTGGGAGACAAACATAACGCCCTCGGCGCAGACAAATCGCGCATCAAGTTGCGTCGCAGCAAAATCCAGGATCGGATCCCACGCCGCGGCCTGAGCCGCAACCAGACTGGTTGGTTCAGCAGCGCGATAGCAGACGAGATCGGTTTCCGAATATTTGACGATGTCCTCGGTCACGGCCTGAACCTTACCGGCGATCCCGTCGATGGCGGTAAAGGCGAGGCGTGTCAGCGGCATCGCGGCAAAATCGATCTTCTCGCCCTGCGCTTGCCATTCGCCTACGATGGCATCGGCTAGCGCCGGGGTTGGCACGACCAAGTCATGCTTGGCCGGGGTCTTTGCAATGCGGCCGTCAAGCGCAAGGGCGAAGCCGTCGCCGAGGGGTTTGGCACGCACGTCCTTGTAGAAACGCCCGGGAAGCGCTTTTTGCAGTTCGCGCCGCGCCAGGGCAACGGGATCGGCCGGCTGAGGCTGTGGTTTCGTGAGATCGTCGCGCATCAGTTTCCTTTAGCGCAGAACCCTTTAGGGGTGAAATGTCGCGCGCGGCTGACCGAAAAAGACGCAGCACGGGCGCGCGTCAGCGGCTATAGAAGGAGCGGGAATAAAGGAAGCGCCGGAGAAAAAGATGAACAAAGAGACCGACAGAACCGACTTTACCGCCGACCGGGAGCCCGATCGCGCGCTGAAGGACGACATTCGGCTTCTAGGACGCATTCTCGGCGACACGGTGCGCGATCAGCAGGGCCAGGAAATTTTCGACCTGGTTGAGCTCATTCGCCAGACCTCGGTGCGCTTCCATCGCAATGGCGACCAGGAGGCACGCGCTAAACTTGAATCCATTCTGCGCTCGCTGACGCCGACGCAATCCGTGCAGATCGTTCGCGCCTATAGCTATTTCTCGCACCTCTCCAATCTGGCGGAAGATCAGAACCTGATCCGCAAGATGCGGCGCGATGCCATCGCCAACGTCCCCCCGCAGCCCGGCACGCTGGCACGCTCTCTCTCCAGCGCCCATGAGGCCGGCATTACTGCCGCGCAATTGCAGGATTTCTTCGATCACGCCTTCATGGTTCCGGTGCTGACCGCGCATCCGACCGAGGTACGGCGCAAAAGCACGATGATGCGCGAGATGGCGATCGCACATCTGCTCGAACGGCGCGACCGGCAGACATGGACACCCGACGAGGAACAGGAGATCGAGGACAAGATCCGCCGCGCCGTCCTGCTTTTGTGGCAGACGAGCCTGCTACGTCGCACGAAGCTCAATGTCCGCGACGAAGTCACCAACGGCCTTGCCTATTACGATTATACATTCCTCGATGAAGTGCCGCGCCTTTATCAGCAAGTCGAACGTCAGGTGCGTGCCTACGATCCGTCCCTCGACGATGTTCCGATCGCCTCGTTCCTGCGGCTTGGAAGCTGGATCGGTGGCGACCGCGATGGCAATCCGTTTGTCGATGCCGAAGTTCTGCGGTCCACGACGCAGATGCACGGCGCACGCATTCTGACGCATTACCTCGATGAATTGAGCAAGCTCGGTATGGAGCTTTCAATCACCGGAGAACTCGTCGAAATCACCGACGAGTTGCGCGAACTTGCCTCGAGTTCCCCGGATTCCTCACCGCACCGCATGGCGGAGCCCTACCGCCGCGCCGTTGCCGCCATCCGCGGCCGCGTCGCGGCAAATCTGCGTGCGATCGACGATCAATACCCGATCCGCTCGCGCGACGACTTCATGCCGCCTTATCGCAATGCGGACGAATTCCGCCGCGATCTGCATATCATCGACCAGTCGTTGAAATTGAATGGCGCACGGCTTGTCACACGCGGGCGGCTGCGGGCGCTTCGCCGTGCGGCAAGCTGTTTCGGTTTCCATCTGGCGACGGTTGATCTGCGGCAGAATTCTGACGTGCATGAGCGCACGATCGCGGAACTGCTGGAAGCTGTCGCGCCGGGGACGAATTACACTTCACGCAATGAGGACGAGCGCGTCGCAATTCTCGCCAAGGAGCTGAGCGAAGTCCGTCCGCTGATCTCGCCCTTCTTCGCCTACTCGGACGAGACGCGGAAAGAACTCGCGATCTTCCAAGCGGCTGTCGAAGCGCGCGCGACCTATGGCGCCGAGGCGATCCGCACGAGCATCATCTCAAAGGCGGAATCCGTTTCCGACATGCTCGAACTCGCGATCATCCTCAAGGAGGTCGGCCTGATCGGGCCGGGCGGCAAGAGCAAGATCGATATCGTGCCGCTGTTCGAGACCATCGAAGATTTGCGCAATTGTGCAGGCGTGATGGAGAAAGCTTTCGCCCTGCCCGCCTATCGCCGCCTTGTCGAAAGCCGCGGCGATACGCAGGAGATCATGCTCGGCTATTCCGACAGCAACAAGGATGGCGGGTTCATCACCTCCGGATGGGAATTGTACAAGGCCGAAATTGGCCTCGTCGAGACCTTCAAGAAGCATAAGGTCAAGTTGCGTCTCTTCCACGGTCGCGGCGGCTCGGTCGGCCGCGGTGGTGGCCCGGCCTACGAGGCCATCCTGGCGCAGCCGAGCGGCGCTGTCGGCGGCCAAATCCGCGTCACCGAGCAAGGCGAAATCATCTCGTCCAAATATTCAAATCCGGATGTCGGCCGACGTAATCTTGAAACCTTCGTCGCGGCGACGTTCGAAGCCTCTTTGCTGATGCCGGAGAAGCACGCGCCGCAGGAAGAATATCTTTCGGCGATGGAAGAGCTGTCGGGCTATGCCTTCAAGGCCTACCGCGCGCTTGTCTACGATACGCCCGAATTCGAATCCTATTTCTGGGGCTCGACTGTCATCACCGAGATCGCAACGTTGAACATTGGCAGCCGTCCGGCCTCGCGCACGAAGACGCGCAAGATCGAGCATCTGCGCGCGATCCCCTGGGTTTTCTCGTGGGCGCAATGCCGGCTTATGCTGCCGGGTTGGTTTGGCTTCGGCTCCGCCTTCAAGGCGTGGACCGAAAAGCATCCGGACACCGGCCTGAAATTCCTTCAGGACATGTATCGCGAATGGGGCTTCTTCCGCACCATGCTGTCGAACATGGAAATGGTGCTCGCCAAGAGCAATATCGGCATCGCCTCGCGCTATGCCGAACTCGTGCCCGACCGCAATGTGCGCGACAAAATCTTCCAGGCTATTCGCGCTGAATGGCTGGTTTCGGTTGATGGACTGCTGAAGATCACCAACCAGAAGGAATTGTTGCAGGATAATCCGATGCTCGATGCCTCGCTGCGCATGCGCATTCCTTATCTCGATCCGCTGAACCATGTGCAGGTCGAATTGCTGAAGCTGCATCGCGCTGCGGACAACGAGGATGAATCGATCCTGCGTGGCGTGCAGATTACGATCAACGGAATTTCGGCCGGGCTACGCAATAGCGGTTAAATCCCCGGACAAGAAAATATGACCGCGCTGCGTTGCGAAAATTATCTCGGTGCGGCGCGGTTTTGCGTGTTTTATGGTAGCTCACACGCAATCCGCTGAAATCTGGACCTGCAAATGTCCTCTGAAATCACAACCGCTGGCTACGAGCTCCTCCGCACGCCGAGGCTCAACAAGGGCACCGCCTTTACCGAGGCTGAGCGCCAGGCGCTCGGGCTCGAAGGATTGCTACCGCCCCGCCCCGTCACGCTCGAACTGCAGATGGCGCGAATCCATTCGGAACTCGCCAATCTCGACAATGATCTGCAGAAATATATGTTTTTGTCTGATCTTCAGGCGCGCAACGAGACCTTATTCTACGCGATCTTGATGTCCGATCCGGCGACCTTCATGCCGATCGTCTACACGCCGACCGTCGGCGAGGCCTGTCAGAAATTCGATCAGATTTACCGTGTCGCGCGCGGCATGTATTTGCCGATCACCGCTCGCGGTCGGCTGCGTGAGGTCCTCAGCAATTGGCCGCAAAAAGATGTTCGATTCATCGTCGTCACAGATGGCGAGCGAATTTTGGGCCTGGGCGATCTGGGCGTCGGCGGCATGGGCATCCCGATTGGCAAACTCGCGCTCTACACCGCCTGCGCCGGCACGCCGCCGCAATATTGCCTGCCGATCACGCTTGATGTCGGGACCAACAATCCGGAATTGCTCGAAGACCCGCTCTATCTCGGCCTCAATCAAAAGCGCGTGCGCGGCGCGGACTATGCCGCCTTCATCGATGAGTTCGTCGAAGCGGTGCAGTCGCTTTATCCCAAGTGTTGCATTCAATGGGAAGACTTCGCCAATTTCAACGCCGTGCCGATCCTCGAACTCTATCGCGACAAGATCTGCACGTATAACGACGACATCCAGGGCACGGCGGCGATCGCGCTCGCGGGCATTTTCGCCGCGTTGCGAATCACGAAACAGAAGCTCACCGATCAGCGATTTCTTTTCCTTGGCGGCGGCTCGGCGGCGACCGGTATTGCCGAACTCATCAGCGAGGCGATGACGCTCGAAGGGCTCGACTTCAAGACGGCGCGCGCGCGCAACGCCCTCTTCGACATCAACGGCCTTGTTGTGCGTACACGCAACGATCTCGCCGATTTTCAACGGCCTTTCGCGCTCGATCATGCGCCGATTTCCAAATTCGTTGAGGCTGTCAAGGAACTGCGCCCGACGGGCATCATCGGCGTCAGCACCGTGCCGAAATTGTTCAATCAGGCCGTCATCGAAGCCATGGCGGATATCAACAAGCGGCCGATCATCTTTCCTTATTCCAACCCGACGTCGCGCTCGGAATGTACGGCGGAGGAAGCCTATCGCTGGTCGCAAGGCCGCGCGATTTTCGCCAGCGGAAGTCCCTTCCCCCCCGTCGAGATCGAAGGCCAAAGCTTTACGCCCGGCCAAGGCAATAATGTCTATATTTTTCCGGCGATGGGCATGGCGATCTTCGCCACCGAAGCCAAGCGCGTGACGGAGCAAATGTTCATTGTCGCGGCGAAAGCGGTTGCCGAACAGGTGACCGAGAAAAATCTCGCCGACGGGCTGATCTATCCGCCGCAAAGCAAGATTCTCGAAGCCTCGCTGCATGTCGCGGCGCGCATCGCAGAATATATCTTCGATCACGACCTCGCCGGCGTGCCGCGCCCGGCCGATATCTCCGCCCACATTCGTAGCCGCGCTTATCGGCCGGTCTACGGGACTTACGCCGGATAATTATTCCGGCGCGTCTTCGATCGGATCGCGGCCCTTCACGTCGAAGCCGAACATGTCGAAGCTTTTTTGCATATGCGGCGGCAGCGGCGCCGTCACATCAAGCGTCCCGCCACGCGGATGCGGCAGCACGAGCCGGCGCGCAAGCAGATGCAGCTTGTGTTCAACGCCATCCGGAATTTGCCGGATCGGATCGAGCCGGCGCGGCGTGTTGGCATCTCCCGAATATTTCGGATCACCGACGATCGGATGGCCAATAGCTTCAGCATGGGCGCGCAATTGATGCGTGCGGCCGGTGATCGGCTTCATCGAGAGCCACGCCAGCCGCGGCGCAGCCTTGTCGACCACGGCGTAATACGTCACCGAATGCTGCGCTTCAGCATCGCCATGCTTGGCGATTTGCATCTTCTCGCGATTGGCGTGCGGTGCTGGCCCCTTTTTGCCGCGGTCGTCGCCCATCCCCTCACCCTTGGCGAGAAACAGCGAAATGCGCCCCTGTGCGGGCTTCGGCACACCTTCGACGAGTGCCCAATAGATTTTCTTTGCCTGACGTGAGCGAAAAACGTCGCCCAGCTTCGCCGCGACACGGCGCGATTTGGCGATAAGCAGGACGCCCGCCGTATCGCGGTCGAGCCGATGCACAAGCACCGGGCGCTCGCCCTTTTCGTCCGCGAGCGAGGCCAGCATGCCATCGACATGATACTTGGTGCCGGAGCCGCCCTGCACTGCAAGGCCATGCGGCTTGTTGAGCACCATGAGATCCTGATCCTCATAGAGGATCATATCGCGGATCGCGTTGCGGTCGGCCTCGTTGAAGGCAGGCTTCGGCGCTGGCGGCGTAACATTGACCGGCGGGACGCGGATTTTCTGTCCAGTGACCAGCCGCGTCGATGTCGTCGCGCGCGCACCATCGACACGCACCTGACCGGTGCGGACGATCTTGTTCAGATGAGACAACGACAGCGTCGGCAGATGCCGCTTGAACCAGCGATCAAGTCGCAATCCATCCTCGTCCTCGCTGACCAGGAGCGTCTGGACGGTGCGATGGATCACCTCTTCCTCGAGGAGCGGGTGGTGGCCGGCGGGCGCGACCGGGGGAGAGGGTTCCGTCTTTGGCGTTCGCGCGACGCGTACCTTGCCGCGCAAGCCGCCGCCTTCTCCCGATGGGAGACTTTTCGCCCGAACCTTTGCAGGTGCTTTTTTCACCCTCGTCCCCGTTCCTTCCTGAGCTTTTCCCAATATTCGAGCCGCTTCTTGATCTCGCGTTCGAAGCCGCGCTCGACAGGACGATAGATGTCCTGCCGCCCAAGTTTCTCCGGCCAATAATCCTGGCCCGAGAATGCTTCAGGCGCGTCGTGATCGTACTCGTAACCTGAGCCATAGCCCTCGGTCTTCATCAATTTCGTCGGCGCGTTGAGAATGACCTTCGGCGGCATCAGCGAGCCGTGCTCCTTGGCGAGACGTTGCGCGGCACCATAGGCGCGATAGGCGGCATTCGACTTCGGCGCGGTGGCGACATAGATCAGCGCGTTGGCCAACGCCAGTTCCCCCTCCGGCGAACCGAGGAAATCATAGGCGTCCTTCGCCGCGTTCGCGACGACAAGCGCCTGCGGGTCGGCGAGGCCAATATCCTCGGTCGCCATGCGCACGATGCGCCGGGCGATGAAAAGCGGCGCCTCGCCCGCGTCGAGCATTCGCGCGAGATAGTAGAGTGCCGCATCGGGGTCTGAGCCGCGCACGCATTTATGCAGCGCGCTGATGAGATTGTAATGGCCCTCCTGCGCCTTGTCGTAAATCGGTGCGCGGCGCTGGACGATCTCGGTCAGCGATTCGACATCGAGCGGCGCAAGCGGCGCGGCCCGCCAGACTTCCTCGGCCAGCGTCAGGATGGCGCGGCCGTCGCCATCCGCCATGCGTAGCAAGGCCTCGCGGGCGTCCGGCGTCAGCGGCAGCTCTTTGCCCTCAAGCGTCTCGGCGCGAGTCAGAAGCTTGTCGAGCGCCGGCTCGTCGAGGGCGCGAAAAGTCAGCACGCGTGCGCGCGACAGAAGCGCAGCGTTCAGTTCGAAGCTCGGATTCTCGGTCGTCGCGCCGATCAACGTGATCGTGCCATCCTCCATCACAGGCAGGAAGCTGTCCTGTTGCGTGCGGTTGAAGCGATGGATTTCATCGACGAAGAGCAACGTGCCCTGCCCGATTGCGCGGCGCTTGCGCGCTTCCTCGAACACCTTCTTGAGTTCGGCGACACCCGTAAAAATCGCCGAGATCTGCACGAAAGCGAGCTTGGTTTCCGCCGCCAGAAGCCGCGCGACGGTCGTCTTGCCGGTGCCGGGCGGCCCCCAGAAAATCAGGCTGCCGAGCGAACCAGCGCGGATCAGACGGCCTAACGCCCCTTCAGGCCCGAGCAAATGATCCTGCCCGGCAACCTCATCCAGATGCTGCGGGCGCAGACGATCCGCCAGCGGATGCGGGGCTTGATCAGACAAATGAGCGGCGGCGAAAAGATCGGACATATTGCTTCAATTTGGGCGCGAAAGCCTCGGAAATGAAGGGCAAAAACGCATCCGCACGCATCATCGCACGTCCCCGCTCCGACACGAAATCCAAATCTTTATCAGTCGGTTAACGTTTCGATGAGAATTGAAAGGAAGTATATTCTGAGTCGAATGTCGGGAGCATCGCGCATGCGTGTCGTCGCAATGGTCAATCAAAAGGGTGGATCGGGCAAGAGCACGCTGGCGGCCTGCCTCGCCGTCGCGGCGCAGGAAAGCGGCGAGCGCGTTTTCCTCCTCGACATGGACCCGCAGAAATCATTGCTGAAATGGGCTCATCGCCGCCAGGACGAAAACATGCCGTGCGAAGCGGTAACGGCGGCGAAGCTTGAGGCCGCTGTCGCGGCTCTGGCCCGCGGACGTGTTACGCTCGTGATCATCGACACCCCGGCGACGGATTCGCCTGCGGCCGATGCCGCCATGCGCGTGGCCGATCTTTGCCTGATCCCCGCCCGCCCGACGATCTTCGATATCTGGGCGAGCGAAGCGACGCGCGGCAAGCTGAAGACGCTCGCGAAGGATTACGCTTTTATCCTCAACCAATGTCCACCGATGCAGGAAAGCCAGCGCGTCAACGACGGCGCCGCCGCCGTCGAGGCGATGGGCGGCTTGCTACGCCCCTTCATCGTCGCACGCGTCGATTATCAGGAAGCGGCCCGCGAAGGCATGGGCGCGACGGAAATCGATTCCGAGGGCAAGGCCGCCGAGGAAATCTCCCATCTCTGGTCGTCGTTGAAGCGCCGCCTCAGCCGCTTGAAGCCGGCCGAAAAGGGCGGCCGGCGCGCAGCCTAAATTCTACGAAGCTGGCGAAGCAATCATGTTGATTGCCTCGTTTCATGCCCCATGCCCTCAGTTGCCGCCGACGACAGTCGTGATGATCTGGTTGCCGCGGCCGATGCTGACTTTCCAGAAATAATGCTCGCCAGCCGTCGCGGTCTCCAGATCATGCGTCGTGTTGATTTTTGTATTGTTGACCGCGATCACGACGTCGCCCTTCTGCAGGTTGACCACCGCCGCGCGCGAGTCGCTATCGATATCGCTGATGACAACGCCGTGCTGCGCTGATTCCAGCGAAAACTCCTCCGCCACCGCGGGCGAAATATTGATGACCGTCGCGCCCGCGAAGGGCGATGATCCGGCGATTTTCACCGGATCTCGCGGCAGTTCCGGTGCCGGCTCCGCCTTGATCGTGAGTTTGAGCGGCTTGCCATCACGGATCACCGAGAAGATAGCGTTGTTGCCGAGCGGTACCGTCGCGAAGCGGTAACTGAAAGCTTCGAGATCATCCGTGGACTGGCCGTCGACGGCGACGATCAGATCACCGTGCTGAAGTCCCGCTTTCTCAGCGGGCCCCTTCGCCGTCACGTCGGTGACGAGCGTGCCGACCGGGCGGTCGAGATTGAGGGAATCGGCGATATCCTTGGTGATGTTTTGCAGGCCCGCGCCGAGCCATGGCCGACGAACCTCGGTACGGCCGCTTTTTGCCGTCGCGACAACGACCTTCACCATGTCGGAGGGTATCGCGAAGCCGATGCCGACCGAGCTCCCAGTCTGCGAGACAATCGCCGAATTGATGCCAATAAGGCGGCCACGCATATCGACCAACGCGCCGCCGGAATTGCCGGGATTGATCGCCGCATCGGTCTGAATGAAGAAGCCGTAGTGCGAAATGCCTTCTTCCGTCCGCGCCAGTGCCGAGATGATGCCTTGCGTCACGGTCTGCCCGACACCGAAAGGATCGCCAATGGCGAGCACGAGATCGCCGACCTCAAGCTTGTCGGAATCGTCGAACTCCATATACGGGAACGGTCCTTTACCATCGAGCCGCAGCACAGCCAGATCGGTGCGCTGATCGCGCAGCACAATCTTCGCCGGCATTTCGCGACGGTCCGAGAGCGCGACCTTCACGTCGGTCATGCCCGCGATCACATGATAATTGGTGACGACAAGGCCGCTCGGATCGATCAGCACGCCGGAGCCGAGCGATTGCGCGGTCGGGCCGCCTGGTCTTTGCTCCTGCGAATCGCCAAAGAAATGCCGGAAGACCGGATCGTCGAACAAAGGATTGCGCGGCTGAACGTCGGTACGCGACGCGTAAACATTGACGACGGCGGGCGCGACTTTCTTGACGATGGGCGCGAAAGATAAAGTGATCTCGCCGGCCGATGTCGGCACGGCCGGATCGGCCGCCAGAGGCGCTACGGCAAGAGCCGAGCCGAGAGTCAAAGCAAGAACAATCCCGAAGCGCGAAATCTCTTTCATGCAGTCCTCGTCAATTCCACCAATCACCCGGATTTAGCGGCCAATGTATCCCAAATGTGTGTCACCGAAGGCCGTGGCATATTTAAGCCCATAGCCAAACGCCCGGTCGGCGCCGAGTTGGGCGTCCCGCGCCAAAAGAAAAAGGCGGCGCTGAGTGCCAGCACCGCCCCTTCCAAATATAAAATCAACTTCGGCGCGCCGACGACGGCACCCGATGTCATCGGCATGGCCTTTAAGCCCCCGCAGCGGCCTCTTCGCGAACCGGGCCTGAATCCTTGCCCTTCGCATCCTCGTCGCGATCCACGAACTCGATGACGGCGAGCGCCGCATTGTCGCCCTGGCGGAACCCGGCTTTCAGCACGCGCGTATAGCCGCCATTGCGGGTCTTGTAGCGCGGACCGAGAACATCGAAGAGCTTGCGGACGAGATCGACGTCCTTGATCTGCGCAATCGCCTGACGGCGCGCGTGCAGGTCGCCACGCTTGCCGAGTGTCACGAGCTTTTCGACGACCGGACGAAGGTCTTTCGCCTTCGGCAGCGTCGTGACGATCTGCTCATGCTTGATGAGGGCTTGCGAAAGATTGGCGAACATCGCCTTGCGATGCTCGGCTGTACGATTGAAGCGGCGCTTCGCGCGACCGTGATACATGGCCAGTCTCCTTATGCGGCCGCCGTGCCAAGGTACGGCCGGGTATTATTCCCTCCCCGTTTTCGGGGAGGGAGCGATATCAATAATGCTCTTCGAACCGCTTGGCGAGTTCGTCGATATTCTCCGGCGGCCAGCCGGTGACTTCCATGCCGAGGTGCAAGCCCATCTGCGCCAACACTTCCTTGATCTCGTTCAAGGACTTTCGGCCGAAGTTCGGCGTGCGCAACATCTCGGCTTCCGTCTTCTGGATCAGGTCGCCGATGTAGATGATGTTGTCGTTCTTCAGGCAGTTCGCCGAACGCACTGATAGTTCGAGTTCGTCGACCTTCTTGAGCAGCGCCGGGTTGAAGGCGAGCTCTGGGATAGACGGCGCGACTTCTTCGCGGCGCGGCTCTTCGAAATTGACGAAGACATTGAGCTGATCCTGCAGAATGCGCGCGGCATAAGCCACGGCATCTTCCGGCGAAACCGAGCCATCGGTTTCGAGCTGCATGGTGAGCTTGTCGTAATCGAGGATCTGGCCCTCGCGGGTGTTCTCGACGCGATAGCTGACCTTGCGCACCGGCGAATAAAGACTATCGACCGGGATCAAGCCGATCGGCGCATCTTCGCTGCGATTGCGATCCGCCGTCACGTAACCCTTGCCGGTGTTGACGGTGAATTCCATGCGGATTTCTGCGCCCTCATCGAGCGTGCAGATGACGAGATTGGGGTTCAGCACCTGGACATCGCCAACGGTCGAAATGTCGCCGGCCGTGACCTTGCCCGGGCCGGTCTTTTTCAAGACCATCCGCTTCGGACCCTCGCTCTGCATCTTGATCGCGATGTCCTTGATGTTGAGGACGATATCGGTCACGTCCTCGCGAACACCGGGGATCGACGAGAATTCATGCAGCACGCCGTCGATATGCACCGAGGTAATTGCCGCGCCTTGCAGCGACGACAAAAGAATACGCCGCAGCGAATTGCCGAGCGTCACACCGAAACCACGCTCCAACGGCTCGGCAACGACGGTTGCGAGACGCTTGGAATCGTCGCCCGGGGAAACCTCGAGCTTGTTCGGCTTAATGAGCTCCTGCCAGTTCTTCTGAATCACGAGAGCATCCTCATGGGGGTATGAGGGACTTCCGGCCAATACCGAAAGCCTCTGCGAGTTAAAACAATTAGACGCGGCGGCGCTTGCGCGGGCGGCAGCCGTTATGCGGGATCGGCGTCACGTCGCGGATCGATGTGACGGTGAAGCCCGAGGCCTGCAAGGCGCGCAGCGCTGATTCGCGACCCGAACCCGGGCCCGAGACTTCGACTTCAAGCGTGCGCATGCCGTGTTCGGCGGCTTTGCGCGCCGCATCCTCAGCCGCCATCTGCGCAGCATAAGGCGTCGATTTACGCGAACCCTTAAATCCCATCGTGCCGGCCGACGACCAGGAAATCGTATTGCCCTGCGCGTCGCTGATGGTGATCATTGTATTATTGAACGACGAATTCACATGCGCCACGCCGGAGACGATATTCTTGCGCTCGCGGCGGCGGACGCGTGTGGTTGCTTCTTTTGCCATTGCTCTTGGTCCTTCCAGCGCGCCCGTAATTCCAGGCGCTCGGGCTTCTTGGTTTAAACGTCAAATCATACGCACCCCGGCATATCAGGCAGCCAGGGCGCGAGCGCGTCTCGCGCGATTACTTCTTCTTGCCGGCGATCGGCTTCGCCTTGCCCTTGCGGGTGCGGGCGTTGGTGTGGGTACGTTGACCGCGCACCGGCAGCTGGCGACGATGACGCAGACCGCGATAGACGCCGAGATCGGTCAGCCGCTTAATGTTCATCGAAACTTCGCGGCGCAGGTCGCCTTCGACCTGATAATCGCGGTCGATCGTTTCGCGGATCTGCAGAACTTCCGCATCGGTCAGATCATGCACACGGCGCTCCGGCGCGATGTTGACCTTCTCGATGATTTCCTGCGCGTTCTTCGGGCCAATGCCGTGAATATACTGAAGGGCGATGACGACACGCTTGTTCGTCGGAATGTTAACGCCAGCAATACGAGCCACTATTTTCTCCATGTCTGCCGCGTATTGGCGGCGGGAAATCCCGCGTCCGGTGGAGACCGGCCCTTGCGGGGATATCTGATAACAATAAACTGCCCTCTCATGGCTAGCCAGAGAGGCCGGACCGGTTTATTTGGGTTTGAACGCTTTACCTAGTGTTTCAGATGCGCGCCGTCAACTGCAAATCGCGGCAAAATCAGAGCTTTATCCGTAGCAAGCCTCATACATTCTGGGCCGCTGCAATGGCGTCATCAATGGCCGCGCTTACGGATTCGATCCGCGCCATGCCATCCACCGTCTTCAGTTCGCCGCGCTCGGCGTAATAGGCCGAAACCGGCGCCGTCATCTCACGATAGGCGTGAAGCCGGGTCTTGAAGGCCTCGGGATTGTCATCCGCGCGGACGCTACCGCCCGCGGCGAGTGTCTCTTTCACACGCTTCTCGATCCGTCCCAGCAATTCGGCTTCGTTGACCTTCAGCTCAACCACGGCATCAAGGCTCAGTCCCTTGTCGGCGAGCAACCGATCGAGCCCTTCGGCCTGTTTCACCGTCCGCGGGAAACCGTCCAGAATAAAACCTTTGGCCGCATCCGGCTCATCGATCCGATCGGCAATGATGCCAAGCACGATCTCGTCCGAGACCAGGCCACCCGCGTCCATCACCGCTTTGGCCTTAAGCCCGATCGGCGTGCCGGCCGCAACCGCGGCACGCAGCATGTCGCCGGTCGAGAGTTGCGGGATGCTGTATTTCTTTACGAGGCGTGACGACTGTGTCCCCTTGCCTGCTCCGGGCGGTCCGAGCAGAATCAACCTCATCGCTTCTTCCCTTTTAATCTCGCTTTCTTGACCAGACCTTCATACTGGTGCGCCTGAAGGTGGCCGTGGATCTGCGCCACAGTATCCATCATAACGCTAACCACGATGAGGAGCGAGGTGCCGCCGAAATAAAACGGCATGTTGGCGTAGGATACGAGAAGCTCCGGCAAAATGCAGATGAGGCAGAGATAGCCGGCACCGAGAACGGTAATCCGCATCAAAACCTTATCGATAAATTGTGCGGTGCGCTCGCCGGGCCGGATGCCGGGGATGAAGCCAGAATGTTTCTTCAGATTGTCGGCGGTTTCGGTCGGATTGAAGACGATCGCCGTATAAAAGAAGGCGAAGAAAACGATCAGCAACACATAAAGGATCATGTAGAGCGGCCGGCCGTGGCCGAGATAAAGCGAGATCGTCGAAAGGATGCCGCCGGTAGTGCCGCCATGGCTTGAGAAATTGGCGATCGTCGTCGGCAGAAGCAGCAACGACGAGGCGAAGATCGGCGGAATAACGCCGGACGTATTCAGCTTCAACGGCAGGAACGACGTCTGCCGGTCGTAGGTGCGATTGCCCTGCTGGCGCTTCGGATAGGTGATCACCAACCGTCGCTGGGCCCGCTCCATGAAGACGATGAAGGCAATCACCGCGATCGCCACCACTACGACGGCGAGGATGAGGAACGTCGAGAGCTGACCCTGGCGGCCGAGTTCCAGCGTGTGAACGATCGCCAGCGGGAAAGCGGCGACGATGCCGGAGAAAATGATCAGCGAGGAACCGTTGCCGATGCCGCGCGCTGTGATCTGCTCACCAAGCCACATCAGGAACAAGGTGCCGCCGGCCAGCGTGATCGTCGTCGTGATTGTAAAGAAGATACCCGGATTGGTGACGATGCCCGCCTGCCCCTGCAGGCCCACAGCAATGCCATAAGCCTGGAACCCGGCCAGTACGACAGTCAGATAGCGCGTATATTGATTGAGAATCTTGCGCCCCGACTCGCCTTCCTTTTTCAAGGCCTCAAGCGACGGAAACACGCTCGTGAGAAGCTGGATGATGATCGAGGCAGAGATATAGGGCATGATGTTCAGGGCGAAGATCGCCATGCGCTGCACGGCGCCGCCCGAAAACATATTGAAGAGCTGTAAGACGCCCTGACTATTGCCATTGAAGGCATGGGCGAAGGCTGCGGGATCAATTCCGGCAGCGGAATATAAGTGCCGAGCCGGTAAACGATCAACGCGCCAAGCGTGAACCAAATCCGCTTTTTGAGTTCATCGGCTTTGGCGAAAGCGCCCCAGTTGACGTTAGCAGCAAGCTGTTCTGCGGCCGATGCCATAAAGTGCTCCGCCTGGCTTTCAACGCCAAATCACAAAAATACCCTGAAGCTCAAGATGTGGGGAGCCAAAGGCTCCCCTGCAACCGTCGCTCAGGCGTCTGTCGCAGCCTCTGCTACGACATTGAGAAGCTTGACCGAACCACCCGCCTTTTCAATGGCGGCAATGGCCGATTTCGAGGCGCCCGCGACTTCGAAAGCGAGCTTGGCGCTGATTTCGCCGACGCCAAGGATTCTGACGCCATCGCGGGGCTTGCTGACCACGCCGGCGGCCACCAAAGCCTCGATCGTAACAAGCGTATCGGCGGCAAGCTTGCCGGCGGCAACAGCCTCCTGAATACGGCCGATGTTGACTTCGTTGTAGTCCTTGGCGTTCGGCGGGGTGAAGCCGCGCTTCGGCAGGCGCCGATGCAACGGCATCTGGCCGCCTTCGAAGCCCTTGATGGCAACGCCGGTGCGCGCCTTCTGGCCCTTCACACCGCGGCCGCCGGTCTTGCCCTTGCCCGAGCCAATGCCGCGCCCGACGCGGATGCGGTCTTTCGACGAACCGGGATTGTCGGTGATCTCGTTGAGTTTCATTTGACTATCCTCACGCGTTCTCGACGATGCGCACGAGATGCGCGACTTTATCGATCATACCGCGGATGGCCGGCGTATCGGCAAGCTCCGCACGGCGACCAAGCTTGTTAAGGCCAAGGGCCGATCAGCGTTGAGCGCTGCGCGGCCGGACGGCCGATCGGGCTCTTGATTTGCTCGACGACGAGCTTCGATTTCGACGTTTTCGTCATGGCAAAATCCTTACGCCTCAGCTGCGGCTTCGGAATCGCCGCCAAGGCGGCGTGCCTGCAGCGTCGAAACCTTCAGGCTACGGCGCGCGGCAACCGCGCGCGGCGAGTCTTCCTGCTGCAAGGCATCGAAAGTTGCACGGACCATGTTGTAGGGATTGGACGAACCCTGCGACTTGGCGACGACGTCATGCATACCGAGCGTCTCGAACACGGCGCGCATCGGGCCGCCGGCGATGATGCCGGTACCGGCCGGTGCGGCGCGCAGGACGACGCGGCCCGCGCCGTGGCGGCCCGTCACATCATGATGCAGCGTACGACCTTCGCGCAGCGGCACGCGAATCAGGGAGTGCTTGGCAGCTTCCGTCGCCTTGCGGATCGCCTCCGGCACTTCGCGTGCCTTGCCATGGCCGAAGCCGACGCGACCCTTCTGGTCGCCGACGACGACAAGCGCAGCAAAGCCGAAACGCCGGCCGCCCTTCACCACTTTCGCGACGCGATTGATGTGGACCAAACGATCCACAAATTCGCTGTCTTCCCGATCCCGATCGCGGCCTCGGCCGCCGCCTTCACCTTCGCGTGCCATATAGTCTCTTCCGTTCTTTCGTCACTTACGCGGCCGGCGTTCTGCTGCCGCTCGCTTCGAATTGTTTAAATGGTCAGCCCCGCCTCGCGCGCGCCTTCGGCAAGCGCCTTGACGCGGCCGTGGTACACGTAAGCGCCGCGATCGAAGACGACCTCTTTCACGCCCGCTTCGAGTGCGCGGGCGGCGATCTGCTTGCCGACTTCGCGCGCCGCCTCGATCGTCGCGCCGGTCTTCAGCGCGTCGCGATTGGTTTTCTCAAGCGTCGAGGCAGCGGCCACCGTGCGGCCAGCCGCATCATCGATGATCTGCGCATAGATCTGCTTCGACGAACGATGCACCGACAGACGCGGCTTGCCATAGGCATGGGCCTTGACCGCCCGCCGGACACGCGCCTTGCGACGAGCCCCTGTCTTGATATCCTTCGCCATAGGTCCAAACTCCTGAAGGCTTGCGCCTTATTTCTTCTTGCCTTCCTTGCGGAAGATGAATTCGTCAGAATATTTCACGCCCTTGCCCTTATAGGGCTCCGGCGGCCGAAAGGCGCGGATTTCCGCCGCCACCTGCCCGACCTGGCGCTTATCGATGCCGACGATCGTGATCTCGGTCGGCTTCGGCGTGGTGATCGCGATGCCTTGCGGAATCGGGAAGACCACGTCGTGGCTGTAGCCTAGCGACAATTGCAAATTCTTGCCGGCCACGGCGGCCTTGTAGCCGACGCCGTTGATCTCAAGCTTACGCTCGAAGCCCTTGGTGACGCCGATGACGAGATTGTTCACCTGCGCGCGGGCCGTTCCCCACAGCGCGCGGGCGCGTTTGGTCTCATTGCGCGGATCAACCTTGATCTGGTTATCAGCGAAACTGACGTTGACGTCGCCCGGAACCTCGAAGCGCAATTCGCCCTTCGCGCCCTTGACGGCAATGTTCTGTCCCTCAACCTTGGCAGTGACGCCGGCTGGCAGAACGACGGCTTTTTTTCCGACGCGAGACATATCGCTATCCTACTTTCCGATCAGAAGACTTTGCAGAGCACTTCGCCGCCCACATGCGCATCGCGCGCCGTATGGTCGGCCATCACGCCCTTCGAAGTCGACACGATGGTGATGCCGAGGCCATTCGCAACCTGGGGCATCTCGGCAACCGCCGCATAGACGCGCCGGCCGGGCTTCGACACGCGCTCCAATTCCTTGATGACAGGTTCGCCGTCATAATATTTGAGTTCGATTTCGAACTCGGTGCGGCCATTGCCATATTCCGTGGCCGAATAGCCGCGGATATAGCCTTCCTGCGTCAGGACGTCGAGCACATGCGCGCGCAGCCGCGAGCCAGGCGTATTCACCTTGCCCTTGCGGCGCATCTGCGCATTGCGGATACGGGTCAGCATATCGCCGAGCGGATCGTTCACGGACATGCGGCCCTCCTCACCAGCTCGATTTCACAAGGCCCGGGATCTGGCCACTGGAGCCGAGATCACGGACTGCAATACGCGACATCTTCATCTTGCCGATGAAGCCACGCGGACGGCCGGAGACTTCGCAACGATTGCGCACGCGCACCGCCGACGAATTGCGCGGCAATTCGGCAAGCTTCAGCCGCGCGGCAAAGCGCTCCTCAGCGGGAAGGTTTTGGTCATCCGCCACAGCCTTCAGCCGCTTGCGGCGCGCCGCATATTGCTTGACGAGCTTCTCGCGATGCTTGTTCTTTTCGATCGAACTTTTCTTAGCCATATACCTACCTCTTGGCTCCGCGTTTGAGACCGGGTCTCACTGCCGGAACGGGAAGTTGAATGCGCGCAAAAGGGCGCGCGCCTCTTCGTCGGTTTTCGCCGTCGTGCAAACGATGACGTCAAGACCGAGCATGCTCTCAGCCTTGTCGTAATCGATTTCCGGGAACACGAGGTGCTCCTTAATGCCGAGCGCATAATTGCCACGCCCGTCAAAGCTCTTCGGGTTGAGGCCGCGGAAGTCGCGCACGCGCGGCAACGCGATCGTCACGAGACGATCGAGAAACTCGTACATCCGAGTCTTGCGCAACGTCACCTTCGCGCCGATCGGCATGTTCTCGCGCACCTTGAAGGTCGCGATCGCCTTGCGGGCCCGGGTGATAACAGGCTTCTGCCCTGCAATCAAAGCAAGATCGGCTGCCGCCGAGGTTACTTTCTTCGTGTCATTGACCGCCTCGCCGACGCCCATGTTGATCACGATCTTCTCGATCACCGGCACTTCAAGCGCATTCTTGTAGCCAAACTGCTTGACGAGCTCGTCACGCACGACCTCATTGTAATGCTTCTTGAGACGCGGCACGTAATCAGCCGGCGCGATGAACGGCTCGGCAGAGGCGTTTTCACGCGCCCGCGCCGACCGGGTTTCACCGCCGCCCTTGGCCTGCTGCTTTGCGTCTTTCTTGGCGCCGCCTTTCGGCGCGCCCTTTTCGTTTTTCGGCTCAGCCATCGATCAGGTCTCCCGAACGTTTGGCAACGCGGACCTTGCGGCCGTCGTCGAGAATTTTGAAGCTCACCCGCGTTGCCTTGCCGTCTTTCGGATCGGCCAGCGCGAGGTTGGAGAGGTGAATCGTGCTCTCCTTAGAAATGATGCCACCTTCCTGGCTCGGCGTCTGGCGCTGATGGCGCTTGATGATATTGACGCCGCGCACAACAGCACGCTCTTCACGCGGCAATACCTGCAGCACCTCGCCACCACGGCCCTTGTCGCGGCCGGTGAGAACGACGACCTTGTCGCCTTTTTTGATCTTCGCGGCCATCACAGAACCTCCGGCGCGAGCGAAATGATCTTCATGTGGTTCTTGGCGCGCAACTCGCGCGGCACCGGTCCGAAGATGCGGGTGCCGACAGGCTCAGACTGATTGTTGATCAGCACGGCGGCATTGGAATCGAAGCGGATGACCGAACCGTCCTGCCGCTTGATATCCTTGGCGGTCCGCACGACCACCGCTTTCATCACGTCGCCCTTCTTGACGCGGCCGCGCGGAATCGCCTCCTTGATCGAAACGACAATGATGTCGCCGATCGAGGCATATTTCCGCTTTGAACCGCCGAGCACCTTGATGCACATCACGCGGCGCGCGCCGGAATTATCGGCGACGTCGAGATTGGTCTGCATCTGTATCATGGCCTTGCGCCTTTCTTGTCAGACAGGTTTCCGTCGCCGGACTTCGCCTGAGTTTCTTGTTCCAATGCCCGAATCCCTTGCAGGACCTGGCTTAATTCGTTGTGGCCGCCGCGGCACCCTCGACAACGACCCAGCGTTTCAGCCGCGAGATCGGACGAGTTTCCTCGATCAGCACCGTATCGCCGACCTTGGCCTTATTGGCCTCATCGTGCGCATGAAAATTCTTCGACCGCCGCACAGTCTTCTTCAGCAGCGGATGGGTGAAACGCCGTTCGACCTTCACCACGACTGTCTTATCCTGCTTGTCGCTGACGACGACGCCCTGGAGAACGCGTTTCGGCATGACTTAAACCTTTTTCTTAGCTTGCGTGGCGGCAATCGTCTTCGCCCGCGCGATATCGCGGCGGACGATGCGCACCCGCGCCGTATCCTGAAGCTGCCCGGTCGCCCGCTGAAAGCGCAGATTGAACTGCTCCTTCTTGAGGTTCAGGACTTCGTGTTCCAATTGATCCGCGGACATGACGCGCAGGTCCGACAAACGTTGCTTGTTTTTCACGGTGCGCCTCCTATTCCACGATACGTTGCACGAAGCGCGTCTTGATTGGCAGCTTAGCGGCTGCCAGCGTCAACGCTTCACGCGCGAGTTCCGTCGGCACGCCGCCGATCTCGAACATGATACGGCCGGGCGCGATACGCACGGCCCAGAATTCCGGCGCGCCCTTGCCCTTACCCATGCGGACTTCCGTCGGCTTTTTCGACACCGGCACGTCCGGGAAAATGCGAATCCAGACGCGGCCGGCGCGCTTCATATGCCGCGTCATAGCGCGGCGGGCGGCCTCGATCTGGCGTGCGGTAACGCGATCGGGTTCCATCGCCTTCAGGCCATATTCGCCGAAGTCGAGGTTGTACCCAGCCTTCGAGTCGCCGTGAATACGGCCCTTGAAAGCTTTGCGGAACTTCGTGCGCTTAGGTTGCAACATGGTTCTAGTCTTTCAAAATCTTCGCGTCGTTCTCAGGCCGCGTCGCGATCGCGCCGTGGACGGCGTTCACCGCCACCACCGCCGCCGTGATCCTGCTCCGCCATCTTCTTGTCCTGCGCCATCGGATCGTGTTCGAGGATTTCGCCCTTGAACACCCAGACCTTGATGCCGCACGTGCCGTAAGCCGTATGCGCCGTCGCGGTGCCATAATCGATGTCGGCGCGCAGCGTATGCAGCGGCACCCGGCCCTCGCGATACCATTCGAGACGGGCGATTTCGGCGCCGCCAAGACGACCAGAGCAATTGATACGAATGCCTTCAGCGCCAAGACGCATCGCCGATTGCACGGCGCGCTTCATTGCGCGGCGGAAAGCCACGCGGCGTTCGAGCTGTTGGGCAATCGAGTCTGCGATCAATGTCGCATCGACCTCGGGCTTGCGCACCTCGACGATATTGATGACGACCTCGGACTCGGTGAGCTTCGCGACGGCCTTGCGGATCTTGTCGATGTCCGCGCCCTTCTTGCCGATGACCACGCCGGGGCGCGCCGAATAGATCGTCACGCGGCACTTCTTATGTGGCCGCTCGATGATGACCTTCGACACGGCCGCCTGCTTGAGCATCTTGAACAGAAGCTCGCGGATGCGAATGTCCTCGTGCAGCAGCTTGCCGTATTCGCCCTTGTTGGCGTACCAGCGCGAATCCCAGGTCCGGTTGATGCCAAGGCGCAGGCCGATTGGATTGACTTTCTGTCCCATTGCTTGCTCCTCAAGCCCCGGCTGGTGCCGGCGCTTCGACCTCGCGCACGACGATGGTCAAATTCGAAAACGGCTTCTCGATCCGCCCGGCGCGACCGCGTGCACGCGGCGAAAAACGCTTGAGCACAAGGCCCTTGCCGACGAACGCCTCAGCGACGACAAGATCGTCGACATCGAGGTTATGATTATTTTCAGCGTTGGCGATCGCGCTCTCGAGCGTCTTCTTGACGTCGACCGCAATGCGCTTGCGCGAAAATTCGAGCTCCGCCAAGGCGCGCTCCACCTTCTTGCCGCGAATCAATTGCGCGACGAGGTTCAGCTTCTGCGGGCTGACACGAATCATCCGGCAGACGGCTTTCGCCTCATTATCCTTCAAAGCGCGCGGCGCTTGCTGCTTGCCCATGATGCGCCTCAGCCTCTCTTGGCTTTTTTGTCGCCGGAATGTCCGTGAAACGTCCGGGTGGGCGAGAACTCGCCGAACTTGTGGCCGATCATATCCTCGCTCACCATAACGGGGATGTGCTTATGACCGTTATGGACGCCGAACGTCAGGCCGACGAACTGCGGCAGGATCGTCGAGCGACGGCTCCAGATCTTGATAACTTCGTTGCGGCCCGAACCGCGCGCGGCATCTGCCTTTTTCAGCATATAGCCGTCGACGAACGGACCTTTGGAGAGCGAGCGCGCCATTGCTTTACGCCTTCTTCTTGCTCTTGTGACGCGAGGTCACGATGAACTTGTCAGTGGATTTGTTCGAGCGGGTCTTCTTGCCCTTGGTCGGCTTGCCCCAGGGCGTGACCGGATGCCGGCCACCCGAGGTGCGGCCTTCGCCGCCGCCATGCGGGTGATCGACCGGGTTCATGGTGACGCCGCGGTTATGCGGACGGCGGCCAAGCCAGCGGCTACGACCGGCCTTACCGACCGAAGCGTTCATATGATCCGGGTTCGACACCGCGCCGACCGTCGCGAAGCATTGGCCGTGAACAAGCCGCTGCTCGCCGGAATTGAGACGAACGATGACATAGCCCTGATCGCGGCCGACGACCTGCGCGAAATTGCCGGCCGAACGCACCATAGCGGCGCCCTTGCCGATCTTGATCTCGACGTTATGCACGATCGTGCCGACCGGCATCGACGCAAGCGGCATGGCGTTGCCCGGCTTCACATCGACCTGCTGACCAGCAATCACTTCGTCGCCGACCGAAAGGCGCTGCGGCGCGATGATATAAGCCTGCTCACCGTCGCTGTAACGGATGAGCGCGATGAAAGGCGTGCGGTTCGGATCGTATTCGATCCGCTCGACCTTTGCCGGCATGTCAAGCTTACGGCGCTTGAAGTCGATGATCCGGTAGGTCTGCTTATGGCCGCCGCCACGAAAGCGAACAGTTATGCGGCCGTTGTTATTACGGCCGCCCGACGAGGACTTGCCTTCGGTGAGCTGCTTGAGCGGCTTGCCCTTGTAAAGCTCCGACCGGTCAACAATCACCAATTGGCGAAGGCTGGGCGTGATGGGCTTGAATGTCTTGAGTGCCATGATCCTACCCTCAGAGCCCGGTGGTCACGTCGATGCTGTGCCCTTCGGCCAGCGTCACGACCGCCTGCTTGACGTCCGACTGCACGCCGCGCACGCCCTTGAACACTTTCCGCTTGCCCTTGCGGACCAGCGTGTTCACGGCCTCGACCTTGACGTCGAATAGCTTCTCGATCGCGGCCTTGATCTCAGGCTTCGTCGCTTCCTTGCGGACCTTGAAAATCACCTTGTTGTGCTCCGACGCCGCCGTCGCCTTCTCGGTGATAACCGGAGAGACGATCAGATCGTAGTGGCGCGCCGTAGCGAAAGTCTTCGACGTGCTCATGCGAAACGCGCCTCCAGCGCATCGACGGCCGCCTTCGTGAGAATCAGTTTCTCACGGCGGAGGATGTCGTAAACATTGATGCCTTGCACAGGCAGAACATCGATCGACGGAATGTTGCGCGCCGCCTGGCCGAAATTCGCGGCAACGGTCGCGCCGTCGATGATCAGCGCATTGGTCAGGCCAAGCTTGGCGAAATGGCCAAGCAGCGCCTTGGTCTTGCCTTCGGCAAACTCGGCGTTTTCCCAAACGATGATGCCGCCGTCCTTGGCCTTGGCCGAGAGCGCATGTTTCAACGCCAGCGCGCGCACCTTCTTCGGCAGATCATGCGCATGCGAACGCGTGACGGGACCGAAGGCACGACCGCCGCCGCGGAACTGCGGCACGCGGGCCGAGCCGTGGCGGGCATTGCCGGTGCCCTTCTGCTTGTACATTTTCTTGCCGGTCCGCGCGACGTCGGCGCGGCCCTGCGTCTGATGCGTGCCGGCCCGGCGCTTGGCGAGCTGGTAGCGCACCATGCGGGCAAGAATGTCCGCGCGAGGTTCCAGGCCAAAAATGGCATCATTCAATTCAATTTCGCCGGCGCTGCCGCCTTCGAGCGAGGTGATGTCGATCTTCACGACGAAGCTCCTTCCGCCGGCGCCGTAGGCGCCCCTGCAGGCGTCTCGCCTTGCGCTTCCGTGGCCAAACGATATTTGCCGGGCTGCGGAACGTCCTTCGGCAACGCCTTCTTCACGGCATCGCGGACATAGATCCAACCGCCCTTGGTGCCAGGCACGGCGCCTTCAACCAGGATGAGGCCACGCTCAACATCGGTCTGCACGACGCGCAGATTCAACGTCGTGACACGGTCAGCGCCCATATGACCGGCCATTTTCTTGTTCTTGAAGGTCTTGCCCGGATCCTGACGGCCACCAGTCGAACCATGCGAGCGGTGCGAGATCGAGACACCGTGTGTCGCGCGCAGACCGCCGAAGTTCCACCGCTTCATCGGACCGGCGAAGCCCTTACCCATGCTCGTGCCGGTGACATCGACGAACTGACCGACGACGAAATGATCCGCAGTGATCTCCGCGCCGACCGGCAACAGCGTCGCTTCCTCGACCGGGAACTCAGCCAGCTTCAGACGCGGCTCGACTTTGGCGATCGCGAACCGGCCGCGCTCGGCCTTCGACACGTTCTTCACCTTGGCATGGCCGATGCCCAGCTGCACGGCTGTGTAGCCGTTCACCTCTTTGGTCCGCTGCGCGACGACTTGGCAGCCATCGAGCTTCAGAACCGTGACCGGTACATGCTCGCCGCCGTCTGTGAAGACGCGAGTCATGCCCAGCTTCTGTGCGATAACACCTGACCGCATGTTCTTTGTCCTTCAAGACCAAAGCTTCCGCCCCGGCCCGTTCGTCCTTTTCATCGCACCGTCATAAGACAGTGCATAAATCTCTATGGCATCGCCAAAATCGGAGAAGTATGCACTTCTCGCCAGCGACGCTTAAAGCTTGATCTCCACATCGACACCAGCAGCGAGGTCGAGCTTCATCAAAGCATCGACTGTCTGCGGCGTTGGGTCGACGATATCGAGCACCCGTTTGTGGGTTCTGATCTCGAACTGCTCGCGCGATTTCTTATCGACATGCGGCGAGCGGTTGACCGTGAACTTCTCGATCTTTGTCGGCAGCGGAATTGGGCCGCGCACCTGCGCACCCGTCCGCTTCGCCGTCGACACGATCTCTTTGGTCGAGGTGTCGAGAATTCGGTGATCGAACGCCTTGAGGCGGATGCGAATGTTTTGGCCGTTCATCTTCTTTTTTCCTTGACGATCGGACGCGGACTTAAGCCCGCGTCCGGCCGAGTTACCTTATTCCTGGATCGAAGCGACGACGCCGGCGCCGACGGTGCGGCCACCTTCGCGAATTGCGAAGCGCAGCTTTTCTTCCATCGCGATCGGCACGATCAGCTCAACGCTCATCGTTACGTTATCGCCCGGCATGACCATTTCCGTACCTTCCGGCAGCGTGACGACACCGGTCACGTCCGTCGTACGGAAATAGAACTGCGGACGATAGTTGGTGAAGAACGGCGTGTGACGGCCGCCCTCGTCCTTGGTGAGGATGTAAGCCTCAGCCTTGAACTTGGTGTGCGGCTTCACGGAGCCGGGCTTGCACAGCACCTGGCCGCGCTCGACGTCTTCACGCTTGGTGCCGCGTAGCAGCGCGCCGATATTGTCGCCCGCCTGCCCCTGATCGAGCAGCTTGCGGAACATTTCGACGCCAGTGACGGTGGTCTTGACGGTCGGCTTCAAACCGACGATCTCGACTTCCTCGCCGACCTTGACGATGCCGCGCTCGACACGGCCCGTGACGACCGTGCCGCGGCCCGAGATCGAGAACACGTCTTCGACCGGCATCAGGAACGGCTGATCGATCGGACGCTCCGGCTGCGGAATGTAATCATCAACCGTCGTCATCAGAGCCAGAACAGCGTCATGGCCGATCTCGGGGTTGCGGCCCTCAAGCGCGCAAAGAGCCGAGCCCTTGGTGATCGGAATATCATCACCGGGAAACTCGTACTTCGACAGAAGCTCGCGGACTTCGAGTTCGACGAGCTCAAGCAATTCCGGATCGTCGACCATGTCGACCTTATTCAGGAAGACAACGAGCGCCGGCACGCCGACCTGGCGCGCAAGCAGGATATGCTCGCGGGTCTGCGGCATCGGGCCGTCAGCAGCCGACACGACGAGGATCGCGCCGTCCATCTGCGCTGCGCCGGTGATCATGTTCTTCACATAGTCGGCGTGGCCGGGGCAATCGACGTGCGCATAATGGCGCGCCTTGGTCTCGTACTCGACGTGCGCCGTCGAGATCGTGATGCCGCGCGCCTTTTCTTCCGGCGCCTTGTCGATCTGGTCATAGGCCGTGAAGGTCGCACCGCCCGTTTCAGCCAAGACCTTGGTAATCGCCGCAGTTAGCGACGTCTTGCCATGATCGACGTGACCGATCGTTCCGATGTTACAATGCGGCTTGTTGCGCGAAAATTTTTCTTTGGCCATGACTCGGCTCCTTCAACCCTTTCCCAGTCCTCAGGCGAACTTCGCCTGCACCTTGGCGGCTTCCGCCGCAGGCACTTGCTCGTAGTGATCGAACTGCATCGTGTAGTTAGCACGGCCCTGGCTGAAGGACCGCAATTGATTGACATAACCAAACATATTGGCGAGCGGCACCATCGCATTGATGACCACCGCGTTGCCGCGCATGTCCTGGCCTTGCACTTGCCCGCGCCGGCCAAGCAGATCGCCCATGACCGAGCCGGTGTAATCTTCCGGCGTTGTCACTTCGACCTTCATGATCGGCTCGAGCAATACCGAGCCGCCCTCGCGCAACGCCTCGCGGAACGCAGCGCGCGCAGCGATTTCGAAAGCGAGAACAGATGAATCGACGTCGTGGAAGCCGCCGTCGATCAATGTCGCCTTGACGTCGACAACCGGGAAGCCGGCGAGAACACCGGAGCCCATGACGCTGTTGATGCCCTTTTCAACGCCCGGAATATATTCCTTCGGCACGGCGCCGCCGACGATCTTCGACTCGAACACATTGCCAGCGCCTGGCTCGTTCGGCTCGAAGATGATGACCACCTTCGCGAACTGACCCGTACCGCCGGTCTGCTTCTTATGGACATAATCTTTCTCGACGCGCTTGGTCAGGCGCTCGCGATAGGCAACCTGCGGCGCGCCGATGTTGGCGTCGACCTTATAGGTACGCTTCAGAATATCGACCTTGATGTCGAGATGCAGCTCGCCCATGCCCTTCAGAATAGTCTGGCCGGACTCCTGATCCGTCGAAACGCGGAAGGACGGATCCTCAGCAGCGAGCTTCGACAGCGCGATGCCAAGCTTCTCCTGGTCGGCCTTCGACTTCGGCTCGATGGCGATCTCGATGACCGGCTCCGGAAATTCCATCCGCTCAAGAATGACGGGCTTTTGCTGATCGCATAGCGTGTCGCCAGTGCGCGTATCTTTGAGACCAGCAAGCGCGATGATGTCGCCGGCAAAAGCCTCTTTAATGTCTTCGCGGTTGTTGGCGTGCATCAGCAACATACGGCCGATGCGCTCGCGCTTGTCCTTCGTCGAATTGAGCACCGTGGTGCCCGAATCGATCTTGCCCGAATAGATGCGGGCGAAGGTCAGCGACCCGACGAACGGATCGTCCATGATCTTGAAGGCAAGCATCGAGAACGGCTCGTCGTCATTGGCGACGCGAACGGTCTCTTCGCCGGTGTTCACGTCAACGCCCTTGATCGCCTCGCGATCGAGCGGCGACGGCAGATAATCGACAACGGCGTCGAGCAAGGGCTGCACGCCCTTGTTCTTGAAGGCCGAGCCGCAGAGGACCGGAATAAAGGCGATGTCGCGAACTGCTTTACGGATGAGGCGCTTGAGCGTCGACTCGTCCGGTTCGGTGCCGTCGAGATAAGCACCCATCACATCGTCATCGAGTTCGACGGCCGCCTCGACCAAATCGTGGCGATATTTTTCCGCCTGCTCCTGCAGCTCGGCTGGAATATCCTCGTCGTGATATTTGGCACCAAGCGCCTCGTCTTCCCAGACGACGGCTTTCATCCGTACGAGATCGATAATGCCTTTGAAATTCGACTCCGAACCGATCGGCAATTGAATGCAAATCGGGCGGCCGCCAACCTTGGTATGAATCTCCTCGACGCAGCGGAAGAAATCGGCGCCGATCTTGTCCATCTTATTGACGAAGACGACACGCGGTACGTTATACTTATCCGCTTGGCGCCATACGGTT